>DASZMZ010000145.1:0-34052 GCA_035551455.1 Candidatus Sulfopaludibacter sp.
CTGTGAGGAACTGGGAAACCGTCACCTGGTGGTGCTTGCGGATCTGTTCGATGCTCTGCTCAATGCCCGCCGCAGCCGAGGAGATCGCCTCGCGCAGTGTTGGATCCGGCGCGGAGCGGGAGACGGTACGCAGCGTCGCGAGCCCGGCGCGAAGCTGCATTTCGTGGTCTCCATCGCCTTGCGTCATGGACTCCATAATTTCCTGGAGAGCCCGGACCGTCCCACTCAGCTCATCGCGGAGTTTGGACAGAAACTCGGCGCCCTTGTCGCGATAGTCGCGCAAAAGGCCGCGCACCGTAGCGCGACTCTCGGTCAGCACGTGAGGATCTCCCGTGGCCACCTCAACGGCAAGGTTGTTCAGATACTGCCGGTGGGGCGTGGTGATTTGGGAATCCAGTTCAACCGCGTACTGAGCGGCGTTGCGAATCGCGTTGACATAACAATCCAGCGCCAGGTCCCTGACTTCATGACAGCGGTCCAGCTCATTGACGTTCTTTCGAATGGAAATCATGTGCCACTGTGCTCCAAGACAAATATCGGCTGGATGGAAGAATAACTTTACTTTCCCTTTTTGTTCGCCAATAATAAAAGTGGGAGTACCGGAGGCAAACGGAACTATGGCGCTAACCAAGCGGCAAAAGCAGGTGCTCGACTTCATTGCGGGGTTTTTGGATGAACACGGCTACTGCCCCAGCTATGAGGAAATTGCGCGCGGCCTGGAGTTGGCCTCGCTGGCCACGGTGCACAAGCACATCTCGGTGCTGGAGAATAAGAGTTACCTGAAGCGGGGCTTCAATCAGAGCCGGTCGCTGGAGTTGGCGCCGAAGTATCTGCAGGAGCAGCGGCGCGCCAAACCGGTGCGCACGGAGATTCCGATGTTGGGCCGGATCGCCGCCGGTGCTCCGGTGGAAGCCGTGGAACAGAGGGAAACGTTGAGCTTCGCCGATTTCACGGGCGCGGGCGATACTTATGCGTTGCAGGTGCGCGGCGATTCCATGATCGACGATCACATCTGCGACGGCGACATGATTCTGCTGGAGCGCGTACCACAGGCGCGAGACGGCGAAATTGTAGTAGCGCTAGTGGCGGGCAGCGATGCCACACTCAAGAGGTTTTACCGGGAGAGCGGAGACATGGTGCGGCTACAGCCCGCCAATTCCGCATTGAAACCAATATTGGTACCGGCCAAAGACGTGGAGATACAAGGAAGATTGCTGGCCGTACTCCGGAAGTACCGCTAATTATGCCGTGGCGACACTGCCACTGCGGAGTTCGTGCTCGGCGCGCAGCCAATCTTCTTCGGGCGAGCCGCCCTGGCAGCCGCGAGCAACCCAATAGCTATAAGCGAGAGCTGCGACGGTTTCAAAAGCCGGTTCATCAACGACAGTTACGGCAACGGTTTCGAGAACAACAGCGGGAGCAACAACTGGTTCGGCGGAGACTTCGACCGGCGATACCGCGAGCTTCTTCCTGCGAGTGGACGTTGTGGGTTTGCGACGAGCGGGCACACTGGATGAGGCCGCAGACACCGCGAGTTCAGTTTCGGAAGAGCGCTTTCTTGACATAGTTTGTATGGAGTCCTATTGGAAACTTGTTCCCCCTTATTTTACCGCAGGGCTCCGAAATTGCTCATTAAAAGTTTCTATCAGATACATTACGGAAGTGTCTTTTCGGACTATCTTGTCCGGGTAGTGTACAGTGAAATTAGAATGCGAGGGAGAAGTGCAATTCTCGCGTTAGCGCTGGCGCTCGCCGCTCCGGCGTTTTCCGCGTCGAAGGTGATTGCGGTGGACGTGGACGGTATCATTCATCCCGTCACAACTGAGATTGTCACCGCGGCAATCACTCAAGCTAAGCAGGAAAACGCCGTGCTGGTTTTGATCCGCCTGAATACTCCCGGCGGACTCATGGACGCGATGCGGGAGACCATTCAACAGATTGTATCTTCGCCGGTGCCGGTAGTAACTTACGTTGCGCCGAGCGGAGGGCGCGCCGCGTCGGCGGGCTTCTTCATTTTGGAATCGGGCGATGTGGCGGCCATGGCGCCGGGCACGAATACCGGCGCGGCTCATCCGGTGGCGATGACCGGCGAGATGGACGCGGAGATGAAGGAAAAAGTGGTGAACGATGCGGCAGCGTATATGCGCAGCATCTGCACGCGGAGAGGCCGTGACGCCGCCGTGGCTGAGACCGCGGTGCGGCAGAGCAAATCCTTCACCGAGCATGAGGCGCTGGATCAACACCTGGTGGACTTGATTGCCGGCAACGAAGGGGAGTTGCTGCGCGCGCTGGACGGCCGCACGGTGACCCGCTTCAACGGCTCCACGGCCACGCTCCATACGGCGGGCGCGACGATCGAGGTGTATCAGCGAAGCCTGCGGCAGAAAATTATTTCGGCAATTGCAGACCCCAACATCGCGCTCATTCTGCTGGTGATTGGCGCACTGGCGATCTATGTGGAGTTCAGCGCGCCCGGCATGGTGGCTCCCGGTGTGATCGGATCCATCCTGGTGCTGCTGGGGCTTTCGGCTCTCTCGGTGCTGCCCATCAACTGGCTGGGCGCGGCCCTGCTGTTATTGGCGTTCGCGTTGTTCGCACTGGAAGCCAAGGTGGCGGCGCATGGCGTATTGGCAGTGGGCGGCGCGGTGGCGATGGTGCTGGGCGCGGTGATGCTGGTGGACAGTCCGCTTCCCGAGATGCGCATTCACTGGGGAACAGCGATTGCGCTGGCGCTGCCGTTCTCGCTGATCACAGTGCTGCTGCTTTCGCTGGCAGTGCGGGCGCGCCGCAACAAAGTAGAGACCGGAAAAGAAGGGATGGTGGGAGAAATCGGCGCGGCGTACAGCGCTTTGACACCATCCGGCAAAGTTTTTGTACATGGGGAATACTGGAACGCCGTGTCGGCGGCGCCGGTGGCGGCGGGCCAGCGTGTGCGCGTGACGGGAATCGACGGGCTCACGCTGACGGTGGAGCCGGCGCCGGACCGTACAGGAGACTGAAATGCAAACGATCGATTTCACAACGGTAGTGATCGTGATCATCGTGCTGTACCTGATCAGTTCCATCAAGATCCTGCGCGAATACGAGCGCGGTGTGATCTTCCGTTTGGGGCGTGTGCTGGCGCAGCCGAAAGGGCCGGGCGTGATCCTGGTGTTCGCGCCGCTCGACCGGATTGTGAGGGTCTCGCTGCGCATCGACACGCTGGAGGTCCCGGCGCAGGATGTGGTGACGCGCGATAACGTGACGGTGAAAGTGAACGCGGTGATTTTCTTCCGGGTGCTGGATCCGAGACTGGCGGTGCTGGAAGTCTCTAACTTCCTGTATGCCACCTCGCAGCTTGCCCAGACCACGCTGCGCAGCGTGCTGGGTGAAGTGGAACTGGACCAATTGCTCAGCCAGCGGGAGCAATTAAACGTTCGCCTGCAATCGATTCTGGACCAGCACACGGCGCCGTGGGGGGTGAAGGTGACCATGGTGGAGCTGAAACAGGTGGATCTGGCGGAGCAGATGATTCGCGCTTTGGCCAAACAGGCGGAAGCGGAACGCGAGCGGCGCGCCAAGATCATTCACGCGGAAGGCGAGTACAGCGCGGCGGAAAAGCTGGGGATGGCAGCCGAGGTGATCCAGAAACAGCCGGCGGCGATTCAGTTGCGATACCTGCAGACGCTGGTGGAGATTGGCGCGGAAAAAAATACGACCATCGTTTTCCCCCTGCCTCTCGATATAATTGCTTCTTTGACACGCGCGTTGGATCGAACGGGACAACCTCCGGCCCCGGGTGCGGGTAATCCCTAGCCAAGGGCTCCGCCCTTGAAATCCCGGCGGGATTTGGGAGTCAGGAGACAGAAGGCAGGAGTCAGAATTCACGTGCACGTGAATGGTCGGAGAATCAGTAACTTGGAAAGAACTCTTAACCGTTAAGAGCCGCTCCAGAATGTTGAAGTATTTCTGTTTACGATTAAGGGCGTAAGAATCTAAACATGCGAAACGTAAATCGTGCGAAACATTAATCATGCGAAACAATGAGACCGGCGAATTCGAACTGGTAGTAGGCAACCGCCAAATCATGAGCGGCTTTTTCATTGTGGTGCTGCTGTTCGCGGTGGGCGTGGCCATGGGCTACTTCCTGGGGCAGAACTCGCCGCGATCGGCCAAGCTGGCTTCGGACGCAGCGCCCACGGCGTCGGTGACGCCGGTAGACACGCGTCCGCAGGCGGCAGCGCCCGCACAGACGCCGCCCCCGATGCCAGCCGAAGCGCCGCCATCCGCGCCTCCGGCGGAGGCCGACCCACAGCCGTCCACGCAGCCGGTCCGCGACCCGGGAAACCCGGCGCCGGTAACGGCAACGGCTCCGGCAGCCGCAGCTACCCTGGCGGAAGCGCCGGCGGGCGCCTACTGGCAGGTGATGGCGGTAGGCCGGTCCGATGCCGAAATGGTGGCACGCACCCTGCAGAATAAGGGCTTCAAGTCTCTGGTCAGTCCCGGCACGAAGGGCCTCACGCGAGTGCTGGTGGGTCCGTATGCCGACCGTGCGGCGCTGGGCAAGGCCAAGGTGGACCTGGAAGCCGCGGGCTTCGGCAATCTGGTGAGATTCACTTCGGAGCAGGACAAAAAGTAGTGAGCGAGCCCCTGGTCCAGATTCTGGGTGGACGGCCGGACGGCAGGCGGCGGCTGCCCGAGTGGGCACGCAAGAGTCACACTCATTTCGAGTCGCTGAATCGCCTGAAGAGCGGCCTGCGCGAGTTGAACCTGCACACCGTGTGCGAATCGGCGCGCTGTCCGAATATCCACGAGTGCTTCCATCGCGGCGCGGCCACGTTCATGATCCTGGGCAACTGGTGCACGCGCGGGTGCGGCTTCTGTTCGGTGCCCAAGAGCAACCCGGCGAAACACGATATGCGGCTGGATCCGGCGGAGCCTGCCAATGTGGCGCGCATGGCCGCCGATATGAAGCTGCGGTACGTGGTGATCACCAGCGTGAACCGCGACGACCTGGCCGATGGCGGGTCGGTACACTTCGCCGAGACTGTCCGCGAGGTGCGGCGCGCGCTTCCCGAGGCCCGCGTGGAAGTCCTGACGCCGGATTTCTGCGGCGACCTGGAGGCGGTGGCGCGGGTGCTGGATGCAGCGCCGCACGTGTTCAATCACAACATGGAAACGGTGCCGCGGCTGTATCGCAAGGTGCGTCCGCAGGCCGACTACCGGCAGTCGCTGGACGTACTGGCATTCGCACGGCGGCATGCTCCGGGAGTCCTCACGAAGTCGGGCTTCATGGTGGGTCTCGGGGAGACCGGGGACGAGGTGCGGTCGCTATTGAGCGATCTGCGGGCCACGGGCACGGACGTGGCGACCATCGGCCAGTATCTGCAGCCCACGCGGCGCAATCTGCCGGTGGCGGACTACGTGACCCCCGAGGTCTTCGACGGCTATCGCGATTACGGACTTTCGCTCGGCTTCAAAATGGTGTTCAGCGGTCCGCTGGTACGCAGCTCTTACATGGCGGATGAGGTGAGCGAGGAAGCCCGACGGGCCCTGTGTTAAACGCGGTCCTGGCGGTGCTTTCGGCCGCGCTCCTGATTTTCACTTTCCCGAAGTTCAGTATCGTCTGGCTGGCGCCGGTTGCGGTGGCGCCCCTGCTGGTGGCCGCGGCGCGCGAACTCGGCCACTGGCGGCGATTCCTGCTGGGGTGGATCGCGGGCGTGGTCTACTGGTTCGGCGTCTGCTACTGGATTCAGTTTGTGCTGGCAGTCCACGGCGGCGTTGGCGATGTGGGCGGGTGGGCATTACTGCTGCTGTTCTGCGCCATCAAAGCGCTGCACATGGGCGTCTTCGCCTTGGCGGCAGGCATTCTCATGAGGCGCTGGTGGGCCGTTCCCGCGGTGGCGGCGTTGTGGGTGGCGGTGGAAGTCACGCACGGGTCGCTGGGCTTCGCCTGGCTGGCGTTGGGCAATGCGGGGATCGACATGGGGTACCCGATGCGTCTGGCGCCCATCACGGGAGTCTACGGGCTTTCCTTCGTCTTCGCGATGATGTCGGCAGGGCTGGCGCTGGCGGTGCTGCGGCGGCCGCGCACGCAATTGCTATGGCTGCTGGTGCTGCCGCTGCTGGGCTTGCTGCCCGATCTGCCGCCGGCATCGCGGGGACGCCAGACGGCGCTGCTATCGCAGCCCAACATTTCGGAAACCGAGCAGTGGACTCCGGCTTCGCTGGACGAGATGGAGCGGAATCAGGTGGCGCTGTCTCTGCAGAGCGCGTTGATGCACGCGGCCAAGCCGCCTTCGATCATTGTGTGGCCTGAGGTGCCGGCGCCGTTCTACTACGAAGAGGATCAGCACTTCCGCACCTATATCAACGCGTTGGCGCGCACCTCGCAAGCATACGTGCTGCTGGGCGTGGTGGCGCATAACGGGTTGGGCGCTCCGCTGAATTCGGCGGCCTTGATTTCGCCGGGGGGGGTGCAGGTGAGCCGCTACGACAAGGTGAATCTGGTGCCGTTCGGCGAGTTTGTGCCGTGGCCGTTCGGGGCGCTGGCGAATAAGGTATCGACGGAAGTGGGCGATTTCGCGGCAGGTCACCGGGTGGTGGTGTCGGCGGTTGGCGAGCATCGGATCGGCGCCTTCATCTGTTACGAATCGGTGTTCCCGAATTTCGTCCGCAAGTTTGCGGACGGGGGCGCCGAGGTGTTGTTCAATATTTCGAACGACGGCTGGTTTGGAAAGAGCGCGGCGCGGCAGCAGCATCTTTCGATTGTCCGCATGCGCGCGGCGGAGAATCGGCGGTGGATTCTCCGGTCGACCAATGATGGCATCACGGCGACCATCGACGCGGCGGGGAGAGTGCGCAGCGAATTGCCGCTGTACACGCAGGCGACGTCGTACACGGCCTTCAATTACGAATCCGGGAAGACTCTGTATACGCGGTTCGGGGATTGGTTTCCGATGCTGTGCGCGACTCTGGCGCTGGCGTTTCTGATTGCGGAGAGAATCGTTTGAGGCCGAGCGTCAGATAACCCGGAGCGACTTTTCGGTGGGCGTGAGGATGTCGCAGCCGGTCTTGGTGACCACCACCGTGTCTTCGATGCGGATGCCGCCGAAGCCCTCGATGTAGACTCCGGGCTCGATGGTGATCGCCATACCTTCGGCGAGCTTGGTCTTATCGCGCTTGCCAATGCGCGGCGGCTCGTGGATCTCTAGCCCCAGACCGTGGCCGGTGGAATGGACGAAGGCATCGGCCAGACCGTAGCCCTTCAGGACGTTGCGGGCGGCGGCGTCCACACGGGCGGTGGTCACGCCGGGACGCACGGCGTCGATGGCGGCCAGTTGCGCTTCGAGGACGGCGCGGTAGGCGCGCTTCACTTTGGCGGTGGGAGTGCCCAGGAAGAGCATGCGGGTCATATCGCTGCAATAGCCGTCCTGCAAGGCGCCCATATCCACCACCACAAGTTGGCCGGTGGCCAGCGGCGCCGCGGTGGGTTGGGCATGGGGCAGAGCCGAGCGTGCGCCACCGGCGACGATAGTCTCAAAGGAGGGCTTTTCGGCGCCGAGGCGTCGCATGCGGTACTCCAACTCCGCTGCCAGGTCGCTCTCTTTCATTCCCGGCTTCACGCGACGCACCGTAGTTTCGAAAGCGCGCGAGTTGGTTTCCACGGAGCGGCGAATGAGTGCGATCTCTTCCGGCGACTTCACCATGCGCAGGGCTTCCACACAGCCGAGGACGGGGACGAGGCTGCTCTTCATGGGCATGCGCGACTGCAGGGAATCCAGGCTGTCGCAAGTCATGCGTGCGGGCTCGTACCCGACGCGCCGGAGGCCCTGTTTGGCGATGGCGGCGATCACGTCCGGCACCAGCGGTCCTTTGGAAATGTGGACGGCGCAGGTGACCTCTTGCGCGGCTTGAATCTGATACCGCGGATCCGTGAACAGCACGGCCTTGCCGGGCGTGAGCAGCAGGTTTCCATTGCTGCCGGTGAAGCCCGTGAGATACCGCAGATTGGGGCTGAACGAAATCAGGAAGCCGTCCAACTCACGGGCGGGGAGCTGCGCGGCCACGGCCTGGCGGCGGCGCTCGAATTGAGTCTCTGTCACTTCTGTAAGCCTCGCATGGAGAGAAGGGCGCGGTCTGCCAGGTCGGCGGCGCCGCGGATGTCGCCCTTATTTTCGGCCTCGTCGGACGCCTCTAGCAGGCCGCGGATTCGGGCCAGCGTGGGATCGTTGGCGGGGATCCGGCGGGCGCGGCTGCTGGCGAGCCAGTTGCGAATTTCGCGCTTGTGGAGGTCGGCTTCACTTTGGAGCCTGGCGCGCTCGGGTTCGGGCAGAACTTCCCGTACCGCGGGCCGTTCCGTCTCTGCGGCGGCGGGCGGCGGCGGCGCCGTCTCGGTTACAGTGGCAGGCGGCGCTTGGGGGCGGGGCCGGGGGCGGCTGGTTCGGACCGGGGGAGGAGTTCCGGCCGGAGCTTCGGGGAGCGGCGCCGGGGTCAGTGCGTCGAGGTCCACGGGCTGCGCGGGCGGCAGTTGCACCTGAGTCTGCGGCATGGAAAGAGGCTGCGGAGGCGGCGGTGGCGGCGCGGGAGTCACGACGGGTTGCGGCGCGGCCGGCGTGACTACTTGCGGCTTTCCGCCAAGCACACAACCGGTGAGCGAGAGAGCGGAAACGGCGATGAGGATTGCGTATGCGGCCTTCATACTGGGCGACCTAAACGGCAATCGGCAGGCGGACCAAGAAAGTGGTCCCTTTCCCCGGCTCGCTCGTGAAATCGATTGTACCATCGTGTAATTGGACGATCCGGAATGTCATCGCCAAGCCGATGCCGGAGCCTTCTTTCTTGGTGGTGAAGTAGAGCCGAAAAATCTTCTCGCGAAGCTCCGGCGGGATGCCCGGCCCCGTGTCCGAAACCCGGATTTCGGCGGTATCTTCCGATACGGTGGATTGGAAGCGCAGTTCGCCGCCTTCCGGCATGGCTTGCATGGCGTTGACCACGATATTCAGCAGCGCCTGCTTCAGCAGATCGCGATCGATGCGGACTTCGGCTCCTTCCGACTCCTGATCCACATTGATTCGGATTTTCGAGGCGTTGGCCTGCGGACGGGCAAGGTCAACCAGTTCGCTCACCACTTCGTGTAGGGCTACGTTGGAGAGGTTCAGTTCCACCGGGCGGGTGAAATCGAGGAACGTCTTCACCACGCGATCCAGCCGCAGAATCTCGCGGGAGATGATTTCCATTTGGGGAGCGACGTCGGTATCTCCACGATTCAATTTGGCCTTGGCTACTTCCACGTGCAGGAGGATGGCGTTGAGCGGGTTTTTCACCTCGTGCGCCACGCCGCCGGAGATGCGGCTGATGGCGGCCAGGCGGTCGGCAGTCTGCAGTTCGCGGCCGATCTTGCGCTGCGCTTCCGGATCGCGCAGACGGACCAGGAAGCCGGAACCGGCATGGGCGGCGCCGGGCAAAGTTTCCAGAGAGTCCACGGAGAGCAGCACGACCGCTATGCCATCGGGTGCCTGAGTCGGGAAAGTGGCCGGCACGCGGCGATTGCGAACGGAGCGGCCTGTCTGGGCCGCCTGCGCGATGAGCAGGCCGAGCGTGGTGGCCGGCGGAAAGATCTCGTCCATGCCGACGCCCGGAAGGTCTTCACGCTCTTTACCCAGGAACTTCTCCACCGAACCCGAAGCAAATACCAGGCGGCGTTCGCGATTGAAGATGAAAACGGCATCTTCGAGATCCTGCAAGAGGCGGTCGATATTGCCGCGCAGGTCGGAGACCTCGAATTGCGCGCCGCGCAATCGCTGACCGAGGAGGTTGACCTTGGACGCCATCACACTGAATTCGTCGCTGCCGGACTTGCCGGCTGCCACCGCCTTCTCCGGTTCGAACTGGCCGGACGTAACCATGTCGAGTTGACGGCGGAGGGTTGCCAGGGGGCGAAAGGCAATCGTCGAAAAGAGGAACGTGGCCACCACGGCGCAGATGAGAGCGATCAATGCCACTTTGAAGTTTTCTCTCAGGGCCGGGCCGAAGTCGCGCTCAATCAAGCCTGGGGTAATGATGGCGCGCACGGAGAGGAAGGACGGCCCGACTTCGAGCACGGTGGGTTGCAGTTGATAGTAGTGCGTGGCGCCGCGGAGGGCGCGGAATTTCTGGTACCAGTTGGCCTGTTGGACTAAAGGCTCGAAATTGTCGACATTCTTCAAAGTCTGACCCAGCAGGCCGGGAATGCTATCGAGCAGGATCTCGTTATTGGCCGGGTCGACGACGGCCAGTTCTTCGATGTCCGAGTCGCGCATGATGTTCTTGAAGGAATCCACCAGCGATTGCTTGCGGAGAGCCTCGCGGATGGTGAGCTTGCGTTCGCTGTTGAGGGTTTGCTTGACCTCCTCGACAGCCAATCGCTGAGAGGCCTGGGCGCGCTTGAGGGTGTCGTCGAACTTGGCCTGGATCTCGTTTCCGAGGTTGATGACGCTGATCGTAGTCACCATCAGCACGGCCAGCAGCACATAGTACAGCGTGAGTCTGGCCTGCAGAGTCATGGCAATTACGGAATCGTCAGGACGAGTTTGCCGGAAGTTTTGCGCGACTCCAGATCGCGATGGGCGGTGGCGGCTTCGGCCAGGGGATAGGTCCGGTCGATATGCAACTTGAGGCGGCCCGCATCGATCCAGCCGAGCACGTCGCCCGCTCGCCAGGCCAGCTCCTCACGGGTTGCGACGTAAGCGCCGAGGCTCGGACGGGTGAGAAAGAGCGAACCCTTCTGGTTGAGGATGTTCGGATCGAACGGCGGCACCGGGCCGCTGGATTGTCCGAAGAGCGCCATCATGCCGCGGGGCCGTAAAGAGTTGAGACTCTTGTCGAAGGTGGTCTTGCCCACGGAATCGTAAACCACGTCGACGCCTCGGCCGCCGGTGAGGCGCTTCACTTCGGCCTCGAAATCCTGCTGCGTGTAGAGGATGGTTTCGTCGGCGCCGTGCTCGCGGGCGATCTTGGCCTTCTCCTCCGTGGAGACCGTGCCGAACACGCGCGCGCCCAGCATTTTCGCCATCTGCACGGTGAGTCCGCCGGCGCCACCAGCGGCGGCATGCACCAGGCAGGTATCGCCGCTCTTCAGGGGATAAACGGAATGCGTGAGATAGTGCGCGGTCATGCCTTGCAGCATGGCGGCAGCGGCCGTTGGGAAATCCAGATGGGCGGGGATCTTCACCAGGTGGGCCGCCGGCACCGCGGCGTACTGCGCATAGGATCCGCGCGCCATGGCATACGCCACGCGGTCTCCCGGCGCGACGTCGGTGACTTCGGACCCAACGGCTTCCACGACACCGGCGCCTTCGCTGCCGAGAGCGATGGGCCGGTCGGCCTTGTAGAGACCCATGCGGAAATAGACGTCGATGAAGTTTACGCCGCTGGCGTGCAGCCGGACGAGCGCTTCTTTAGGCCCGGGCTGAGGCTCCGGGGCGTCGACCAGTTGCATGCTGTCCGGGCCGCCTGGTTCAAGTACACGAATAGCTTTCATGATGTGGCTTTGCGCAGCGCCCGCCGGGCATGCACGGTCGTTGCATAGAGTAGCAGAAACAATAGAGTAAACGGGAACGTCACAAGTCGGGCCAGGGTACGGACCGCACCGGATCCGGCCAGACCTGCGCGTAAAAGCACAAATTTACGAATTGGTTTGAGATGCAGGCGGTCCAGCCAGAAGTAGTCCCCGTTCTCGTTGATAACGAAGACCTTCGCCGGCACCTGCGCGGTGAGCGCCCACTTCCACTTGAACATGAGAGGCTCTTCGGAGCAGACGATGCCCATCAGAGAGTACTGCCGCTGGCGCAACTCGCGATACAGCCGGCGGCGTCCCTCGCGTCCGCGATAATCGGCCACGCGGAAGACCCGGGTACTGGCGGCGTCGAACCCATCCGGCAGGCTGGAGTAGCAGGACACCAGGTCGATGGCCACGTCGCTACCCCACGTTCGACGCAGGCCCGGCACGACTCTTTCGAGCACGCCGCGCGATCCGCTCTCCACCAGGAGAATCGAACGCACGTCGGGCAGCCGGCCTGTGAAGAAATATTTCACCTCACTACGAATATAACGCGCCGGAAAATCGTCAGTCGATTTTCTGGTACAGGATCGTGCCGGAGGTGCGGCCGATTTCCCGATAGTGCGCCAGCCACGCGGCCAGTTCGGGATAGGCGGTGAGCGCGAGCCGCGGATTGTAAATGCCCAACCCATCGAGAATGAAGGACGGTGTAGATTTTACGATTTCGGCGCGGCGGCGCGCGCACTCCTGCCGTTCGAGCGACTCGCTGCTGGTGAGGTGCCGATCGGCCGGTACCCCGCTCAGCGGCTGCGTGTCGATGTACATGGTGGCGGCGGGAAGGTCCGCGTAGACGTACATCTCCGGCCGGTAGCCCCACACCAGGAGCGTATCGCCGGAGCGTTCGCGGGGACGGAGCAGGTCCGCGGCGTGGCGGCTGTCGCGATCCATGGCGGTGTCGCGCCAGAGCGGATCGCGCACCGCGGTCAGGTAGGCGGGACCGAATCGCGTAGCCGGAATCAGGAGCAGCAGCGCCACTAGCTCGCGGCGCCGTCCGATGAGCGTGAAGCCGCGCGCCGCCGCCATCACGACCACCGGCAGCAGCAGGAAGTAGTATCGCGGAAAGAATCGCAGACCGGCCGCCACGCCCATGAATGAGAGGATCAGCCAGCCAATCCACGCCTTGCGCGGCGTCTTCCAGTAGAAGACCGCCGCCGCGGCCACGGCGGCGATGTGGAAGCCCACCCAATTCACCGTACGCAGCAGGCCATTGTGCCAGGGGCTATCGACAAAGGGCGACGCGGCGTACAGGCGGCCCCACTTCCACACCTCCTCCCAATATGCGCCCAGAGCGCCGAAGCCGGCCAAGCCGCCGACCATCATGCCGCTCACCGTCAGGAAGCCCGCCGCCATCCACAACACCCCCGCCGGGTCGAAGAGCAGGCAGGCCATGCCGACGAAGACGCCCTTGGGACTGATCCAGAATGCGATCGCCGCCACCGCGCCCGCCCAGAACGGCTTCCGCCGCGAGGCCAGCCAGACGGCGGCCAGGTGGGGCGCCACCATCAGCAGGTCCGACGCCACGGGGATCACCGAGGAGGGAATATCGAAGACCAGGAAGAAGCCCAGCAGTCCGGCCGCCCACAAGCCTTCCCGCTCGCTCCATTGGTCGCGCGCGAACGCATAGGCTAACCAGCACGCCAGTAGCGCGTACAGGGCGCCAGCCACCCGCAAAGGCCACCCGGCCATCGCGCCGAAAGTCAGATACAGGAGCGGCAGCAGCGGGGGCTTATCGAACCAGATATCGCGATACAGCACCTTGCCGTGCTCCAGTTGCTGCGCGGCGGCCAAAGGATAGTCGTCGCCCTCCCACAGAATGTGGACGTGGCACAATCGCGCGCCCAGCAGCAGCGCGAACAGCAGCGTAAAAAAGAGCGTGGTCTTGCGCAAATCTGAGCATAAAGCTTATAGTGGGCAAAGAAAAGGCGAATGGAGGAAATCCAGGAACAACTCGCTGCGTTGCGCCGGAGAATGGCGCGGGTCGACCGCAAGTACGAGAACGGTCCTCCCACGCCCAAACCCGCGCCGGCGGCGGTACGCTCGGCAGGCCACTTCATTCAAGACCTGATGTCGGGCGAGGTGGTGCGCACGCCGCTGGGCGAGCACTTCGAGACCGAGCGCGTCTGGGAACGCCACCGTCGACACGGCAGCGTGGCCATTTGCGATCTGGAGGGTCTGCCGGAAGACCTGCTGGACCAGCTTTCCGATAGCGCCATTCCGCACACTCATCCCACCCGCTGGGCCTTCCTGGACACCGAAACCACGGGGCTGATGGGCGGCACCGGCACCTACGCCTTCCTCATCGGCGTCGGTTCGATTGATGCCTCCGGCTTCCGGCTGCGCCAATTCTTCATGCGCGACTACGGCGAAGAGGCGTCGCTCTTATCGCGGCTGGCCGAGTACCTGGAGCCCTTCGACGTCCTGATCACCTACAACGGAAAATCGTACGACCAGCCGCTGCTGGAGACGCGCTTCCGCATGGCCCGCGCGCGCCATCCGTTTGGGCGCATGGAGCATCTGGACCTGCTGTTCGGCGCTCGCCGTCTCTGGAAACTGCGGCTGGAGAGTTGCCGGCTGGTGGATCTGGAGAATCGCATTCTGGGCGTGGAGCGTGAGGGCGATCTACCCGGCGAATTGATTCCGTACTGTTATTTCGAATTTCTGCGCACGCAGAAAGCCTTCGAGATCGTCCCCATCTTCCATCACAACGCCATCGACATTCTGTCGCTGGCCTGTCTCACGGCGATCGTGCCGTTTGCCTTCCGCTCCCCCGAAGAGGCCGAGTTCCGCCATGGCGCAGACCTGATCGGTCTGGCCCGCTGGGTGAATCAGGCCGGCCGCGGAGAAGAAGCGCTGCGTCTGTTCCGCCGCGCCATCGGCCTGGGGTTGCCGGACGAACTGCTGTTTCGCACGCTGTGGGATATCGCCGGCATGGAGAAGCGTCTGGGCCGGGAAGATGCGTCGCTGGCGATTTTGACGGAGCTCGCCGGAGAGCGCAATCCCTTCCGCGGCCGCGCCTTCGAGGCACTGGCCAAGCACTACGAGCATCGCGAGCGCAATTACTCCATGGCGCTGGAGATGACTCGCAGCGCACAAGGATTGGAGGATACACCGGCGTTGCGCCGCCGCGAGGAACGGCTCCGCGGCCGCCTGGAGCGCCGCCGTCCACAGCCCTCTTTGCGGAATCTGGAGGCGCAAAAGTGAAGGCCGACGACGCCGAAATTCTCGCGGTCGGCGACCGGCAGGTCCGCGTCACCCATCCCGGGAAGCTCTACTTTTCACGCGCCGTCACCGTCTCCAAGCTCGACCTGGTCCGCTACTATCTCTCCGTCGCGGACGGCGCCCTTTCGGGCATCGCCGACCGGCCCATCGTGCTCAAGCGCTTCGTCAATGGCGCTGAGGGCGAGGCGTTTTATCAGAAGCGCGCGCCCGCCGACCGTCCCGAGTGGCTGCGCACCGTGGTGCTCTCTTTTCCCTCCGGCCGCACCGCGGAAGAGATCGTGGTGGATGACGCCGCGGGGCTGGCATGGATCGTCAATCTGGGCTGCATCGAACTGCATCCGCACCCGGTGCGATCGGCCGATCTCGACCATCCCGACGAATTGCGCGTCGATCTCGACCCCGGCCCCGGCGTCGCCTGGTCCGACGTCCGCACGGTCGCGCTAGAAGTGAAAGCCCTGCTGGAGGAAGTCGGACTGCGCGGCTGGCCGAAGACCAGCGGCTCGCGCGGCATGCACATCAATGTGCGCATCCATCCGCGCTGGACGTTCAGCGAGGTGCGCCGCGCCGCCGTGGCCCTTTCCCGCGCCGTGGAGCGCCGCGCCCCGGCACTCGCCAGTTCCAAGTGGTGGAAGGAGGAGCGCCACGGCGTCTTCCTCGACTACAACCAGAATGCCAAGGACCGCACCACCTGCTCCGCCTACTCGGTGCGGCCCTTGCCCGACGCCCGCGTCTCCACGCCGCTCTCGTGGCAGGAGGTGCCGGATTGCGATCCCGAAGCTTTCACCATCCTGACGGTGCCCCGGCGCTTCCGGGAAATCGGCGATCCGCATGCGGAAATCGATGCTCACGCCGGCTCGCTCGAAGCCCTGCTCGAACTCGCCGATCGGGATCAGGCCGCGGGTTTGGCCGACGCTCCCTGGCCGCCGCACTTCCGCAAGACCGAGGGCGAAGCTCCGCGCGTCACTCCGTCGCGCCAGAAGATGCCGCTGCTGGTGATCGCGAATTCACCCGATCGTCAGGCGGCGTTGGCGGGACTGGAACGCTGGAAGGCCAGGTACCCCGAGGTGGCGTCGCTGCTGGCCGTCGACGATATCCTGGTGGATTCGATGCGCGGCCGATCGTCCACCTGGACGCGCATTCGCGTGAATCTGCGCCACGTGCCCGAAGCTTCCCGTCCGCCGCAGGAGACGCCGGATCCCGACGACGACCCCACGCGCGAATGGCGCAAATCGCGGACGCGAAAATAGCATACCGCCGAGACCCTCACCCGAAGATCGCGGAGAGTTCATGGGGAGCGACAACCTCCAATTGCGCATAGGTGCAATCGGTGGGACGCTTGTCCATCCTCCATCTGCGGAAGTGGGCCATGTGGCGAAAGCGCGGACCCTGCATGTGCTCATACGCCACCTCCACCACCAAGTCGGCGCGCAGCGGCTCCCACGAAAGATCCTTGCCCTGACTCCAGCGGCTCTGGCCGCCCGGGATGCGATGGCCGGCGTCGCCCGCCCAGGCTTTCCACGGGTGTTCGGCGAGCGCATTTTCCCGGTACGGCGCCAGAAACGAGACCAGATCCCGGCGCACTTCTGCGGTGAAACTGGCGCACACCCCGACGTGCTGCAGCGCGCCCGCATCGTCGTAAAGACCCAGCAGCAGCGACCCCACCGCCGTGCCTTCCGACCCCTTGTACCAGCGGAATCCGGCCACCACGCAGTCGCAATCCCGCTCATGCTTCACCTTGAACATGACGCGCTTATTCGGCTCGTACGGGCCCGCTACAGGCTTCGCCATCACGCCATCCAACCCGGCGCCTTCGAAGCGGCGGAACCAATCGGCAGCCTGCGCCACATCGTGCGTTGCCGGAGTCAGGTGGAGCGGCGGACGGATGCCGGCCAGCACCTTCTCCAGTTCCCTGCGACGGACCTCGAAAGGCTCCCCCCGCAAATCCCGATCGCCTTCGCACAGCAGATCGAAAAACACCACCGATGCCGGACTCTGTTGGGCAAGCAGCTTCACGCGCGATGCGGCCGGATGCAGGCGCAGTTGCAGGGCGTCGAAATCCAGCCCGTGTTCACCGGCAATCACAAGCTCCCCATCGAGCACGCACCGCGCCGGCAACTGCGCCAGCAGCGCCTCCACCACGTCCGGGAAATATCGATTGAGCGGCTTCTCGTCGCGGCTTTGGATCTGCAACTCGCTGCCGTCGCGGAACATCAGGGCGCGGAAGCCGTCCCACTTGGGCTCGAAAATCCAGTCGCCCTCCTGGGGCAAGCCCTCCACCCGCTTGGCGAGCATCGGCAGCACCGGAGGATTGACTGGGAGATTCACGCGCTACTTCTTTTCCGCCACCATGCGATCCAATTCCGTGAACAGCGCCTTGCCCTCGAAGATATCCCGATTCGTCTGGTTGTAGACGTAATCGCTGCGGATGTCGCCATTGGCATCGATCACGTAGACGTGCGGAAAGGCGAGATTGCCGCTGCGCACATACGAGAATGCCATCTGGCCCGCGTCGAACAGAATCGGATAAGTGATTCTATGCGTGGCAGCGAAATCCTGCACCTTGCGCGAATCGTCTTCCGGCGCCTTCACCACGGAGAGAATCTGCACTTTGTTCCCGTACTTCTGCTCTACCTGCTGCAAGACCCCTGTGAATGCGGCGCAGTGCGCGCAAGTGGTCTGCATGAATTCCAGAATCACGATCTTGCCCCGATAGTCCGCCAGATCGTACACCTGCATCTTCGAATCCGGCAGAGCGAAACCGGGCGCGCGGCGCTGCGCGGCGAAGGCAGCCACAGCCGCAATACTCAGTGCAATTGCTAGTGTTTTTCGCATTTCTGTGTTCACCTTACCATGTTCTTTAGCGACTCTTCATAGGGGGCACGGGCCACGCCCTTCTCCGTAATAATCGCCGTTACATACCGCGACGGGGTCACGTCGAAAGCCGGATTCTGGACCGCCGTCCCCTCCTGCGCCACCTGATGGCCGAACATGCGAGTCACCTCCGCGGCGGCCCGCTGCTCAATTGGAATCTGGTCTCCCGAGGTCAGCGTCAGGTCCAACGTGGAAATCGGGGCGGCCACGAAAAACGGCACGCCATTCTCCTTCGCTAGCACCGCCACCGAATACGTCCCCACCTTGTTTGCCACGTCGCCGTTGCCCGCAATCCGGTCGGCCCCCACCACCACGCAGCCGATCCGCCCCGACTTCAGAAAATGGCCCGCCATGTTGTCCGTGATGAGCGTGGTCGGAATCCCGTCCTGCTGCAGTTCCCACACCGTCAGCCGCGCTCCCTGCAAAAACGGACGAGTCTCATCGGCGAACACGTCCACCTGCTTACCGCTGCTAATGGCGGCGCGGATCACGCCCAGCGCCGTACCGTACCCGGCCGTGGCCAGCGCGCCGGCATTGCAGTGCGTCAGTACCGTTTTGTGATCCGGCACCAGTTCCGCGCCGTTCCGCCCAATCGACCGGCAGATCTCGATATCCTCTTCACGCACTCGCAGCGCTTCGGCCACCAGAGCCGCGCGGATCTCATCGATAGGCCGGCTGCGGAGCGTGGCATAAAATCGCTTCATCCGGTCGATGGCCCAGAAGAGATTGACCGCCGTCGGCCGCGTCTTGGCCAGCGTGTCGCAGATCGCCTCGAACTGCGCGTCGAGCCCCTCTTCGGCGGCCTGCTGCACGCCGATCGCCACGCCCATGGCCGCCGCCACGCCAATCGCCGGAGCGCCGCGGATGATCATGTCGCGAATCGCCGTCGCCACTTCCTCGTAGGTCCTGCAGGTCACATACTCTTCATGCAGCGGCAGGCGCGTCTGATCGATCATCACCACCGCGCCGTCGATCCACTGAATCGTCTCTACCATAGATGGGGCAGATCCTTCCTTGAAATGAACAATGCCAAAAACAGAAAGCCGTTGTACGAGGCATGCATAGCCGCCGCGGCTCGCGTGGAACCAGTAGCCTGCCGCATCGCGCCGAAGCCCGCGCCGGCCAGCGAGATCACCACGGCGTGCCGCCAGGAATCTCCATACTCGTGAAAATGCAGGATGCCGAAGGGGATCGCCGCGCCCAGAATGCCCACCACCGTGCCAAAACTGCGCACCAGCAACGGCTGTAGAAAGCCGCGAAACGCCAACTCCTCGGCCACGGGCGCAATCCCGATGCCGAAGATCGCCAGCAGAATTAACGACGTCCTGTCCTGCATCATGTCGGTCATCGGGTTGGACGTCTGCGGCGTCTTCAGCAGGGACGCGGCCATCGCCACGCCCACCGCCGTTGCAATGCCGGAAATCACAATCCAGAAAACCGGTACGCGCGAAGGACGCCACGCCAGCGACTGCCAGAAACCGTGATCGTATTGGATGCGGAACATCACCGTCATGGTCACCACGATGAAGATGTAGCCCAGAAGCTGCGCCGGCAGCAGTTCCACCACCATCAGTTTGGGATGCAGACGCAGCCCCAGCAGCACGCCTTTCACCAGCAGAATGCCGAACGCCATGCAGGGCAGAGTCATGCCCGCGACCAGCAGCAAGTCTGTGTACGTCCAGAACGGATACCGTTCCGGCTCAGGCGGCGGGGCGGCCTCCACCGGAACAGTCTCGATGGGTGCGGGTGACGGTGCGGGTGACGGCACGGGCTCCGGTGTCAAATCCTGGGGCGCTTCGTCGCTCATGCATCTTTCTCGATCAGCGCGGCCGCCAGCAGCGGAATCATGATTTCGTGATGGCCCGTGATGGCATACCCCGCGCCTCCGCCGCCCGCGTGCGGACGCTCCACCACGTTTACGCGCGGCCGGTAATGCTGCAGAAAATCGAAATTCACCGTCGTGAAGCCGGCCAGCGGATGTCCCAGATTGCGCACCGCCGATACCGTCTTCAAAAACACTTCCGGCATCACCACGGCCGACCCCACATTCAGGTAGACGCCGCCTTCGTGCAGACCCGCCACGCAAGTGCACAGCAGCCGGAAATCGCGATGCGTGGCGCTCCCGATGGCCGCCGCGTCCGCCGCCGGATGCATGTGCGGAGTATCCGTTCCCACCGCCACATGCACCGTGACCGGAACCCCGGCGCGGTAGGCCTGCGCCACCAGACTGTACTCGGCGTGCGGCGCGGCCACCGTATCCAGCCAGCGGCCCAGAGCCTCGCCCATGCCCACACCGTCGCGAGCGCCCTCGGCGATGGCCGTATTCATCTGCCGGCCCGTCTCTTCGGCTGCGCCGAAACGACCGTCGGGCAGCACCGCCTCCACATCCTCACTGGTATGCCCGGCCAGCGCGATTTCGAAATCGTGGATGGACCCCGACCCGTTCATCGCAAACGCCGTCGCAAAGCCGCGCCGCATCAGGTCGATCAGCACCGGCGCCAATCCGCACTTGATCACGTGGCCGCCCATGCCCCAAATGATGGCGCGGCCGCGCGACCGCGCTTCCAGCAGCGACGCCACCACGCCGCGAAACGAATCCGCCGCCAGCAGGTGAGGCAGCGATTCCAGCAACCCGTCCACGCCCGCGCCCTTCCGGTACAGCGACCCGAAATGCGCCGTCGTCACCTTCCCGCCGCGTTCCTTTAGACCCACGGTCTTCAGTCCCGTCAGGTCGATGGGCTGCTCGCGGTATTTGCTCATGCCGCCCCCAGCGCCTTGCGGATCGCCTGCGCCGTATAGCTCTTCTTCGACCGGCTCACCTGCTCCGGAGTGCCGCAGGCCACCACGCGCCCGCCATACTCGCCGCCATCCGGACCCAGATCGATAATCCAATCGGCAGTCTTCATGACGTCGGTGTTGTGTTCGATCACCACCACGGTATTGCCCAGCCCCACCAGGCGCTGCAGCACGTCCAGCAGCTTTCGGACGTCGTCAAAATGCAGCCCGGTGGTGGGTTCATCCAGCAGATAGAAGGTGCGTCCGGTCTGCCGCTTGCTCAATTCCTTGGCCAGCTTGATGCGCTGCGCCTCGCCGCCGGAAAGCGTGGTGGAACTCTGCCCCAGATGGACGTAGCCCAGGCCCACATCCAGCAGCGTCTGCAGCTTGGCCTTGAGCTGCGGCAGATTTTCCATCACTCCCAATGCTTCTTCCACCGTGGTCTCCAGCATATCCGCAATGGAGTAGCCTTTGTACTTCACCTGCAGCGTCTCGCGATTGTAGCGGCGTCCGCGGCACACGTCGCAGGTGACGTAGACGTCGGGCAGAAAATTCATCTCGATGCGCTTCAAACCATCGCCCTGGCAGGCCTCGCACCGTCCGCCTTTCACATTGAAGCTGAAGCGCCCGGGCTTGTAGCCGCGCTCGCGAGATTCCGGCAGCATCGCGTACAGATCGCGGATCAGCGTGAACAGCCCCGTATACGTACAGGGATTCGACCGCGGCGTCCGCCCAATGGGCGCCTGGTCAATCCGGATCACCTTATCGATCTGCTCGATGCCCTCAATCGAAGTGTGCGCTCCCGGCTCATCGTGCGACCCGTAGATTTCGCGCGCCAGCGAGCGATACAGAATCTCGTTCACCAGCGTGGATTTTCCGCTGCCCGAAACGCCCGTCACGACGGTGAGCAGCCCCAGCGGTATCTCCACGTCGATATCTTTCAGGTTGTGCTCCGTGGCCCCGCGAATCGCCAGACTCTTGCCGTTGGCCTTCCGCCGCTCGCGCGGCACCGGAATTTGCAAACTACCCGAAAGATACTGGCCGGTCAGCGAGTCCTTATTCCCGGCGATCTCGCCCGGCGTCCCCTGCGCCACCAAGCCGCCGCCCAACCGGCCCGCCCCCGGACCCAGGTCGATCACATAATCCGCCCGCTCGATAGTCTCCGCGTCGTGCTCCACCACGAGCACCGTGTTGCCCAGGTCGCGCAACTGCGTCAGCGTCTCCAGCAGCCTGCCGTTGTCGCGCGGATGCAGCCCGATCGAAGGCTCGTCCAGCACATACAACACACCGCGCAGCTTCGACCCGATCTGCGTGGCCAGCCGGATGCGCTGCGCCTCGCCGCCCGAAAGTGTAGCCGCCGAGCGGTCCAGGCTCAGATAATCCAGCCCCACTGCCGATAGGAACTCCAGCCGCCGTTGCACTTCGTCGCGCACCCGGCCGGCAATCTGCATCTCGCGATCGTTGAATTCCCAGCCGCGCACCGTCATCAGCGCGCGCGCCAGCGATAGCCCCGTGAACTCCGCAATCGAGAAGTTCTTCACCCGCACCGCCAGCCCGGAAGGACGCAGCCGCTTGCCCTGACAGGCCGGACACTTCACCGGCGACATGTACTCGGTGAGCCACTCGCGGTAAGCATCGGTGGTGTTGTCGTAGCTTTCCTGCAGCGTCGTCAGAATGCCCGCGTCACCGCCCGCGCCGTTCATCAGAATGTCGCGCGCCTTGGCCGTAAGCTCATCGAAGGGCTTCTTCAGATTGATGCGATGCTTCTTCGCCAGCGCTTCCATCTGCTGCTGCATGTTCCACGAACTGCCGCCCGGTCCCATGCCCCCTTCGAACAGCGGCTTGCCCGAGTCCACCACCACTTTGTCCGGGTCGAACGCCCACTTGCTGCCCAGCCCGTGGCATTCCTCGCATGCCCCGTACGGACTGTTGAACGAGAATGAGCGCGGCTCCAGTTGCGGAATACTGGTGCCGCATTCCATGCATGCCAGTTTTTGTGAATAGAGCCGCTCTTCCCCATTCACCACCACAATCAGCACCAGTCCCTCGGCCAGTTTGGTGGCGATATCGATGGCGGCCTCCAGGCGCTTTTCGATTCCCGGTTTCACCATCAGCCGGTCCACGATCACTTCCACGGTGTGGTTCTTGCGCTTGTCGAGAGGAATGTCTTCGTCCAGCGACCGCAGCACGCCATCGATGCGCGCCCGCACAAAGCCCTGGCGCGCGTATTTCTCCAGGTCCTTCTTGAATTCGCCCTTGCGGCCGCGCACCACCGGCGCCATCACCATGATGCGGTCGTCCGGTTTCAATGCCACCACGTGCTGCAAAATCTGCTCCGTGGTTTGCCGCGAAATTTCGTTGCCGCACACCGGACAGTGCGGAATTCCGATGGACGAATAGAGCAGCCGCAAATAGTCGTAAATTTCGGTTATGGTACCTACCGTAGATCGAGGACTCCGGCTGGTAGTTTTCTGTTCGATGGAGATTGCCGGACTCAGACCGTCGATGGAATCCACGTCCGGACGCTCCATCTGGTCCAGGAACTGGCGCGCGTAAGTGGATAGCGTTTCAACGTACCGGCGCTGGCCCTCCGCATAGATCGTGTCGAAGGCGAGCGAGGATTTCCCGCTTCCGCTCAGACCGGTTATGACGGTCAGCGTATTGCGCGGAATCTCTACGTCGATGTTCTTGAGATTGTGCTGGCGCGCGCCATGCACCGTAATCCGGTCAAGCATAGTCGATTAGCGAAATGTTGCGGGAAAGGGGTGAACCTTTATTGTCCCGCGCCTTGTGAGGTTAAGCAAATTGCGTTATAACAGCGTGCAGGCATGCACAAATGCAGTCAATGCGGTGGCAAGTTGCGGCGGGTTCATCGAACTCTGTGGGAACGCTTCAACTACATGGCCATTTATGCCTGTAAGGACTGCGAAGCCGAAGAATTCGTGCCCCGCCGGTTTCGCCACCACCTCGGCCCCCTGGTGCGCTGTCCCTCCTGCGGCACCTACCGCGTAGTGAAGTTGAAGGAACGCGACAAGATCGACCCCATGTACGCCGGCTTTCTGAACTGGCTGGAAGGCATGGCGGGCGGCCGGCTTTTCCATTGCCGGTATTGCCGCTGTCAGTTTTGGGACCGCCGTCAATTGGCCGCCGAATCGCATTCGTCGCGCGCCCGCGCCAACCGCGCCGATAACGACGAGGTTACGAACCCACCGGATACGGCCAGTTCGGGTGCGTCATAGCGCCGCCGTCCACCCACAGCGTCTGCGCCGTGACGAAATCGCTTTCGCTCCCCGCAAACCACGCCACCGCCCGCGCCACATCCAGAGGCTGACCCACGCGACCCAGCGGAGTTAAAGCCGCCCAGGTGCCCGCATAATCGCCGGTCTCGTGTTTCGTCCGTTCAATTTCGATGGCTCCCGGCGCCACGCAGTTCACCGTGACCTGGTATTTCCCCAGCTCCATGGCTGCCACTTTCGTGAACATTTCGATGCCGCCCTTACTGGCCGTATAGCTCACCAGATTGGGAAACGGCACCTTGTTGCAGCCGGACCCGATATTGATGATTCGCCCGCCCCCGCCCCGCTCCTTCATGTGCCGCCCCGCGCGCTGCGTGCACAGAAAACAGCCCTTCAGATTGGTGTCGATCACGCGGTCCCATTCGGCCTCCTCCAATTCCAGCAGCGGCTTCCACACCTGCGTCCCGGCATTATTCACCAGAATGTCCAGGCGCGGAAACTGGCCGAGCACCTCCGCGAACATACGGTCCACCGCGGCCGAATCGGCCACATCGGCCTGCGTGGCGAAGGCTTTGCGTCCCAGCGCGGCAATCTCGGCCACCGTGGCTTCGGCGCCTGCCTTGTCCGAATGGTAGTTCACCGCCACGCTGCATCCCTGCCGCGCCAATTCCAGCGCGATGCCTTTGCCCACGCCCTTGCTCGCCCCTGTCACTAACGCGGTCTTCGAATCGAGTGCCATTTCTATAGAATACTGGTAGATCCCGTGCAATTTACCGTGAATGCCGGCGATGCCGGTAAGCGTCTCGATCTGCTGCTGCACGATCGTTTCCCAACACACAGCCGCTCGCGAATCCAGGAATGGATCCGGTCGGGACACGTCCGCGTCAACGGCGCACAATCCCGCGCTGCCTACCTGGTGCATGCCACCGACGCGGTCGATGCCGAACCGGCCGATCCGCCGCCCCTGCACGCCATCGCCGAGGATATTCCGCTCACCGTCCTCTATGAGGATGACGACTTGGTGGCCATCGATAAACCGGCCGGCATGGTAGTCCACGCCGGCGCCGGAGTCCACTCGGGAACCCTGGTGAACGCGCTGCTGCATCGCTTCGAAGCGCTATCCGGCGTGGGCGGCGCGCTGCGTCCCGGCATCGTTCACCGGCTGGATCGTTACACCAGCGGCGTCCTGCTGGTGGCCAAGAACGATACCGCCCATCAGCGGCTGGCCGCCCAGTTTTCCGGCCGTCAGGTCGAAAAAGTCTATCTCGCGATGGTCCACGGCGTCGTCAAGCAGGACCAGGGCCGCATCGATCGTCCCATCGCGCGCGACCCCGTCCACCGCACCCGCATGACCGCCCGCTTGGACGAGGGACGCGCCGCCTGGAGCGAGTACCGCGTGGTCGAGCGCTACCCCCGCTTCACTTTTCTAGAGGTCCGCATCGGCACCGGCCGGACCCATCAGATTCGCGTCCACCTCTCCAGCATTGGCCATCCCGTAGTGGGAGATACCCTCTACGGCGCTCCGGCGCGCGTCGAGGGTCGACCGCCGCTGGACCGCTTTTTCCTGCATGCCCACCGCATTCGCTTCCGCCAGCCCACCAGCGGCGCGGAGATCGTCCTGGTCTCTCCCCTCCCTCCGGAGTTAGCAACTTGGGCCGCCGCGGAGTGATAATCTCTACATATGAAGCTTCTCGTGGGCGCCTCCGTTCTTGCCGTAGGTGTCGCCCTCCTGGCACAGCAAAAGCAGCAGCAGGCCCCGCCTCCGCCGCCGCAGACTGCCCCCTCCCAGGCCGACGAGCCCACCCGCATTTCGGTCAACGTGGACCGCGTCAACATGCTGTTCACGGTGATGGATCGCAAGGGCCGCTTCGTCACTGACCTCACCAAGAACGACTTCGAGGTCATCGAAAACAAACGTCCCCAGATCATCCAGGAATTCTCCGCGGAAACCGACCTGCCCCTCCGCCTCGGCATTCTGATCGATACCAGCAACAGCATCCGCGATCGCTTCCGCTTTGAGCAGGAGGCCGCCAGCGAGTTCATCCGCAGCGTCATGCGCAGCCGTCAGGACCGGGCCATGGTGGTCAGCTTCGATACCTCCGCCGAGCTGGTCAGCGACCTGATTTCGGATCCCGGCAAACTGGAAGCCGCCATTCATGACCTGCGTCCCGGCGGAGGCACCGCGCTGTACGACGCCATTTATTTCGCCTGCCGCGATAAGCTCTCGCAGGATCAGCCGCGCACCAAGTTCCGCCGCGCCATTGTCGTGCTGAGCGATGGCGACGATAACCAGAGCCGCTACACCCGCGATCAGGCCCTCGAAATGGCGCAGAAGGCCGACGTGGTCATCTACACGATTTCGACCAATGTCAGCCGCTCCGACACCGATGGCGACAAGGTTCTGAAGTATTACTCCGATAAAACGGGCGGCCGGGCTTACTTCCCGTTCAAGGTGGAGGACTTGGCCCAGTCGTTCGAAAACATCAACAACGAACTGACCCACCAGTACATCATTCTGTACCGCCCCGAACCGCTGAAAACCGATGGCCTGTTTCACCCGGTCGAACTCCGCGTCAAAGGCCACAAGGAACTCAGCGTCCGCGTCCGTCCCGGCTACTACGCTCCCAAAATGTAAGGCGGCTGCTTTCCGCCGCTCACGAATCGATTGCCGCGAATCACGAAGCGCAGCGGCGCTTCGGCGCAGTGGCTGATCCCGATGCGCGGCGTCACCCCGATGTCCACCGCGCGCCCGTCCCCCGGTTGGCGCAGCACCAGGCTGCCGCGCGTCAGGTCCGCGCCATACTGAGCCCGCGTGATCCCGAGCGCCAGCGTCAGCTTCCCCGGACCCGAGGTCAAGTCTTCCAGCTTGCGCGCCGAGGGCCGGCGCTGCCGCATGAGGTCGATGCCTTCCACCGGTTCCAGCGCGCGCACCAGCACGCAGCCCGGAGTTCCTTCGGCGCCCACCACCACGTTGAGGCACTCGTACATGCCGTAGATGAAGTAGACATAGGCATGGCCCGGCGGCCCGAAAATCACGCGGGTCCGGTCCGTCAGACCGCGCGCGGAATGCGAGGCCAGGTCGTCGCCGCCCGGATACGCCTCCGTCTCCACAATCATCCCCGCCGTCTTTCCGTGGACCACGATCTTGCCCAACAGGTCGCGCGCCACCTCGCTGGTGTCGCGGTCGTAGAAGCTGCGTTTGAGGATCGGTCCGAAGCGCACGTGTCCATAATTTACAATGAAAAGCGCATGCGATTGTTCACGGGACTGGATCTGCCCGCCGAGGTGGTCAACCGTTTGGAGCAACTGCTGACGCGGCTCCGTCCGGCGGCGCGCATCCAGTGGAGTCCGCCCGCCAACCTGCACATCACCACCAAGTTCATCGGCGAGTGGCCCGAGGAACGGCTGGCCGAATTGCAGCGCGGACTGGCCGGATTGGCCGCGCGCGCCATCATCCCGGTCCACATTCGCAACGTCGGCTTCTTCCCGAATCCCCACGCGCCGCGGAATTTCTGGTGCGGCATTGAGGCGCCGGGCTTGGCCGAACTGGCCGCCGATACCGATCGCGCCACCGGTCTGCTGGCCATCGCCTCTGAGAAGCGGGCCTACTCGCCGCATCTCACGCTTGCCCGCATCAAGGATCGAGTGGAGATGCAGCCGCTCCGCGAAGCCATTGCCGCCCAGCCGTCGCTGGACTTCGGCCGCTTCGAGGCCAGGAGTTTCTTCCTGTATCGCAGTCAGTTGAAGCCTGGTGGTTCCGTGTACACTAAACTTGCGGAATTCCCGTTCTCACAATGAATCCACTGCTCGCTCTGCTCGCGGCCTACCTCCTGGGCGCCATTCCCTTTGGATACCTGCTGGTGAAGTGGAAAACCGGCGCCGACGTGCGCTCTTCGGGCAGCGGCAATATCGGCGCCACTAATGTCCTGCGCACCACCGGGCGCGCTGCCGGAGTCCTGACCCTGCTGCTCGATATCGGCAAGGGCTACCTGGCGGTCTGGCTGGCTGGACGGCTCACCGGCCAAAATCCGGACTGGATGAGCGCCGCCGCGTTGACGGTCATGGCCGGACACGCTTACCCGGTCTTCCTGAAATTCAAGGGCGGGAAGGCGGTGGCCAGTTTCGTCGGCGCATTCCTCTGCCTGACGCCGGTACCCCTCGCCGCAGTTCTGGTTGTCTTCGTGGGTGTGGTGGTCGGGACGGGCTATATCTCCATGGCGTCGATCATCGCAGCAGCGACTTTCCCCTTGGCCGTCTGGCTCATCCTGCATCCCGCGCAGAGCGTCACGGCGGCTGCGATCATCGCCGGGGCCTTCATTATCTACAAACATAGTAGTAATCTCCAGCGATTGCACGAGGGCACCGAGCATGTCTTCCGATTTGGAGGCCGCACACGATGAAACGGCTCGCCGTCATTGGAGGAGGAAGCTGGGGAACCGCTCTGGCCGTGGTCCTGGCTCCTCGCTTTGAGCAGATCAAGCTGTGGGTCTACGAAAGCGACCTCTCGGCACGCATGACCCAGGCGCGGGAGAACGACGTTTACCTTCCCGGCATCTCAATTCCTACGAATCTAGTAATTACCAGCGACTTGGCTGAAGCACTGGACGGCGCGCAGATCGTCCTGAGCGTCATGCCCTCCCATCTGGCGCGGAACCTGTACCGCCAGATGTTGCCGTTTCTCCATGATTCCATGGTGTTTGTGAGCGCCACCAAGGGGCTCGAAAACGGCTCGCTCCTGCGCGTCACGGAAGTGATCCGCGAGGTTCTCCAGCCGGTCTTCCATCCCCGCGTGGCTGTTATTTCCGGACCCACTTTCGCCCGCGAAGTGGCTTGTTTCGAGCCCACCGCGCTGGTGGTCGCTTCTGAAGACGAACCGCTCGCCGCAATCGTCCAATCCGCCTTCTCCGGGCCCACATTTCGCCTTTACACGAGCTCTGATCCTACCGGTGTAGAAGTTGGTGGGTCCATCAAGAACGTAGTCGCCATCGGTGCCGGCGTGTTGAGCGGAATGGGACTGGGTCATAACGTGACGGCGGCGCTGATCACGCGCGGTCTGGCGGAAATGAATCGTCTGGCGCTGGCCATGGGGGGCAAGCCGCAAACGCTCGCCGGACTGGCCGGCTTGGGCGATCTGGTATTGACCTGCACGGGCGATCTAAGTCGAAATCGCACCGTGGGAGTAGAGTTGGCGCATGGCCGAAAGCTGGAGGAGATCGTCAACTCCATGAAAATGGTCGCCGAGGGCATCAAAACGACCAATGCTGCTGTCGATCTGGCCAAGCGCCACGGCGTGGAGATGCCGATTTCCGAACAGATGTACCAAATGCTGCACTACGGAGTCTCCCCGCGGGATGCCATCCAGAGGCTGATGGAACGATCGTTGAAGGGCGAGTAGCTCCGCCGGAAGATATTTACAGGCGAAAAGCGCAACCTCGAATGGAACAACGGGTTAAGACGGGTATGGGGGCGACAGCGGCGATTCTGGACTACGATGCCGAGTTGATGCTGCGCGTCAAAGAAGGCGATGGCGCCAGCTTCGGTGTATTGCTGGACAAACACCGCTCGTCTGTCATCCATTTTCTTTATAGAATGGTCCAGAATCAGGCCGTCGCCGAAGAGTTAGGGCAGGAAGTCTTCCTGCGGGTTTACCGTTCGCGGAGTACGTACGAGCCGACTGCGAAGTTTACGACCTGGTTGTTCCGGATCGCCACCCATTTGGCGTTGAACGCGCTCCGGGATGGTAAGAATGAGCGCTCGCAGGAGCGTCTGGATGACGATTCGGGCGGTGCGCCGGTGCGCCAGGTCTCCGATAAGAGGCCCACTGTCGAGGCGTACATGGTGTACGAAGCCCGTTTGGACGAGGTAAGGCGGGCAGTCGCAACGTTGCCGGAGAAGCAGCGGGCTGCCGTCCTGATGCACAAGTATCAGGAAATGGAGTATTCGCAGATTGCGAAGGTGCTGAACTGTTCGGAATCTGCCGTGAAGTCGCTTTTGTTCCGGGCGTACGAGACTTTGCGCGCCCGCTTGGCCCATATGGCCTAGGGAAGAAGAGGCATTTATGAATTGTCCACTGGAGTCGCGCGAGAGCTCAGCCTTGTTGCTGGCCTATAGCTCCGGCAGACTGGATGCGGAGAACGCGCTTCCGGTGCTCAGGCACCTGGAGTCCTGCGCGGCCTGCCGCCAGTTCGTGGAAAGTCAATCGCTGGTTTGGGATGCTCTGGATACCTGGCAGGCGGAGCCCATCTCCGCCGAGTTTGACCGCCGCCTCTATGAGCGCATCGAACGCCAGGTCTCCTGGTGGGACATGCTGCTCCGCCCGTTCCGTCCCCTGCTGGTCCGCCAGGGCCTGCCCATCGCAGCGGCTACCGGCCTTTTAATCGCCGCGGGAGTCTTCCTGGACCGGCAGGCAGCCGTGGTTCCCCTCCCGCCGCCGGCGTCGGCGCAGGTGGAGGCCTTGCAGCCGGATCAGGTCGAGCACGTGGTTTCTGAGATGGAGATGCTCAATCAGTTCAACCACCTGATGCGCTCCGAATCCACCGAACCGAATTCCAAGATGTAGCTATGCGCCACGCCCTTCAACTTGCGGGAGCCGTGCTCCTGATGGCATGGCCGGGCTGGTGCGCCGACCAAAAGGATAAGCCTGCTCCGCCTCCCAAAGCTGCACCGGCGCCCAAAAACTTCAATGCCAAAGCCCCCCGGCCGGGCGGCGGCGTTCCCAAGAACAACGTCCCTCGTATCGCCAATCCCGGCATGGCGCAGCGTCTGCTGCAAATGACTCCCGAACAGCGGGAACGGGCACTGGAGAAGTTGCCGCCGGACCGGCAGACGCAGATGCGCACGCAACTGGAACGGCTGGATAAGCTGCCGCAGGCGCAAAAGGATCACCTGGCCCAGATGGCCCGCGGTTTGGACAGTCTGCCTCCCGAGCAGCACCGGATCGTGACGCAGCAGTTGATGGCCTTCAACAAACTTCCGGACGAGCGAATCCGTCCCATGCGTCAGGAACTGGTCCGCCTGATGCGAATGCCGGAAGAGGAGCGGAATGCGCGCCTGAACAGCGAGGCATTCAAGAAGCAGTATTCTCCCGATGAGCAGAGCATCCTCGGCGACCTTTCCCGCAATCTACCCCTCGACTATCTACCCGGAAGATAGCCTCCGCTATTGTTTTATTTTGAGAATTCTGATACGTTTTTGGAACCAATAAGGTGCAGATATCCGAAAACGTGTGGAGGGTATATGAGAAAGGCCGCACCACCCGCTCGCCCATCCAATGACAGCTACCGTCAGCGCCTCCAGCAAAAGCGCGCCGAGGTGATGTCCGGGCTGGGCGTCAAGTTCGACACCCTGGCTCGCATGGGGCGCGTCGCTGAAGACGATCAGGCGCAACTCTCCCACGATGAATTCGTCTGTCTTCACCTGAACAGTCTGGACTACGGCCAGCTCCGCCAGGTGGAAGAAGCGCTGGATCGCCTGGCGTCCGGTGATTTTGGGATTTGTCTTGCTTGTGAGGAACCCATCGCCGCGAAGCGTCTAGCCGCCATTCCGTGGGCCCGATATTGCGTATCGTGCCAGGAAGAGGCCGGCTCCCGGGTGGATCACGAGTGGGAAGTACCGGTGGGAGTGAAGTAGGCAGGCCAGGCGGCCCGCCTACTCCCCTGAATCTTAGGCTTTCACCTGAACGTGGGCGTCCAACATCTTCTGCACGTCGCTCTTGCCCATAGCGCCGACGCGCTGCTCCACAACCTGGCCGTCCTTGAACAGCAACAGGGTGGGAATGCCGCGGATGTTGTACCGCATGGCGGTGTTGCCGTTGCTGTCCACATCCAACTTGCCCACTTTGACGCGTCCAGCGTATTCACCCGCCACAACGTCGATGGTGGGAGCCATCTGACGGCACGGACCGCACCATTCGGCCCAAAAATCCACCAGAACCGGCACATCCGACCGCAGTACGTCCGCATCGAAAGCGGCATCGGTAAAGGTTAAAGTATTCTGACCTGCCATTTCGTCTCCTAGTTAATTAGAATCTCGTTCCCACAAAAGGATTCAAAGCGCCAAAAGCCTCTGATACAACGCCGAATAGGCGGCCGCCGAGGCCTTCCAGGAAAAATCCTTTCGCATCCCGCGCCGCACCATTCCCTGCCAGATCTCCGGATCGCCGTAGGCGGTTACCGCGGCCCGAATGGCGTCCAGCAGAGCCTCAGGGGTGTACTCGCTGAACTTGAATCCGGTGCCGTCTTCGATAGTATCATCCAGACCCCCGGTCGCGCGGACCACCGGAACCGTGCCGTACCGCAGGCTGTAGATCTGGTTCAGTCCGCAGGGTTCGTACTGGCTGGGCATCAGGAAAAAGTCGGCGCCGGCCTCGATGCGATGCGCCATGCCGTTGTCGAAGCCGATGTGGACGGCGATGCGTCCTGGAAACTCGGCCGCCATCCTTCGGAAGAACTCCTCGTACTCGGGTTCGCCCGATCCCAGGGCCACCAGATAGACGTCCTGCTCCACCGTACGGCTGGCCGCCTGCGCGATCAGGTCGGTGCCTTTTTGACGCGTGAAGCGCGAGACCACGCCGGCTAGCGGCCGGTCCATGGCTTGCGGCGGCAGGCCGAATTCGCGCACCAGGTGCTCTTTGCATACGCGCTTTCCACTCAGGTCCTCGGGCGTGAAATGAGCGGGAATCAGCGGGTCCACATCAGGACTCCATTCGCGGTAGTCCACGCCGTTCAGAATGCCGGAAAGCACGCCGGCGCGGGCGCGCAGTGCGCCATCGAGGCCGAAGCCGTATTCCGGAGTCTGAATCTCCCGGGCATATGTGGGGCTCACCGTGCTCAGCCAGTCGGCGAAAGAGATGCCGCCTTTGATGTAACTGGCGTGTCCAAAGAACTCCATCCCGTCGGGCCGGAAGACTGCGGGATCCAGGGCGACATCGGCCAGCGCCGTCCGCGAGAACAGACCCTGATAGCCCAGATTGTGGATGGTGAAGAGAGTGCGTGCGCCCAAATACGTAGGGTCGCCCGCGAAGAGCGTCTTCAGATAGGCGGGCACCAGTCCGGCCTGCCAGTCATGGCAGTGAAAGATCTCCGTGCGGAAAAGATGGCGCGCCACGCCCAGCGCCGCCCGCCCAAAGACGGCGAAGCGGATGTGGTTATCCGGATAGTCCATACCGGATTCGCCATAGAAGCCCTTGCGGTCGAACAGCGGCGGGCAATCGACCAGATACAGCGGATACTCTTCAGCGATCTGGTAGATGGCCGTGTCATATCTGGTCGTGCCGAGATAGACCGGCAGGCTGTCGAAGACGCGGCGCGCGCGCTTCAGGTCGATCGATCCGTAACGCGGGATCACGACGGCTGCTTCGTCGCCGAAAGACCGGAGGGCACTCGGGAGTGCACCAACGACATCGGCAAGTCCGCCGGTCTTGGCAAGCGGAGCAGCCTCCGAGGAAACCATCAGGACGCGGGCCACATCCGAATTGTACCGTGCAGGCGCGGGCGGCCGTTCCGGCTTAATGCGCCGCGATCGGAATCGTGGCCTGGACGTTGTCCGAATCGACGCCGGAGATTTCCAGCGTGACGGCGCCATTGCCCACTCCGGCCGGTATCGTCACGTTGATCTGATACAGACCGCCTAACCCCGGCGCGAGACCGGCAAAGGCGACATTCGCCGAAACGCCGTCGATATACACGCTCACCGGATTGGTGACTTGCGCTAACGGCACCGTGGAAGGTGCGGCGGCGCCTGCCGTTACGGCGGGAGCCACTGCGCCCAGCCCCACCAGGAATACCTGGACCGTCTCTCCGATCTTCGCCGGACTGGCGGTCGACACCAGCGAATAATCCGCGTGCAGAACCGCGCCGTTGCCCAGCCCGTTCTGCGTCTGCGTGAAGATCCCCGGCGACGTGCTGCCCACGTAGGCTTGTACCGGATTGGAGAGCGTGCCGTTGTTGTTCACCTGAATCGAGACCACACTGGTGCCGCTCGGCAGATTGTAAGGCACCACGGCGGAGATCTGCGTGGGGGTCACCGAATAGACCGCGGCGTTCAACGGAGCCGTTGCGCCGGCGGGCGTGATCAGCACCTGCGAGCCGCCCAGCGTATTGGGAAAGGGCGCCGAGGCGCTGGAGGTGCCGCTACTGGTCAGGCCGGAGCCGAATAGCGTGATCACCTCACCGGGTGAGAGTTGAGCCGTGAAGGGCGCGAAGCTGGCCCCATTCACCACGCCGTACGGGCTGAGGAAGACTCCGGTGCCAGTCACTGGAATGGTCTTCACGCCCAGTTGCATGTAATAGTCGCCAGCGCCGCCGATTACCAGAAGGTAGTTGCCGTTGGCGCTCACTCCCAGTTGAAAGTCGCCTGCCGAATCCGTGGCGTAG
>DASZMZ010000146.1:0-14665 GCA_035551455.1 Candidatus Sulfopaludibacter sp.
TTCTCCGCTGTAGCAGGCGCCGGTTGCTCCGGGATTTCCAGCAAGGTTTCCTGGATGGGATCCATGAACCTATTTTCCGCCAAAACATTTCGAAGGTAAAATGTCTTGGCGGGAAAACTTGGAATTTTTCACAGCTTCTTAGGGAGCGAAATATACCACGGGTTGTCGCAGCGTTCGTAAATTCCAGTACTATAGAGGGTACTCTCGGGAGGTACTCTCACATGAGTCTGAAACGTTCGCTCCTGCTCATTGCGGCCGGCATGATGCTGTCCGCCTGCCTCGGCGCGGCGGCGCTGCCCTGCGTCAAACCGGGTTCTGCCCGCTGGCCCATCAAGGTCTCGTTACCCGACGGCGCGGCCACCAAGAAAATGACCTTGGCGGACGTGCTCGCCTTGCCCCGTCTGACGGACGTCAAGAAGGACGATAAGCGATACGCAAAGGTGCGCATCACCGATCAGCCTGTAAAGGAAGACTCGCTGGTGACCATCACCGGGTGGCTTTACCTGGTAGCCTTTGAGGCCGACGACTGCGATTTCCACATTCAGATCAGCCCGGAGCCGCGCACTCTCAGCAATCCTCCAACGAAAGACGACAATTGCCTGATCGTCGAAGTTCCCGCGGGCGAATACGCCACCACGATTACCGACAAGGTGGAAGGCGTGCGCCAGTGGGTGATCGACGGCCTGCTGAATAAGACTCCGCCAAAGATCGGCAGCGTCCATGTGATGCAATCGCCGGTCTACGTCACGGTGACGGGCGCGCTATTCTACGACGATGCGCACGTATACATGGCGGACGGCGGCACGGGCCGCGGGAAGAAGGGCATGGAATCGAAGACGCTCTTTGAATTGCACCCCGTGACGTCGATTGTGTTTGCGCCGAAGCCGAAGTGACCGGCTACTTGAATTACCATAGAAGTTGAACCCCGTGAAGACATCTCCGAATCATTGGCCCCAGGTTTACCTTTGCGTTTTCCTGACCACCATGGCGACCCTGCTGTTGGAACTGTCGCTAACCCGCATCTTCTCAGTAGTTTTCTACTATCACCTGGCATTCCTGGCGATCTCCATTGCCCTGTTCGGGCTAGGTCTGGGCGGCGTCTTCTCCTATGTGGTGGCCGGCTGGAAAGCGCCGCTTTTCCGGAAATTGGGCCGTCTCAGTGCGATCAATTGTATCCTGGTGACGGCCGCGCTGGTCGCCATCATCGCGCAGAAGAACGAACTCACCAGTTGGAACCTGGCCCTCATCTACTTCACCACAGCCCTGCCGTTCTTCATCTCCGGCGCGATTGTTTCGCTGGCCATCAGCGAGACCATTGAGAACGTCAGCCGCGTCTATTTCTACGATCTGGTGGGTGCGGCGGTCGGCTGCCTGCTGCTCATCAAACTGCTGGATTTCTTTGGCGGACCCACTACCGTGCTGGCTGTTGCTGTGATCTTTGCCGCCGCCGCCGCGGTCTGGTACAGCATGGCCGATTCCGTCCGCGGCCGCGCCGCCTGCGTGGGGCTGGCGCTGGCGATGGTCGCGCTGATGACGGCCAATCAGTATTACCGCATCATCGATATCAAACACGCCAAGGGCAAGAACATCACCACCGATGAGATTTACCGGCAGTGGAACACCTTCTCGCGCATCGGCGTGCGCGACGTAAAGGACGAAGACCGCTACGAAATCGTGATCGATGGCGACGCTTCCACCGGCATCTTCCCCAACAAGTCCTTCCAAAAGGGCAGCGACACTTTCGACTTCGACCATCTCTCCGCCGACGTCCATCAGCAGCTCCTGGAGCAGGGTCCCGCCCTTCCCTACGTAGTGCGTCCGCGCGCCAAAACGTTGATCATCGGGCCGGGCGGCGGCTGGGACGTGGCGCGCGCGCTGGCCTCGGGCAGTCACGACGTCACCGGCGTGGAAATCAATCCCATCATCGCCGAGACCATCATGCAGGAGCGGTTCAAGGATCTCAGCCGCGGTCTCTACCTGCGTCCCGACGTCCACATTTTCGTGGAAGACGGCCGCGCCTTCGTGCGCCGCAGCAGCGAGAAGTATCAGGTGCTGCAGGCGACGCTGGTGGATACCTGGGCATCCACCGCCGCCGGGGCATTCGCCCTTTCCGAAAACAATCTCTACACCGTCGACGCCTTCCGCGATTATCTGCAGCACCTCACCGACGATGGTGTGATCGCCATCACCCGCTGGGGCTTCGATCCGCCGCGTGAATCGCTGCGTCTGCTGGCGCTGGCGCGCGTGGCGCTCCGGCAGATCGGCGAGAACGATGCGGCGGCGCACGTGATCGTGGGCCGCGAATACCCCGAAGCCGTCCACGGCTGGGGCGCCAAAGACACCGTGCTGATTTCGCGCAAGCCCTTCAGCACCGAAGATCTCGACCGTGCCCGCGGCCTCTTCGCCGCCGCCAAAATGCAGTCCGTCTACCTGCCGGATCGCGAAGTCCACAATCCCTTCTACGATCTGCTGCACAGCGCCAATCCCGAAGAGTACGAGCGCACCTACATGTTCGACATCACGCCGGTCACCGACAACCGGCCGTTCTTCTTTTACACCGTGCAGCCGCGCGATCTTTGGGACTTCGTGACGCGCGCCTCGCATGATTCGGCCGATTATAATAACAATAAGTCCGTGCCTCTGCTGTTCAGTCTGATGGCCGTGAGCCTGGTGGCTACGCTGCTGATTCTGCTGGCGCCGCCGCTGGTGTTGGGCACGCGCCTGCCGCCTCACCGCGGCGTCACCACTTTCTTGCTGTACTTCCTGTTCATCGGCACGGGCTATATTCTCATCGAGGTCGGGCTGATTCAGAAGTTCGTCCTATTCCTCGGACATCCGGTGTATGCGCTGGCCGTGGTCATCTTCTCCATGCTGATTTCGAGCGGCTTGGGTAGCTTCGCCAGCCGCAAGTTGCTGGGCAAACAGGAAGGGGCGCTCATCAAGATTTTGGGAGGCGTGGCTTTGCTGGGTGCGCTGCTGGCGCTGGTCCTCTCCAATCTGCTCACCGCGCTGGTGGGTCTGCCGCTGCCGCTGAAGATGGCCATGACTGTGGCTCTGATTGCGCCGCTGGGCTTCTGCATGGGCATGCCGTTCCCCACGGGCCTGCAGCGTTTGGAAGAGTGGCACGCGCCTTCGGTGCGCTGGGCCTGGAGCCTGAACGCCGCCTCCAGTGTGATGGGCTCGGTGGGCGCGCTGGTCTGTTCCATTTACATGGGGCTCACGCAGACTCTCATCATCGGCGGACTCTTCTATCTGGCTGCGCTGGCCGTGGTGGCGCGCGTGCGGGTGAATCCGGAAAGCTCGCCGCAGCCCGGTGCCGGACGCGTCGTTCTGGCCAAGTAGTATGCGCTCCATCCTGCTGGCTGCGGCGGTGCTGCTGCTGGCCTGTTTCTCTCCGCCCTTTCAGGACGACGATGCCTGGTGGCGTCTGGCCACCGGCCGCCTGATCGTGCAGAACCACAAGGTTCCGGTCACCGATCCGTTCGACTTCACCACGTACATCGGACCTGCCGATGCCGACCGTCAGTCCAAACTCGCGGCAGACTGGATGCCCCACGCCGCTATGTATCTGGTGTATGCGGCGGGCGGGTTCGTGCTGGTGGTGCTGGTGCGTGCGCTGCTGCTGATGCTGGCCTGCGGTCTCACTGGATATGCCGTCTGGCGAATGTCGCGGAGCTTTTATGTGTCGCTGGCCGGGGTCTTTCTTCCGGCTGCGGCATGCAGCGGCTTCGTGCACGACCAGCCCGCCATCCTGACGTTTCTGCTGGTCGCCGGGGCAGTTGTGCTGGTAGCGCGCCGCCTCTGGTGGGCACTGGCGCCGCTCGCCGTTTTCGGCTGGTGGAGCGGTCTGCGGTATGCGGATGTGCCTCTGTGGACGCTCTCGCCCATCCTGGCCTACGGCCTTGCATGGCTGCCCTGGAAGGTGAAGGCTCCCCTGGCCGCACGCTGGAATTGGGCCCTCACGATTCTGATTCTTGCCGCGGTTGCCCTTCCGGTCTGGCAGCATCGGGCTTTCGGATTCTCCGCTTGGGACGCCACGCGTCCGGCCGGCGCCGTGCGATTTCTCGAGGCGCACCACGTTGCCGGCCCGATCTTCAATACGCTCGATCAGGGCGGCTATCTCGTGTGGCAGTTCGGCCCCGAGCGGCGAGTCTTTGTGGATGGCCGGCGACTCAACCAAGCGGTGGTGCGGGACGCGTATCGCATCGCCAATGGTGTGACCGCTTTACCGCTGTTGGATCAGTACGGCGTTCAGGCCATTCTGATCCAAGCGTTCGACTATCCCACAGGCAGTCCGCGCTTCCTGATCGCCACGCTCGCCGATCCCAATCAGACGCAATGGAAGCTGGTCTATCAGGATGGAGAGGCCATGGTCTTTCTCCGGCAGGTTCCACCCGGTGTGCGCGCGCTGCCCAATACAGCGGCGCTGTCCAGCATGGAGGCGCAGTGCGCCGCGCACATCCGCATGGTCCCCGGCGAACCACTCTGTGCCCGCGAAACCTGCAAAATGTACGAGCATCTGGGAAATCTGGACCGCGCCCGCTTCTGGCTAGCCTACTACCTCCAGCACAAGAAACAGCCCGATCCCGAGGCTGAAGTCGAATACCAACGCCTGCTCCGCTGACGCGGAAATTGAAAAGGACGCTTACTGACGTGCGCGGCTCTGTAGATTCAATGACTTGCAGAGCCGCGACCGTCAGGGAGCGTACATTACACCACGGGCTGTTAGGTCGTTCCCTACGCGATTCTGGTTCGCCGCCGGCGCGCTGCGCTGGCTCGTACTCGAACGGCGCGTACACGAACGGCGCGCATCGCTACTGTGCGTACCGCTACCGTGCGTACCGCAGCCACCTGAGTGCCTCCCATAAACTTGAAATGCACCGGATCCGCCGCAATTGCCGGACGCGCCAGTCCCGCCAGCCGCGCCAATCCGTCCAGTGAGATGCGTCGGCGACCGGATCTCGCCGGCAGGAACACCGCCGCATCGAACGCCAACCCCCGAGTGTGATCGGAGACTGCCACCGGATGTTGCGTCTCCATCAGCCGGTGCCTGGTGAATTCTTCCTGCACCTGCGCACGCAAAACCTGGCAGCTCGGATTGCTGTTGGTTCGCAGTTCGGTCATCCACTTGTACCAGACGTTCTGCAGATGCTGCTGGTAGGCGGAGGGACGGTATGCTGATTTCAAAACAATGGTGCCGCCGGCCGCTCTGACTCTCGATTGAAAACGATCGAGCGCCCGTGCCGCCGCTGGGACCATATCCGACGTGTCCACCACATCGGCTCCGTCACTGGCTTCCAACTGGAGCGCCGCCGGATCGTCAATCGGATCCAACGCCGTTACCGGGCAGCCTGCCGCCTGTAGCGGGTCGAAAGCCGGGAGTGCCGGTCCGTCAAACCAGGATGTGAAAAAGCGAACGACGGGAAGATTACGAAGGTCCTCTTCCCAGGAAGGGAGGTCGGTGGGAACTGTGGGTTGGTTAACCTGTCCATAGCCTAGCCACGCGGTGACTACAGCGAGCGTGACCGTACGCACAAAGCGATGGTGTTTTAGCAATCCGGGCTCCTGAGGGGTTCAATCTTAAGACGCTGCCCACATCCCCGCCGTTGCCTCAAAAAACACGACTTGTGGGAAGTCCCCCATTGGGCGGCCAAATGCACTGGCCCTGATGTGATAGGAGGGAACATGAATTCGAAGTTTAGCATCGTTGCGCTCGCTTTGGCTGGTCTGGTGGGTTGTGCATCCAACCAGGCGCCGGATGTGGCCGGTAAAATTCGCGACTCCATGAAGCAGGCCGGCCTGAAGGATGTGAGTGTTTCGCAGGACCGCACCAAGGGCGTGGTCACGCTGGGGGGCAGTGTTGCCCAGCAGGCTGACAAAATTCGCGCCGAGCAACTGGCTTCCCCACTCGCCGCCGGACAGGTAGTGGCGGACGAGATCGCGGTGCTGCCTGCGGGTGATACCTCGGCGGCCAAGACCGTCGATTCCGATCTCGACAAGGGCATCGAGAACAACCTCGACGCGGCTCTGGTGCAGAACAATATGAAGGGAATTCGCCACTCCACCAAGAACGGCGTAGTGACGTTGACGGGCGAACTGCAAACCCCGGCGGCCCGTGCCGATGCCGAGCGGCTTGCCTCTTCCGTGCCTAACGTGCAGCAGGTGGTAAACAAAATCGACGTGAAGAATCAGCGTGCAACTACTTCATCGTCCGCCGATCGTTCGCGTCAGTAACGTGTGGCGCTAGTGGGGCGGGCCATCCTGTCCGCTGGACCCGCTTTCTAGCGGGTCCAGCCGCCTGAAAAGGCGGCAGCAGGTCGCCCGTTCTACAGCAAGTCGTGGCGCTGCTGCTTCTCAAGCGCCTTTACGATGTCGCCGACCTGCTGGGCACGGTCTCGTGTTGCCACCAGGAGCGCGTCGGGCGTGTCCACCACGATCAAGTCCTTGACGCCCAAGAGCGCAACGAGTTTACCGCGCGCGTCGACGAAGTTATTTTCGGCGTCGAGGCAGATGGATTCACGGGCGATCACATTGCCTTTCGGGTCGCGAGGCAGTAACTCGTACACGGCGTTCCAACTGCCCACATCGTTCCAGGCGAAATCGCCGGCGGCAATGCCGTGAACCCGCTTGGCGATGGCCGCCTTCTCAAGCACCGCGTAATCGATCGAGATGTTGTCGCAGAGCGGAAACGTATCTTTCAAACGCGCGCTGAAGTTCTTCGCGCCGAAGGCCGGCAGCGAGGCGAGCAGAGTGGCGGTACGGGGCAGGTGTTGGCGGAGTTGATCCAGCAGGACCTCCGTGCGCCAGAAAAACATGCCGGAATTCCAGTAGAAATTGCCCGCCGCCAAATAGCGCTTTGCCTTCCCCAACTCCGGCTTCTCGTGGAATTTACGGACCGCCAGGGGTGCCACGCCGGCAGAGGAGCCGCGCGGAAATTCGATATATCCGTAGCCCGTCTCCGGCCATCGCGGTTCAATGCCCACCACCATCAGATGGCCCGCGGAGGCGCCCTGAAAAGCCGCGCGCAGCACTTTCCGGTACGCCGGGGGCTTGCCGATCACGTGATCCGAGGGAAAGACGCCCATGACGGCCTGTGGATCCAGAGAGTGCAGAATGTGCGCCGCCAGACCGATCGCCGGAGCGGTATTCCGCTGCATCGGTTCGGCCAGAACCTGCTTCGCCGGCACTTCGGGCAACTGCTTCACGATCTCGTCGCGCAGGTGGTCGTTGGTGAGAATCCAGAGACGCTCGGGCGGAATCACCGGCGACAGGCGGTCCACCGTCGCCTGAATCAGCGACCGTTCGCCAACCACAGGCAACACTTGCTTGGCGGAGCGTTTGCGGCTCCGCGGCCAGAAGCGCGTGCCGCGGCCTCCGGCGAGAATCAGGCCATACTGATGTGCGTTCATTTATTTGAGCGGATACCCGTGGATCAGCCGGAAGGTCCGGTTCCAACGAGTCTTTGTTGGAAAATGGAAGACCATGTCGAGCATGTGCTCCACATTGAAAGGCGTGCCGGTCAGGGCGTCGGTGGGCGCATCGTACGACCAGTAGATCACGATGGGTTTGCCGATGATGTTTCCGCGCGGCACGAAGCCCCAATAGCGGCTGTCGAGCGACGAATCGCGATTGTCGCCCATGGCGAAATAATGGCCCGGAGGCACTACGATATCGCCGCCCTCCAGATTCTGCGCCAGCATTTCGTGCGCTTGCTCCGGCGCGCTCAGGTCGGCCGGGAAATTGTCGCGGTACGAGTCGATGAATTCCGTCTTGTGATACACGTACGGCTCGTTCACCGGCTTTCCGTTGAGCCAGAGCTGCTTGTTCACCAGGTGAATGCGATCGCCCGGCACTCCGATGCAGCGCTTCACGAAAGTCTGCGAAATGTCCACGGGGTAGCGGAACACAATGATGTCGCCGCGTTTTACTTCCGTGTATGGCAAAATGTGCTTGGACACACTGCCGGGCGGCGCGTAGGCCAGCTTGTCCACCAGCAGATGATCGCCAATCAGCAGAGTATCTTCCATCGAGCCGGTGGGGATCACGAATGCCTGCAGCAGAGTGCTGGTGCCGAAGAGCAGCAGGATGATGGTGACGGTCCACTCGGCGATGAAACCCCGCTGTACGTAAATGCGCGGCGGCGGGGGAGTTTCCGCGGGTTCTTCCTCCGCGATCAGGACCTTGTCTTCTTCCACAGACCTCTATTCTATCGGAATCTCTGTTATTCTGGTCGAAAAGGCCCCTATACATTGAGCTCAACTGCAATCGCCTCAGCCGCAGGACAGCCGGATGCCGCTGCGCGTAAACGTTCCATCGCGCTGGTATTTAGCTGCACCATACTCGGCGCCGCCGCACAAATTCTCATGAAGAAGGGCATGGCCCATTTCACGCCGGACGTGATGGCCATCGTCACCAATGTTCCCCTGATCTGCGGCTACGTGCTCTACGGAATCAATACCTTGCTGCTGGTGCTGGCGCTGCGCGAAGGCGAGTTGTCGATGCTCTATCCCATCATCGCGCTCACTTATGTCTGGGTGACCCTGCTTTCCTATTCGCCGCTGTTGAGTGAGCCACCCAACCTCTATAAGAACATCGGCATCACCACCATTGTGATCGGCGTGGCTGTCCTGGGACGCGGAGGGCGGAAATGACGCCTTTGGAGAAGTCGATGCTGCTGGTCTTCTGCGCATCGGTGGTCGGTTCCTTCGGCGCGGTGTTTCTGAAACTCGGAGCCGCGCAGTTGACCAATTCCGTCTGGAGCCTGATCAATGCGCGCCTCGCGCTGGGAGTGTCGCTGTTCCTCGGCTCCTCGGTGTTCTACGGTTTGGGCATTCGCGGCGGCCAACTCTCGGTGTTGTATCCCATGGTGTCGCTGGGCTATATCTGGACGCTGCTCTGGGCCCGCATCTTCTTTAAGGAAGCCTTCACCGCACAGAAATTCATTGGACTCGGCCTGATCCTGCTCGGCGTCTGTTTCGTGGGCATGGGCAGTTGAGGGCGGACCTGTACGCCAAGATCGAAGAGCAGATCGAGCGCACGCTCCACCTGATCGGTCTGCTGCCGCCAACTTCGGTTACCCCGAGTACGGGCGCGCTCCTTGGTCATCTTCCGGATTGCCTGGCAGGCTTCTGCGCGGTGCTTCACCGTGCTCATCCCGACCGGCTCGAACATTTCGCCGCGCTCCGCGATCTTCCGGTGAATCAGGTGTGCACGCCCGAAGAAGCTAGCGATCGGATCGGCATCTTCCGACGCCACATCGGCGAAGGCTTCGCCGTCCTCACCGCTGCCGATCTGTCGCGCAAACTGCCCACCGTGTTCGTTCCGGAAGGTGAGTCGGTGATGACTCTGCTCTTGGGCAACCTGGAACATCTGATCAATCACAAGCACCAGCTATTCACCGATCTCAAACTGATGGGTGTGCCCGTCTCCACTCCCGACCTCTACCGCCTGCGCTAAGTATTGCTAAGTCGCGTAATACCCGGCGCGCGCCACCACCACCTGATCCTTCTTCTTAGTCGTCAAATGGATGTGCCGGTAGAGGCCCGTCTCCACGGGCTGATCCGGCGTGTAGCCGATGCTGTATTGGTTGCGCAAATCCTCTTCGATATCGGCGAAGATCTTATCGATCGGATGGAAGTGGGAGACCTGATAGAACCGGCCGCCGGTCTCCTGCGCGATCTGCTGCAGCACCTTCTTGCCGTCGGCGCGATTATCCCCGCCGCCCGGCATCGGCATTTGGCGACGCCGCCCCATACCGCCGAAACTCGGACCGTTGCCGTAGGCTTCGGAATCCGCAAACAGCACCGAGTACACCACCGTATCGGATTTCTGCGCCGCGCTGATTCCCTGGAAGAGAGTCACTTTACTGCCCGTGTCCACGCCATCGGTCAGCAGCACCAACGCCTTGCGGCCCTTCTGCTTACTCATCAGGTCTTCCGATGCCAGCAGGATGGCGTCGTACATTTTGGTGCCGCCATTGCGTCCGCCGCGCCGGCCGCCTCCCTGCGGATAGCCGCCGCCCTGCGGATAGCCACCGCCCTGCGGGTAACGCCGGCCACCTCCGGGATAACCGCCTCCCGGATAGCCACCGCCCTGCGGGTAATTGCCGCCCTGCGGATTGTTGCCCCCCTGCTGGGTCTGCTGTTGCTGCTGTTGTTGATCGCCCACCTGCAACAGGTCGAGTGCCTTTTCGAGGTTGGCGCGGGACGCCGTGAAGTCCTGCAGTAGTTCCACGTCGAAGTCGAAGTGCAGCACAAAAGCCAGGTCGCGATCCTGCCTCAGAATCTGGTCGAAAAACTTGATGCCGGCGGTCCGCTCGTCGCCCAGTACCCGCGCCTGACTGCCGCTGGTATCCACCAATAGGCCGAGATAGAGGGGAAGGCTGGTTTCCTGCGTGAAGAACTTGATGGTCTGCGGACGACCCTCTTCGTCCAGCACGAAATCCTCTTTCGTCAGCCCCTTAATGACCTTGCCGGATTTGTTGCGGACGGTGGCCAGGATGTTCACCACCTTGGCGTCGGCCGAGTACTTGGGCGCCCCTTCCGGAGGACCACCCGGATTCGGGACCTGTTGACCGGAAAGCAGGCGCGCAGCCGGGAAAAGGGAGAGGGCGGAGAGCAGGCTTCGCCGTGTGAGCTTGTTTTCAGTAAACACTTCGGATAGGAAGATGCACGGAACTGCCGTTGCGTTACAGTTTACGGCACAATATAGCGTATGCGCTGCCTACTGGTCCTCGTCCTGCTGGGCTTGCCCTCGTTCTCGCAAACCACACATTTGCTTTTGCGTTCGCCCGCGTTAAGCCGTACGCAAATCGTCTTTTCGTATGCCGGAGACCTTTGGAGCGTGCCGCGAGAGGGCGGGGAGGCGCGGCGATTGACTGCCGGGGTCGGCGAAGAAGCCGGTCCCATTTTCTCTCCCGACGGCTCCCTGATCGCATTCACCGGCGAGTATGACGGCAACACCGATGTCTACGTAATCCCGGCCGCCGGAGGCATGCCGAAACGGCTGACCTGGCACCCCGGCCCCGATCATGCCGTGGCCTGGACTCCCGACGGCAAGCGCATTCTCTTCGCCTCCCGCCGCGACAGCGGTACCGATGCCATACACCTGTTCACCACTCCGGTTGATGGCGGGGCACCTGAAGAACTGCCGCTGCCCAACGGTGAGTCCGGCAGTTACTCACCCGACGGCACGCACCTCGCTTACGTCCCGCTGTTCCAGTGGCAGTCCGCCTGGAAGCGATATCGCGGGGGCCAGACCCGCAAAGTCTGGCTGGCCAACCTGGCCGATTCCAGCGTGACCGCGGTGCCGCGCGAGAATTCCAACGATTTCGAACCCATGTGGGTGGCAGAGAAGATCTACTTCCTGAGCGATCGGAATGGTCCGGTCACGCTCTTCAGCTACGACACCAAATCGAAACAGGTGAAGCAGTTGGTGGAGAATCACGGACTGGACTTGAAGAGCGCGTCCGCCGGACCGGGCGCTATTGTCTATGAGCAGTTCGGCGCTCTCTATCTGTACGATTTGCGTACCGGCCAGTCCAAAGCTGTGGACGTTCGCCTAGCCGGCGATTTTCCGGAACTGCGCACGCACTACGTCAGCATCGCCAAGCGTCTGCGCAATCCGGACCTCTCCCCGAGCGGCGCCCGGGCTGTCTTCGAGGCTCGCGGCGAAATCCTGACCGTGCCCGCGGAGAAGGGCGACGCGCGCAACATCACACAGACCACCGGGGCCAACGAGCGCAACCCCGTCTGGTCGCCCGACGGCCAGACCATCGCCTACCTCTCCGACGAGACGGGCGACTATCAACTGCATTTGAAGAGTCAGGACGGGACTGGCGACGTAAGGAAAATCAAGCTGGGGGACAAGCCTTCTTTTTACACCTCACTGGACTGGTCGCCGGACAGCAGGAAGATCGCCTACACGGACAATCATCTGCGCCTCTGGTATATCGACCTGGAGGAGAAAAAGCCCGTGCTGGTGGATACGGACTTCTATCAGGACAGCGTCGACATGGCGCCCGCCTGGTCGCCCGACAGTAAGTGGCTGGCCTATGTCAAGCAACTCAAGAGTCACATGAGCGCTGTCTTCCTGTACTCGATGACCAGCGCGGCCGCCACACAGGTAACTGACGGGATGAGCCGCGCCAAGACTCCCGCATTCGATCATGATGGCAAGTACCTCTACTTCCTGGCCAGCACCAACGCCGGGCCGTCCAGCGAGCCCGACGTCGGCAATTTCTCCCGTCCCGTGACGTATAGCGTTTACCTGATGGTGCTGGCGAAGGACCAAGCCTCGCCCTTCGCGCCGGAGAGCGACGACGAGAAGAAGACGAAGTCCAAATCGGACCTCATCAGCGTGGAGGATTTCTTCCCCAAGAAGAAGGAAGACGCCAAGAAGGACGAAAAGGACAAGGAGATTATCACCAAGATCGATCTCGATAACATCGGTCAGCGCATTCTCTCACTGCCCATGCCGCCGCGCCGCTATGCTGGGATCGCGGCCGGCAAACCGGGAATCGTCTTTGTGGTCGAACAGCCGCCCGCGGTGTCGGAAGGCGACCAGCAGGCCACCGTGCAGCGATACGATTTGAACAAACGCAAAGGCGACGTCGCCGTCCGCGGAGTCCAGCAATTCACTGTCTCCTTCGATGGAGAAAAAATGCTGTACCAGCAGGGCGATAAGTGGACCATCGCCGCTGCCGCCGACAATTCCGATCCCAAAGAGTTGAAGACCGGCGACCTGCAGGTGCGCGTCGAACCCGCCGCCGAATGGAAGCAGATGTATCACGAGGCATGGCGCATCGTCCGTGACTTTTTCTACGACCCCGCCTACCACGGTCTCGATTTGCAGGCCGCCGAGGAGAAGTACTCGGTGTACCTGAACAGCATCGCCTCACGCGACGACTTGAACTACCTTTTCACCGAAATGCTGGGGGAACTCACGGTGGGACACGAGTTCATCGGCGGAGGCGATACTCCCGACGTCAAACACATTCCTACGGGCCTGCTGGGCGCCGACTACAAACTGGAAAACGGCCGCTACCGGTTCGCCCGCATCTTCAACGGGGAGAATTGGAATCCCGGCATGACCGCGCCGCTTACTCAGCCCGGAGTCAACGTGCAGGTGGGCGACTATCTGCTGGCGGTCAACGGCCGCGAACTGCGCGGCACGGAAGACGTCTACAGTCTCTTCGAAATGACCGCGGGGAAGGCGACCATTCTCCAGGTGGCCGCCGACGCTTCAGGCGCCAATGCGCGGGACGTCACGGTGGTCCCCATCGAGAGCGAATCCAATCTGCGCCACCTGGCCTGGGTGGAAGACAATCGTCGCAAGGTAGATCAACTGTCCGGCGGCCGCATCGCGTACGTTCACATGCCCGACACCGCGGGCGGCGGCTACACTGCTTTCACGCGCTACTTCTTCGCGCAGGTCGGCAAAGAGGCGGCCATCATCGACGACCGGTTCAACCACGGTGGCAGCTTGGCCACGGATATCGTGGAATACCTGCAGCGCAAGCCCATGAGCTACATCACGTTCCGCGATGGCGCCGATCTCGCGCAGCCCCAAGGCGCGATCTTCGGGCCGAAAGTGATGATCACGAATGAATTCGCCGGGTCCGGCGGCGACGCGATGCCGTGGTACTTCCGCCGCGCCGGCGTTGGCAAACTCGTGGGCATGCGTACGTGGGGCGGACTGGTGGGCCTCGCCGGATTCCCGGAGTTGATGGACGGAGGCACCGTCACCGCGCCCAACGCCGCAGTCTGGAATCCCAACGGAACTTTCGACGTGGAGAATCACGGAGTGGCGCCCGATATCGAAGTCGACATGGACCCGGCGCTGGTGCGGCAGGGGCACGATCCGCAGTTGGAGAAAGCTGTCCAGGTATTGATGGAGCAACTGCCGAAGACACCGGCCGCGCTACCTTCGCGGCCCTCGTATCCGAACTATCACAAGAAGTAGGCGTCTTACTTAAAGATGCTTTTCGGGATCATGCCGTGAACGCCCTTGGTGCCGTCCACGGCCTGCGTCACGTTGAAATCCACCGCGACGCTGCTGAGCGCGTAGGCATCTTCGCGCGACAGGTGCTTCTCGGTCACCAGGAAATCGATGGTCTCGCGCACCGCGAGAATCAGCGCCTGAGTGAGATCGGGATCCAGACCCATGGCGATCCAGTGCGTGGGAGTCTCGCCGCGCGGCCACTTGAGATGCATGTCCTTGCGCACCACGAACTGAAACGTGCCCACCAGGGAAGTCTCCATCGCGGTGATATCCACCTCGCCGTTGCCCTGCCCCGCGTGTCCATCGCCCACTTCGAAGAGGGCGCCCTTCACGTGGACCGGAATGAACAGCTTCGTGCCCACCACCAGGTCCTTGTTATCGATATTGCCGGCGTGGTCTCCGGGAGGCGCGCTGTTCAAACGGCCTTTGGATTCGTCGGGAGCAACTCCCATGCTGCCGAAAAAGGGATGTAGCGGAATCTCGATGTTGTCGGAGAACTTCGCCACGTTGCGTTTGATGTCCAGCGGAATGATCTTAGTGCGGCCCTGCTGAAAATCCGTGGGCGGTAGAACGCCGCGATTGGGGCTGAAGCCATTTGAGGCATACGGAGTGGAGAGTTCGATCTTCTGGATGCGGACCTCGAGCACGTCGCCGGGTTCGGCAT
>DASZMZ010000147.1:0-6759 GCA_035551455.1 Candidatus Sulfopaludibacter sp.
TTCTCCGCTGTAGCAGGCGCCGGTTGCTCCGGGATTTCCAGCAAGGTTTCCTGGATGGGATCCATGAACCTATTTTCCGCCAAAACATTTCGAAGGTAAAATGTCTTGGCGGGAAAACTTGGAATTTTTCACAGCTTCTTACGGGCGCGGCTCCGATTGGAGTGCTTTAGTTGCGGGTGCCGGATAGCGATTCCAACAGTCCCTAACGTGCGCGGCTCTCATGGCAGCACATGTCGATGACCACGGTGCAGGCCAGGAGCATGGCCGGGTCCTCGGTATCGGCGATCTCGACTCCATAGGTGTCGGACCAGGTGAACCATTGCTTCGAGATCTGCGCCACGGGTTGGCCGTCGCGCAGCACGACGTATTCGTGGTCGCTGAAATTGCCCTGCGCCTCCAGGTCGCCCTCGCCGTCCACATGCACGTCGAAGGTGCACTGGAAAAAAGTGAAGAGCTCCTTCTTGATGGTGGCGGCGTGCTGGTCGCCTTTGAAGATCTCGTAGGTGGGCCCGAAGGAGAGCAGCTTCTGGCGGATGAAGAGCAGTTCGTTGCCACTCGCGTCTTCAAACGAAAGCTGCTTGCCGAGGCTGAAGACTCTGCCATCGACGAAGTAGACTTCCTGATCGTTCTCATTCCGGATGGCGAACTTGTCGCCGAAAGAGAAGACCTTCTGTTTCATTACGTAGCGCATGAGACTACGTATTTTCGCAGAATTACAGCATAGACGGCGACCGTCCCCAGAATCAGAGCCACTCCTTCCGGCGGCGTGAGCGTGTGGTATTTGTACGGTCCGTTGGTCACGATCTGCACCCAAAAGGAGGAGGCGCGGAAGCGTCCCAGAGCAAACCAGTAGAAGCGGTCGGTGTGGTCCTCGACGGTCAGCATCAGGCCCGCGGCCCCGAGTAGCAGACCTCCCGCGCAGATCCCGAGTAGCGTGACGACGCCGGCGCGCCAGTGGGCGACGATTCGGCGGGTGCGCTGAATCCGCAGAAACGCCAGCGAGAAGACCACGCCCGCGGCGCCGCCCAACAGGTCCATATAAATGTCGTTGAAATCGAAGACGGTAGAGAGTCCTTTGGAAAGCACCCAGTATTGGTAGCCCTCGTCCAAGCCGCCAAAGATCACCACCCAGCAGAGGGCTTCCACCGGCGAGAGGGTGATGGCCGTGAGCGCGAGGCCTTCGGGAAAGTACTGCGCATAGTGCACTAATTCCAGATTGTTGGCGGTGAGAACGCGCCATGCGAGGGCCACCAGAAGGAAGGTGAGGGTCCAGAGTCCGAGTACGCGACGGCGGCGCGGCAAGCCGGCGAGACTGCGCGCCAGGAACCAGGTGACGGCCGCCAGTTCGACCAGCGCGAGGCCCGCCGAGATGCGGTAGACGGCCTGATGGGTGATCTTCACCGCCAGCGCGCTGCAGGCCGCCTGTACGCGCTCATGCGGCAGCGTCACGGTGACGGCGTATAACAGCAGCGCGGCCCAACTCCAGCGTGGGCGCGCATGAAGCGCCGTCAGAAAACGGGACAGGGGTTTCGGGGCCTGCGATTTCGAGGGGCTCACTCGATTCAGTTTACCGTTTGGTGCAACTTCCGGGCCATTGTAGGGTTATCGGGTATAGAGACCTGATGATACGGAATCTACTGTTCGTGGGAATGCTGGCCGCCAGTCTCCCTGCCGCCGAAAAGCTAAGTCTGTTCGAGAGCCCGGCCGCCGCGGCATCCCACGGCAAGCTGGACGACCTGGTGTTCGCCCAATGGAAGCGGCTGGGTGTGCAGCCGGCGCAGCTTTGCTCCGATGCGGTGTTTGTGCGGCGCGCCTATCTGGACGTGATTGGCACGCTGCCCACGGCGCCGGAGGCCGCGGCTTTCCTGGCCGACACGGACCCGGCCAAGCGCGCGTCGCTCATCGACCGGCTGCTGGAGCGCGAGGAGTTCGCCGACTATTGGGCCACCAAGTGGAGCGACCTGCTGCGCGTCAAAGCCGAGTTCCCCATCAATCTCTGGCCCAACGCGGCGCAGGCTTACTACCATTGGCTGCGGTCTTCCATTCAGGCCAACACGCCGTACGACCGCTTCGTCCGCGAACTACTCACAGCGAGCGGCAGCAACTTCCGCGCCGCGCCCGTCAATTTCTATCGGGCGATGCAGAGCAAGGAGCCGCAGTCGATTGCGCAGGCCGTGGCCCTCACGTTCATGGGCGCGCGACTGGAAAAGTGGCCCGCGGCGCAGCAGGCCGGTATGGCGGCTTTCTTCTCGCAAGTGGGCTACAAAGAGACCGGCGAGTGGAAAGAGGAGATCGTTTTCTTCGACGCCTCGAAGAAGCCCGGCACTCCGGTTTTCCCCGACGGCACGCCCGTCCGCATTGGCGCCGGACAGGATCCGCGCGCCGCGTTTGCCGATTGGCTGGTTGCGCCGCGCAATCCCTGGTTCGCGCGCGCCATCGTGAATCGCGTCTGGTACTGGCTGCTGGGGCGGGGAATTGTGCAGGAGCCGGACGATCTGCGCGCGGACAATCCGGCGGAGAATCCGGACCTGCTGGCGTACCTGGAACAGGAACTCGTCGCCTCGCACTACGACCTGAAACACATCTACCGGCTGGTTCTCAACTCGGCTGCGTGGCAGCTTTCCTCCGTGCCGCGCGCCGAACCGGCGGTTGCCGCCGCTAATTTCGCGGCATATCCACTGCGGCGGCTGGATGCCGAAGTCCTGATTGACGCCATCAATCAGGTGACGGGGGCGGGGGAGACTTACAGCAGCTCCATCCCGGAGCCGTACACGTTCATGCCGGACTTTCAGAGGGCCATCGCGCTGCCCGATGGCAGCATCAGCAGCAGCTTCCTGGAAGAGTTCGGACGGCCGCCGCGCGATACGGGTCTGGAGGCCGAGCGAAACAATCGCATCACGGATGCACAGCGGCTCCACATGCTGAACTCCAGCCACGTGCTGCGCAAGATCCAGCAGAGTCCCAAACTGCAGGCGATGATGCGTGAGGTTCGTCCGCCGCAGGAGCTCATCAAGCAGATTTATCTGACGATTCTCTCGCGTCCCCCGTCGGACGACGAGTGGAAGCTGATTGCCGCTCATGCGCAGAATGTGCGCGGTCAGGCAGCGGTGGTGGATCTGGTTTGGGCGCTGTTCAATACCACCGAGTTCCTGTATCGCCACTAGGAACCGATTATGCGAATGGTACCGATTTCCCGTCGTGAAGCGCTGCGAGAAGGCCTGTTCGCGGCCGCCGGGCTGATGGTGGGTGCGCGCGGAGCGGGTGCGCAGACGCCCGTGGCAGGGAAGGCCAAGAGCGTCATCCAAATCTGGATGTGGGGAGGTCCGGCGCACCTGGACACGTTCGACCCGAAGCCCGAGGCAGGCAACGATTATTGCGGTCCGCTGAACAGTCCCATCGAGACCAACGTCAAGGGGATTCGCATTTGCGAACTTCTGCCGCTGCTGGCGAAACAGGCCGATAAATACTCGCTGATCCGCAGCATGACGCACGGCGTGAATGCGCACGAAACGGCGTCGTACACCGTGCAGACGGGCCGGGTGTCGGGCGGTCACGACGTCTACCCGAGCGTGGGTGCGGTGGTCTCGCTGTTCAAGGGATACAACGCTGGATACAAGGGACTGATTCCGCCGTACATTGTGCTCACCGAGCCGCAGGGCCGTTTCAGCGATGCCGGATTTCTGGGCTCGCGCTACAAGCCATTCGCTACGGGCGGCGACCCGGCGCAGGCGCGCTTCGCGGTGGAAGGCGTGGTGGCGCAGGGCATCACCGAGCAGCGGCAGCGCGACCGGCGCAACTACCTGCACCAACTCGACAGCCTGGGGCATGCCATGAAGGGCAGCGCCGAAGTGGCCGCGATGCAGGAGACCGAGAATCAGGCGTACGAACTGATTCTGGGCGACGCGGGCAAGGTGTTCGACCTGTCGCAGGAAAAGGACGACCTGCGCGACCGGTACGGCCGCACGACGTTCGGCCAATCGTGCCTGGTGGCGCGGCGTTTGGTGGAGCGCGGCGTCCCGTACATCACGATCAACTACAAGGGCGGCTGGGACACGCACAAGCAGAATTTCCAGGTGATGCGTCAGCGGTTGCCGCAGATGGATAAGGGCTTGGCGACGCTGCTGCAGGATCTTTCGGAACGCGGCCTGCTGGACAGCACCATCGTCTGGTGGAACGGCGAATTCGGCCGCACACCGAAGGTGGATTGGGAAGCTCCGTGGAACGGCGGACGCGGCCACTGGGGTCGTGTCTTCAGCGCGCTGCTGGCCGGCGGGGGCTTTCGCGGGGGCCAGGTGGTGGGCGAAAGCGATGCGCGCGGCGAGGAAGTGAAATCGCGTCCCGTGTATCCAGGCGACCTGATCGGCAGCATCTACCAGCAGTTGGGGATCGATCCCGAGGCGCGCCTGCCGCATCCCGCGGGGCTGGCGACGCGAGTCACGCCGACTGCCGCCGAAGGGCTGCCGGTAGCCGGACGATTGATGGAACTGGTATGAGCAGGAAGCGTTGGAAGGCGACAGCGCCTCTCCTACTTTTTGTTGCTGTGGCGTTCGGGCAGCAGCAGCCGGTACCGCCGCATATCGGCTTCGTTTATCCGGCGGGCGGGCGGCAGGGAACCACGTTCGAAGCTACTCTCGGCGGTCAGAACCTGGGCGGCGCGTATGAGGTCTACCTCTCCGGCGCCGGAGTGCAGGCCACCGTCACGAGGTACGTCAAGCCGCTCACTCCGGCGCAGGCCAACACGCTGCGCGAGCAGATGCAGGAGCTGAATCAGAAGAAGGAACGGACGGCCGCGGAACAGGCCACGCTGGCGGAGATTCGCGAGAAGCTGATGGACTACGTGCGCAGGCCGTCGAGTCCGGCGATCGCGGAGACGGTGGTATTGCAGGTGACCATCGGCGAACATGCCGAACCGGGCGAACGGGAGCTGCGCATCGGCACTGCGGCCGGGATCACCAACCCCATGATCGTCAAGGTGGGCCAGTTGCCCGAGATTACGAAGACGCCGTCCAAAGTTCCGCCGGCGTTCAATGTGAATAACGGCGGCACGCCTCCCGCCCGCCCGCCGATCCCCTCCGCCGCCGAAGCTGCTGTCAGCGTCAGCCTGCCCGCCATCCTGAACGGCCAGATGATGCCGGGGACGATGGACCGCTACCGTTTTCACGCGGCGAAAGGCCAGCATCTGGTGGCTGCGGCCGAGGCTCGCGAACTCATTCCGTACATCTCCGACGCGGTGCCCGGCTGGTTCCAGGCCACGCTGACGCTGCGCGATTCCACGGGCAGGCAGGTGGCGTATGCCGATCACCATTTCTTCCACCCCGACCCCGTGCTGAGTTACGACATCCCGGCCGATGGCGAGTACGTTCTGGAAGTACACGACTCGATTTTCCGCGGACGCGAGGACTTCGTTTATCGCGTCAGCGTGGGCGATTTCCCCGCAGCCCCGCAGACGGCACGTCGCGAGACGGCCGCGAAGAGCCTGAAGGTAAAGCTGCCGGTCACGGTGGAGGGGCGGATTATGAAAGCGGGTGAGTGGAAGTTTTTCCGGTTTGACGGTAAGGCCGGTGAGGAGATTGTCGCCGAAGTGATGGCACGCCGTCTGGGTTCACCGTTGGATTCGATGCTCATCCTGAGCAACGCCGCGGGCAAGCAACTGGCCGCCAACGACGATTTCGAGGACAAGGCTGCCGGCCTTCTCACGCATCAGGCCGATTCGCGCATTGCGTTCACGCTGCCCGCCAAAGGGAGCTATTCCCTGCAACTCGGCGACGTGCAGCATCAGGCCGGACCCGAGTACACGTACCGGCTTCGTATCGGCCATCCCGCGCCGGATTACGAGCTCCGCGTGACGCCTTCCAGCGTCAACGTGCGCGGCGGCGGGACCGTCCCGATCACGGTTTACGCGCTGCGCCGCGACGGCTTCAGCGGTGAGATTGGTCTCAAGCTGAAGGACGCGCCGCAGGGTCTGGTGCTCAGCGGCGGCGTGATTCCCGCCGGACAGGACAAGGTACGGCTGACGCTCACGGCTCCCGCCGGGCCTCTCGATATCCCGGCGACGGTGCAGCTCGAAGGACGCGCCTCCATTGCGGGCCGTGAAGTGCAGCATGTGGCGGCGCCTGCCGAAGACATGATGCAGGCCTTCGCGTATCACCACCTGGTGACGGAGAAGAGCTGGATGATCCGCGTGATTGGCACGGGCGCGGCACGGGCTCCGGTACGCGCCGCTTCAGAGAAGGGGGTGAAGGTCACCGCCGCGGGCGCGGCGCCGGTACAGATCATCGTGGCTCCGCGGCTCACCGGACAGATTCAACTGGCGCTCGACGATCCGCCAGAGGGGATCAGTATCCAGAGCGTCGCCGCAGTGAATGGCGGACTCGCCGTCACCCTGCGCGCCGACCCGGCCAAGGCCAAACCGGGACTGAGGGGCAATCTGATTCTGGACGCCTACATCGAGAGGCCCGATGCGAAAGCCGCGGCGCGCCGCCGGCAACTGCTTACGACACTGCCAGCCATTCCCTTTGAGGTCGAGTAGGCGGCCTACTTACGGCTGGACACAGGTGAAGTTGGCGGCGTCGTCGATGCTGCCGGCGCCCTTGTAGCGCGCGGTCTGGGGGTAGGCGCAGAGAGGGCGCGTGCGGACCACTTTACCGCCCACTGACCGGCTGGCCTCGATGCGCGCGGGGGCCGTGTCGCCTTCCACCCACTTGAGCAGCGGGGTGGTCATGTCGAAGGTGCTGGTACCGAGGCCGCCGCCGCAATGGT
>DASZMZ010000148.1:0-4556 GCA_035551455.1 Candidatus Sulfopaludibacter sp.
TCTTAATGTTCGCCGAGAGGAAGCCCACCTCCCCGGCCGAAAGTTCGTCGCAGGGGATCGCCTTGGGCGACTGATAGCCCACCGCATCCACTTCGAAAGTCTGGTTGTTCGACCACAGCCGGATCTTCTGCCCCACACGCAAATGGCCGTCCATCACGCGCACCAGAATAATCACGCCGCGGTAGGAATCGAACCAGGAATCGAAAATCAGGGCGCGCAGCGGCTTATCCGGCAGGCCTCTGGGCGGCGGCACCAGCAACACGATGTGCTCGAGAATCTCGTGGATCCCGATTCCCTGCTTGGCGCTGCACAGCACCGCGTCCCTGGCGTCGAGCCCGATCACTGTCTCAATCTGTTCCCGAATCCGTTCCGGTTCGGCGGCGGGAAGATCGATCTTATTGATGACCGGGATGATCTCCAGGTTGTGGTGCAGCGCCAGATACGTATTGGCCAGGGTCTGGGCTTCCACACCCTGAGAGGCGTCCACCACCAGCAATGCGCCTTCGCACGCTTGCAGGCTGCGCGAAACTTCGTACGAAAAATCCACATGGCCCGGAGTGTCGATCAGGTTAAGCTGATACAGTTTCCCGTCATCGGCCTTGTAATTGAGGCGAACCGCGTGCGCTTTGATGGTGATACCGCGCTCGCGCTCCAAATCCATGGAGTCGAGCACCTGCTCCATCATTTCGCGCTGTGACAGGGCGCCTGTGGTCTCGAGCAATCGGTCGGCAAGCGTGCTCTTGCCGTGGTCGATATGCGCAATGATAGAGAAATTGCGGATGAATTCGCGATCCATGCTGTGTGGGAGTACTCTCTCGATTATACTATCGCCGATGACCCAGCGCCTATTATTCGCCCTGTTCGCCCTGTTCGCTCTGTTCGCATCGACAAGCACCGCGGCAGCGCAGCAATATTCGTCGGAATTGATCTTTCCGCCCGAGCAGTGGCACAACCACTCGTCTTCGATTGTGGAACTGCCCAACGGCGACCTTCTGGCCTGCTGGTTCCACGGCTCAGGAGAGCGGACGGCCGATGACGTCCTGATCAACGCGGCCCGTTGGAACCACACCACCCGGAAATGGTCGGCGCCCTTCGTTCTGGCCGATACACCGGGCTTCCCAGAGACCAATCCCGTGCTGTTTCTGGATTCCCACCAGCGGCTCTTCTTCCTCTGGCCCCTGATCATCGCGCACCAGTGGGAGACCGCCCTGATGAAATACCGCATCTCTACCGATTACCAGCAAGCCTCGGGACCGCCGAAGTGGGAGCACCAGGACAATATCGTGCTGATTCCCAGGAACATCCTGGAACGCACCAAGGAATTCGTGGGCGACGCCTCGTCCGACCGTGCCAAGAGAATGGTGGAACACGCCGGCGACGAATACTACTCGCGCATGGGCTGGTTCACGCGCACCCACCCCCTGGAACTGGCCTCGGGCCGCATTCTGGTGCCGATGTATTCGGACGGTTTCTCCTTCGGGATCATGGCCATCAGCGACGATGGCGGCTACACTTGGAATGCCAGTGAGCCCATCGTCGGGGCGGGCTGCGTCCAGCCTTCGGTCGTGCGCAAGAACGACGGCACGCTGGTGGCTTACCTGCGCGATAACGGTCCGCCGCCCAAGCGGGCCATGATCAGCTTTTCGAAGGACAACGGAGTCACCTGGACCCCGGCGCGGGATTCGGAACTGCTCAATCCCGGCACCAGCATCGAGGTCGTGCGGCTGCGCGACGGCAAAGGATCGCCGTGTATAACGACCTCGAAAACGGCCGGTATTCCCTCCTCGCCGCCCTCAGCGACGATGAAGGAGCCACCTGGAAATGGCGCCGCCATCTGGACGGCAGTCCCGACCGGAAGGTGACCGATCAATACCACTATCCTTCCGTAATTCAGGCGAAAGACGGCCTGATCCACGTCACTTACAGCTATTTCACGGCGGCGGGAAAGAGCATTAAACACGCCCGTTTCGATGAAGAATGGGTCAAGGCGATGCTAAACTGACGATAGTGGCTTATCAGCACATTCAGTTCGACTTGGGCGGCCAGGGTGTCGCTCTGGTCACCGTCAATCGGCCTGATAAACTGAATGCGTTATCCACGGGCGTGATTGAGGAACTGGATCAGGCTGCCACGCAGATTGCGTCCGATGCGGCCATCCGCGCGGCCATAGTGACCGGCGCCGGCCAGAAGGCCTTCGTCGCCGGAGCCGACATCAATGAACTGGCGGCGCTCACGCCGGCCGAGGCGCGGACCTACGCGCTGCGCGGCCAGCAGGTGTTTCGCAAATTGGAAACATTGGGCAAGCCGGTAGTGGCGGCAGTCAACGGCTACGCGCTGGGCGGCGGACTCGAACTGGCCATGGCTTGCACGGTCCGCTTCGCCTCGGAAAACGCGAAACTGGGACAGCCCGAAGTCAAACTCGGCATCATTCCGGGATACGGCGGTACCCAGCGCTTGCCGCGTCTGGTAGGTCGCGGGCGCGCTCTCGAGATGCTGCTGGGCGGCGACCCGGTCACCGCCGCGGAAGCCTTCCGCATCGGACTGGTGAACGCCGTCGTGCCCCAGGCCGAGTTGTTGAATCACTGCAATGCGTGGCTGGAGAAGGTTCTGGCGAATGCGCCGCTGGCGCTCCAACTGGTGTTGGACGCCGTGGACGTGGGCCTGAATTCGGGACTCGAAGAAGGCCTGCGCTTTGAAGCCGCCGCGTTCGGAGTGAGCGCGGCAACCGAAGATCGTCGCGAAGGAACACGCGCTTTTCTGGAGAAGAGACGCGCGGTATTCGCGGGAAAGTGAAACATGCCAAGAGTATTTGAAGGCCAGTTGTCGGCGGCCGGATTGCGATTTGCAATCGTAGTGAGCCGGTTCAACAGTTTTATTACAGAGCGGCTGCAGGCAGGCGCCATGGATGCGCTGACCCGCACCGGCGCCGCCGAAGATGCGGTGGACGTGGTGAAAGTCCCGGGCTCTTGGGAAGTCCCGCTGATCGCCGGGGAACTGGCGCGCCAGCATCGCTATGACGCCATCATTTGTTTGAGCGCCGTGATTCGCGGCGAGACTCCCCATTTCGATTACGTGGCGGCAGAGGCGGCCAAGGGCATTGCTCATGTATCGTCGGAAACCGGCACGCCTGTGGCGTTTGGCGTGCTCACCACCAACACCTTGGAGCAGGCCATCGACCGGGCCGGCGCCAAGGGCGGGAACAAGGGATTCGACGCCGCGATGACGGCCGTTGAAATGGCGAACCTGCTGCGCAGCCTTCGTCAGGCCACCTAATGTCCTCCAGACGCAAATCGCGCCAGCGCGCGCTGCAAATTCTCTTCACCTGGGATGCCCGGCGCCAGCCCGTGGACGAAGTGATCGACCGCTACTACGACACCCTGTTCTCCGAGGAGCAACCGGAGCGCGATCCCTTCGTCGGCGATCTCGTGCGCGGCGCCGTCGAGCACCTCGCCACGCTCGACGAGCGGATTACCAAGCATGCCGAGCATTGGCGCATGGAGCGTATGCCGGCCGTGGATCGCAACATTCTCCGGCTCGCCGTCTTCGAGATGACCTACGGCGGCACCCCCGCGGCAATCGCCATCGATGAAGCCGTGGAACTCGCCCGCAAGTATTCGGGCGAAGAGAGCGTCCAATTCGTCAACGGAGTCTTAGACGCCATCCACCGCCAAAACCAGCCCGGCTGACGTTCACAACTTTCGCAAATATTTCTTTCCCCACATTCCAAACAACTTACCCGATTTTCGGACCCGAAGCTCCCCGTCTTCTCCTGCCTCACATGTTTGAATGAAAGCAGGAAGGAGCAACGGAACATGTGTCCCAAGCTAATCCAAATCGAAGAGAAAGCCGCGTTGCCTGATCGCCGCATCATCAACGCTTACCGTCACGGCCTCACCGGCCAAGTCATGATGTTCACCAAACCCGAGCAGGAGGCCTACAACAAACACTGCAAAGCCCTGCTCGAATCCCTGGCCCCCGTCGGAGGACTCGAAACGTCCTTCGCCCAAGCCATCGCCGACGATTCCTGGCGTCTCTCGCGCGCCTCGTCGATCGAAAACACCCTCATCGGCATCGGCCTGAACACCAAAGAGGACCCCTACTCCATACAGCCCCCGCAAGTCTCGGATGCTTTTCTCCAGGCCTTCACTTGGGTCAAACAGGCGAAAAATCTGAACCTCCTGACCCTCTACGAAAGCCGCCTCCACCGCAAGATGGAAAAGAATCTCGACCTCCTCCGCAAGGAACAAACCATTCGCCACACCGCCGAGCAACTCAAACCCCAGAAAACAAAACCCGAGGCCCCCGTCTATCCCGACGAAATCCTGCTTCCTGATTTTGTTTTTTCAACTCCTAAAATCGACCCCCAACCCCGGCTGTAGACGCGAAAAACCAAGCAAAAAACCCGTCCACCGCTGCCGATCTTTGCCTCGTGAATTAAACCTCGGGCGCAGACGGATTCTCAGGTTTGTTTCTGTGTTTTGTGTTGGTTTTTGGTTTGGGTTTTGGACCGCCCTCGCGGAGAGGCTCCGGTCGGCAGATCTTTCTCAACTGAATAT
>DASZMZ010000149.1:0-10482 GCA_035551455.1 Candidatus Sulfopaludibacter sp.
GAGCGCTGTGCAGATTACCCCGTCTGCAGGGCTTCTGATGGTCGGATCGGCCACGCCGGCAGCTGCGGCGCCGGCGGGCTGGTTCGATGACGGGATCATTACGTTTACTTCCGGAGTGCTGAACGGCCAAACCCACGAACTGAAGACTTGGGACGGAACTACGCTCACGCTTTATTTGCCGCTGCCCACCGCGCCGGCCGCCGCGGATACGTTCTCGATCGAGCCGGGCTGCAATCACACCGTCTACGATTGCAACAACAAATACAACAACATCGTGAATATGCGCGCGGAAGTGTCGATCCCGGGGATGGATTCGTTGCTGGAGGTAGGAAGTTGAGAGTCGACAGTCGAGAGTCGAAAGTTTTCGGAACTCTTAACTTTCAACTTTTAACTTTCGACTATTGACATGATCCTTCGTTCACAGATTGTGGCGGCTGCGCGAGGATGGCTGGATACGCCATTTCGCCACCAGGGGCGCTGGAAAGATCGTCGCGGCGGGATCGATTGCGCGGGGCTGCCGCTGATGGTGGCCATCGAGCTGGGGATCAAGGACCGCGACGGGAACACTCCCACTCCGGACATGTTTGGGAACTATCCACCGCAACCGGTGGGACATGCCGCGCAGGTTTTCGAGCAATGCGCGCGGCTGCTGTTCGCGAAAGAGATTGCCGATCGGCTTCCCGGCGACGTCCTGGCCATCCGCCTGCCGCGCGAGGCCTGCCACACCGCCATGATCGGCGAGATCGATATGGGCAGCGAACGGTTCCTTTCCCTGATTCACGCATACTCGCCGGCTGGGAAAGTGATTGAGCACATTCTTGATGATGCATGGTTGCGCCGCGTGGCGGGCTGCTTTTCATATGCAGGCGTGGACGAACGAACAAAGTTGACAGTCGACAGTTGAGAGTCGAGAGCTAGGAGCCCAAAACATGAACTGGTTGTTTCGAAGACAGGGCACGCGTAGTCCTAGATCCACATCTCAGGAAACGTCCCTCGCGCGGCCTCAGGCTATGGCTTCGCAATAAACATACCTGCAGAGATTGCGGAAGAGTTTCACACAAAAGCGATCACAAGATTCAGCACGCGCGAGGGTGTGTAACTCTTAACTCTCAACTGTGAACTGTTAACTGGTTTTCCCATGGCCCTAATCGCCCTCACCGTCGCATCCATCGCCATCGACGTTGGCGCGGCAATTTACCGCATGCTGCACAAGACGCCGATCGCGCAGCCGATCGTCGATCAGGTGTCGCTCTCGGCGAACGGCGCGCCGATTCCTTTCGGCTATGGCACGGTGCGGATCGGCGGGCAAGTCTTCTGGTCCAGCGGCATCACTTTCGATCAGCGAAACCAGTCCGCCAAGGGCGGCCCGTCGGTCACCTATTTCGATTTTTATGCCAGCGTGGCGGTCGCTTTTGGCGAAGGGCCGATGTGCCTGAAACGCATTTGGGGCGATTCCAAACTTATCTATATGGATCCTGGCACGACGACGAGTGAGTATCCTGTCGAGGATTTTCCGGCTTACGACCCCACCGCGCTCTACAACCCGGGAAACATCGTGGGCTACCTGGGACAGGTGTACGAGGCCCTGGTCGTTAGTACAGGTGTCTCGCCTCCGAGCGACATCACCAAGTGGCAATTGATCTCCGATTATCCGCCATGGAGCGCGACCACCGATTACAGCTCCGGCGAAGTGGTGAAGTACAACGGAATTCTGTGGGTCGCGCAAGCCGCCAGCCTGGATTTCGCGCCGGGGAATGGAGACACGACCACCGTCAACGGCGTGACCGTGCCGTACTGGAAGACGTTGGCGCAAGCCTATCCGCAGCCGGTGTTCTATCCCGGCGATGAGGTGCAGCTCCCCGATCCAACGATCCAGGCGGTCGAGGGCGTGGCGTTCACGCCGGCGCATCGCGGCCTGGGATACGCGGTGATCACGCGGCTGCCGCTGCTGCAATTCGGCAATCGCGTCCCGAATCTGCGTGGGGAAGTGCAGTATTTGAAGGTACAGAATATTTTGTGAACCGAGTCAATAGTCGAAAGTTAAAAGTTGAAAGTAAGAACTAAGACAAATCGCCCCAGCGCGACGCTTAACTTTCAACTCTAAACTGTCGACTCTCGACTTCCTTTCCATGCCTCCCATTTTCATTCCCGGAACAAATTCCTACGGCGGCTCAAACATCGATGCCATCGGCTGGCCGACCGGGGAGTGGGTTTTTGGTCGCGTCCGCGGATCTGGGCTATCGATTTGGTATGGTGTCGCGGCGCTTCGAATGCGATTCATCTGGGCGCCGCTGGGTCTCTACAGCACGGACTGCCCAAGTGACATTGGTGGGTCGCTGTTCGCGCTGCAATCGCCGGAATGCTGGCAGGTAACCTACGGGCTTTTCTATCCTGGATTCACGAAGCTCTGGCCACCAGTGTTTCCCTGCACTGGCGAATGTGCTGATCCGAAGGCTTCCGATCCGCACATTCAGCTGCAGATCACTTGCTCGCCAAACTCCGGCTGCGGGCTTCCAGGCAACGTGCAAGCCTCGCCGGGTACAGGCCCCAATTTCGAAATGCAAGCGATGGGCTTCACCATCAGTGGCGGAAGCCTGGTGGACTTCACAAACCTGGCCGGAAGCGGTAGCACGATCGACGCTCTTACGCTGGATGGTGTCACCTTTCCTGCCAACAGCGGCCCGGGGGCCAGCAACCTGACGGATAGCACGGGACACCAACTCTGGATGGGTAAGTGGGTAGGGATCGATGGGGTTCCTCTGTTCGTGCTGGTGGCAGCCGGTGCGGCCGGCTCAGCGGGAGCGCCCGCCTCAGCACCTGGGTGGACGCTGGTGATGGGCAGCAGTAACACCGTTGTCCCAAATACCGGCGCTATTCAAGTCTTCATCTATACGCCCACGATTGCCGGCGGGGGCCCGTGCCATTCCATCTCGCCTGACGGCGTGGTGATGGACGTCTGCAAGCGCTCCGGATTGGTTGCCTCGCAGGTAGACGTGAGCCTGCTCGAGGTGGCCGGCAACATTCAGCCGTCGACGCTGGTGAAGGGCTACGTGATCGAGCGGCCCACCTCCGGCGCGGAAATTCTGAAAACTTTGATGCAGGCTTACTTTTTTGGCGGGTGCGAATCCAGCGGCACGATGAAGTTCGTTCCGCGCGGCCTCGCCTCCGCGTTCACCATTCCCGAAGACGACCTGGGCCTGGTAAGCGATAAAACCAAAATCATCGAGCAGTTCGATCAGGAGCAGGACCTGCCGCAGCGATTCGCGGTGACCTACGCGGACCCGCTATATCTGTACCAGCAGGGCAAACAGGAAAAGCTGCGCAACACGCGCGTGGTTCGCACCAAGCAGCAATCGGTGATCAACCTACCGATGGTGATGGATCCGGACTGGGCGCGCCAGGTGGCCGAGAAAACTTTATTCCTCTCGTGGCTCGAGCGGCAGCATTTCCAACTGAACCTGCCGCGCGCCTCCTACCTGCTGGCCGATCCCACCGACAACTTTGAGTTTGTTTACCAGGGGCTCACGTTCACCGCGCGCATCGTGGAGAACGCCATCGGCCAGGGCTTCGTGATCGAGCTGAAGACCGTAAACGAGAACACCAACAACTACACGTCTTCGGCGCAAGGGGCTGGGCTAATCACGCCAAACCCGGTGGGCGGAACGCCCGTAGTGCAGCCGCCTTCGATGATGGCCCTGTTCGATATTCCGCTGCTGCAGGATACCGACGCCAATCCCGCCGGCACTGGAAAATATGTGGCGTTCAGTTCGCTCACGCCCACGCTCTGGCCGGGCGCGCAGCTTTTCATTTCCTCCGACGATGCCAGCTACGCGCCCGAGGGGGCTGCCGACACCACCGACGCGCCATTCGGATATGCCGTCGGCGTGTTGGGCGCTCCGCCGCGATCTCCGTGGATCTGGGACGTGGTGAACACGCTGACGGTGAGCCTGGCGTCAACCACTTTCTCTCTCTCCGGCGACACCGAGCAGAACGTGCTGAACGGCTCGAATATGCTGATCGTTGGGCAGGAGATCATCCAGTTTGTGAACGCCGTGCGGAACATGGATGGGACCTGGACGGTTTCCAAGCTGTTGCGCGGCCGTCGCGGCACGGAGTGGGCGGCCGGCTTCCTGGGCAGCTCGCCGACGGGGACGAATACGCACGCGGATGGTGAGCTGGTGGCCGTGGTCAGCGCCCCAGGCGTGCCGATTGGCCGCTCGGGTGTGTTCCGCGTAGCCGACTCGCTGAGCATCCTCAACACGCTGCGTTACTACCGCGGCATCACGCTGGGCGCGGACCTGACCAGCGCGACGTCGCAGCAGTTGACGCTCACCGGGGCCGATCGCAAGCCGTACGCGCCCGTGCAAATTTCGGGATCGCGTGACATGTCGAATAACCTGACCATCGCCTGGATCCGACGCACGCGCTTCGGCTGGATCAACCTTTCGCAGGATCCCGTTCCGCTGAGCGAAGATTCTGAACTTTACGACGTGGAAATTTACAGCGGAGCGAGCGTCGTACGAACCATCTCGGGCGTGACCTCGCCGACGGCCAGCTACACAGCCGCGCAGCAAACCACAGACTTCGGTTCGGCGCAAGCCTCGGTCGCGGTGCGCGTCTACCAGAAAAGTGTCGAAGTCGGGAGAGGTTTTGCAGGGGCAGCAGCAGTCTAGTTCACAGTCGACAGTTGAGAGTCGAGAGTTAAAGCAGGAGAAAAATGGCTAGTCCCTATCTAGGAATTCAGCACATCGCTGAGGCGCAGAATCAACCGGAGGTTACTGCCAATGGCGCGATCGATGCGCTGGATGCCTCCGACAATGCCGAGGCCAGCTTCGCGCTGACCGACGCGGCCACTGCTATCACTTTGACCCAGGCCCAGATAGCCAGCGGCTTCGTGCTGAAGCTCACGGGGCCGCTGACGGCTGCGCGCAACGCCGTGGTTCCCGCGATCCCGCGCAACTTCGTGGTGTTCAACAACTCCACCGGAGGATTTGCCGTCACGGTGAAGACCAGCGGCGGCTCCGGGATCTCCGTCGCCAATGGACTTTATGTGACCCTCTATTGCGATGGCACGAATGTGGTCCAGCTCAGCGCAGGATCGGGCGGAGGCACGGTGTTGAACTTCTCCGACAATGAGGTCCCGTCCGGCTCAATCGACGGCGTGAACACTGCGTTCACCCTGGCGTTTTCTCCAAGTCCTACTTCATCGCTAATCCTTGTCCAGAACACCCCCGCCGGCGCGGTTGTGCTCATTCAAGGGACGCATTACACCCTTTCAGGGGCGAATATCTCCACGTCAAATCCTCCAGTGACTGGGGACGGTCTGTTCGCCTGGTACAGACACTAAAGAAAGTTAACAGTCGACAGTTGAGAGTCGAAAGTTTTCAGGAGCCAAAACCAATGAGACGTAGTTTCGCAACGCTTCTCGCGCTGCTTTGTTTCGGTGTGTATGTACTTGTATATACACCTCGCGTATTCGCGCAGGCTCCGGAACGGATCACCATTGCCAATGCTGCCTCCACAGGCACGACGCTAAATAAATTGGGAAAGCTCACCGGCGCGCCATCGACCGCTGTAGCGGCTGCGACCACCGACACCGGCGGAGTCATCGGGATCGTGGTCGCCGGCGCGGGAACTACCGGCAGCGCTGTGATTCAGATTGCCGGGACCGGGCCATGCGTGTTCGATGGCCCCACCACGGCAGGGCACTACGTGCAGATCAGCGGAACCTCCGGAGCGGACTGCCATGATTCCGGCGCTTCAAATCCCACAAGCGGGCAAATCATCGGGCGCGTTCTCTCCACCAATGGGGGTGGCGGAACTTACAACATAGTTTTGTTCCCCGCGGAGATTAATGCGAGCGCCGGAAGCGTCAGTTGCGCAAACATGCCTGCGCTTACGGGGGACGTTACGACGTCGGCGGGATCGTGCGCTGACGCGATCGCGAACAATGCTGTTACCTCTGCGAAACAAGCTGTCGTGAACACGCGGCGAACCTGCGCCATCCTCGTGGGCGCCGACAATGCTTCGCTCGCTCTGGCGAATGCAGACATCGCTCCGCAGGGGAGGCAGTGCTTCATTTCCTACGCGGCCACCGTCGTTGAAGTGGAAGTCGCGGCGGATGGTGGAACGCCCAGTGTGATTCCCGCGAAGAATCATGCCGGCTCGCTCTCTGATTTCGTGAGCTCTGCATTGGCAACCGCGGGGAGCGGGGGAATCGCCTGTTCGAATACGGGGGGAACCACGGGGCTGGATGGGACGACGACTTGCTCCGCGACGCTGCAGAACACTTCACTGGCTGCTGGGGATTACATCGAGACGCACTCGGCAACGGCGGGCGGAACGGCCAAGCGCGTGTCCATCTTCGTGACCTACATGGTGAACTAGAATGAGAATTTCCAAATTATTGCTCGGGCTGTTTTCTCTACTTGCCGGGCTTTCAATCTTTGCAAGCCGCGCGCACGCCCAGTGGCCCTACGTTCCAGTGATTCAGTCCAGCAACGCAACGACGAATGCGGCGACCATCAATTGCGTCTTCAATGCAAATGTTACAAGTGGCAACTTAATCATCGTCTCGGCGAACTGGGAATCGGCGACAGGGACGCCCACGGTGACGGACACGCGCAGCACGTCCTACGCGCAGGCGGCCATAGACACCTCTCACACAGTGCGAGTGGCCGTCTACATTGGGACGCTCTCTTCCAGTGGGGCCAATACCGTCACGTTCGCGGAGACGAGCGCTACCTTCTTGAGCGTGACCTGCACGGAATTCCCGCCGAACTGGACCACTACCGTCGACGCCTCCGGATCGGGCGTCACGACGGGGACGCCGGCGACCGTCACAAGCCCGAGCATTACGACAACGCTCAATACGGATTTGCTTTATTCGCACATCGGGGGCTTCCAGAGCGCCGGGCAGATGGACGTCAATAGCGCTAGCCTGCCGTCCTGGACGCAGGTTTCCAATAAGGATGGGGCTGATTCGCAAGCTGCCGCTTTCGCCGTTGCCGGGACCAACGGAAGCTACAGCATGACCTGGAACAACGCTACCAATACGCAGGTTACGACGATGATCGTTGCGTTCAAATCGAAGAGCCTGGCGATCACCAGCGCGGCTACGGCGCCCGACGGAGGCCAATCGGTCGCATACGATTACACCCTGCTGGCAGCGGGGGGCAAGGGAGCCTATACCTGGTCGATCACCTCCGGAGCTCTGCAGCCGGGACTTTCGCTGAATTCCAGCACCGGGGAAATTAGCGGCACGCCCAGCTATGGGCCGACGAACAGCATCACTTTCCAGGTTGCGGACACCAATAGCAATACGGCAACGGCAACGATCAGCCTGAAAGTTGCCAGCGCGCTGAATTCAGTGTCCCTGCTCCAGGGCAAGAGCACCGCCGTGACTGCAAACACATTGGCGTTTACCTCCAACGTGACGGCGGGCAGCCTGCTGATAGCGATCACCGGGTGGAACAATACCGATTCAAAATTCACGTACTGCACCGACACCGCGGGCACGCCATTACAGTTGGTAGCGGCCCGCACCCAATTACCTGTCAGCGGCCAAGTCTCCATCCAGCAGATTTTCGCCGGCATTGCTCCCACTGGCGGGGCCGACACGATCTCCTGCGGCACACTTGCCGACATTTATTCCATCGCGGAATTTTCTGGCGTGATGTATGCGGCGAATGACGACACACTGGTTACGCGCGGCACGACTACCTCGCCCGCTACAGTCACCTCCGGTTCCCTGACCACGCTGATTCCCAACGCGCTGATCACGGGGCTGTGTTATGCGAATTCAGGCTCGAGCACGATGACCGTAGATTCCCCGTTTACCGCCGTGGGATCGACCGCATTCTCGATGCGCCTGGGCTACCGCGTGGTGACCACGGTCACGGGCTACACCATGTCCTGCGATGAAGCCAGCAATACCAGCGGGAACTGGATGTTCCTTCTGGCCGGATTCAGGCCTGGCGGGGGAGCAGCGGCGCCCGGGCCGTCCGGCGTGCGGCATAGGGTTGTGGAGTAAGGGTCTCCCATGTTTCCCAAACGCGAACTGGACAAGATGATGGCCTGGCTCGATCGCTATCCGCCTGGCGCCACGCCCTGGAAACGCTTGACCGACCTGCGCAAAGAGTTTCCCGCGATCCGTTCGCAGATCGAGGCCAACGGGATCATCACGCTCTGGAAGCTGGGACCGCCGAAGCTGCCGCAAAGAAGTCGAGAGTCGAAAGTTGCGGGTCCGGGCTCTACTTGGAGCCCGGCGGTTAAAAAACACTGATTTTGAAAGTTGAAACTCCAGGAGCGGAGACGGAGATTCTCAGGGCGCTCCGCAACTTCTTCGCGCGCGGCAGGCAGCGTTTTAAAGTTCTGCACTCGCTCGAGCCATCCGCACGCTTTCCAAGCGAAGCCGAAATTCTCTACGAGTTGGACCCATACATCCGGCGCGAGTTGATCCTGGCCCGCATGGGGACGGCGCAATTTTTCGCTGCGTTCCCGTTACCGCGATCGGTCAAGCAGTATATGGCCGAGCTAGAAAAGGACCTGGACAAAGTGAACGCCGAGATCGCCAGGCGCGATCTGGCCAATCTGAAGACGGGCCCCAAATAATGGTTTCAAATGAATTGCTGGTACGCGCTGCGCTGGCGCTTTTAGCAGCGCTGATGGGCGTAGCAGCCGGCCTTTTTTCCGCCGGGCGCGTGTACGCCTCGATTCTCCAGAACCGCGAGAAGGACCACAGGGACCTGAACGCCATTGGCGCAACCGTGCGCCGCGATCGCTGGAATCTTCTCATCGCGTTGATGGTGATTTCCGATCATCGCGAGGATCGCCAGCGCCTGGCCGATTTACTCCGGCAGCAATGATCTCTGCGGTTTGCTCTCAACTCTCAACTGTTAACTGTGGACTAAATTATGGCTGATTTCGAACAGGCGGTTGAATTCGTCCTGAAACATGAGGGTGGCCTGGTCGTCAACATGGGCGACCCGGGCGGCACGACTAATTTCGGGATCTCCCAGCGCAGCTATCCGACTCTCCCCATTGAGAAACTGACGCGCGACGATGCCAAGGCTATCTACAAGCGGGATTATTGGCGCTTCGATCCGGTGAAGAGCCAGCGCATTGCCAACAAGCTGCTCGATCTCGCCGTGAACATGGGACCGGTGCCCGCGGCGAAACTGCTGCAGGAATCGCTGCGCTACTTCGTGGTGGGCCCGCTGATCGTGGATGGACTGCTCGGCCACCAAACAATTTCCTCGATCGATAGCGCTGAGGAAGAACCCCTGGTCGCGGAGCTGAAGGCGCGCGCGGCCGTCGCGCACTCCATCGCCGCGAGCCGCCCCGGCATGAATCAGTTTTTGCTCGGCTGGATACGCAGGGACATCGATGGCTGAAGAGCAGTCGAGAGTCGACAGTTGAAAGTTCAGAGTTCGACCAATTTAAACGTTTAAATATTTAAATATCTGAATATCTCAAAACTGGTCCGTGAGCAACTCAGTCAAATTCGTAGTCATCGCGGTGTTGGTCATCTTCGCCACTTGCGCGATCGTGCTGGCCGTGGACGTTCATCGCCTGATGCCTAAGGCGGCCGCCGCATTCGCCGGCATCGGCACGATCGAAAAATCCACCAGCGATCTGGAGGAGGCGACCTACGCATCCGAAGCGCAGATCGCCAGCCTGGCCGACACGGTAAACGACATAGCCGCGCGCCTCGGCCAGCACGAAGAGGCCGAGTTGGCGCAGGCCCAGAAGTCTTCTGAGGAGATCACTAAGCTGCTGAACGATGCCGACGTCGCCGTTGGGCATCTGGACGCGTCCGCGGTACAGCTCGGGACCATCGGAGCGACGACGAACAGCGCGATCGCCGGGATCGCGGCCGATGCGCATGTCACCTTCGGCGCCACGCAGGAAACACTGAATGCCGCGACGGCCGATCTTTCCGACCCATTTCTTAAGGCCGCGATCGCGCAGGCGGCCGATTCCACGGCAAACCTCGCCGTGGCAACGAAGGAGGCCGCCGGCGCCGCGGCCGACGTCCACCAGGTGACCGCATATGAGGCGAAGCAGATCATGAAGCCCATCCGGAAGTCCTGGGCGATCACGCTGGGCGTGGCGCGCGTGGCAGGTAATTTTTTTCATTTTTAGACGGGTCTGGGCTGTACTTGCAGCCCAGCTAATTCAAAGGAGAAACAATGGGCACACCGGCACAACCAATCACAGCAACACCGGCACCTGGGGTAAGCGAGCTGCAGAAGATTTGGAACTGGATTAAATCCAAGGTCGCAATCGTGGAAGCGGACCTGGCCAAGATCCTCGGCAGCAAAACGGCTTCGGAGCTCGAAGCCATCGGCAAGACTCTACTCGACAGCTGGATTGGTCCCTTGGCAGTGGCCGCGATCACAGAAGCCACCGACATCGCCACGGGACAAATGTCCGTCTCCAAAGCAATCGCCGGACTGATCACCTCTGCAGAGGCAAACG
>DASZMZ010000150.1:0-2606 GCA_035551455.1 Candidatus Sulfopaludibacter sp.
CTGATGCCTGGCGACAACCTGACCGCGATCTACAGCCAGATCCGGCAGGCGGCGGAAGCATGGAATGGCGTCGCGAGCTCGTCGCTGCGGCTGCACTTCGGCGGAACCCGGAATATGGCCACACCGCAGACGGTGCCAGGGATCGACGTGGTGTTCGATGACAACATCCCTCCGGGAATTATCGCGCAGACCACGCTCACCCTGCCCTCGGACTTGACCTTCCTGGGGGCGCAAGGCACAACCTTCGTCCCGATTCTGCGTTCGAAACTGCAACTCCGCAAGGATCTGACGGCCGCGGGTTATCAACAATCCAGCTATACCGATGCGTTTTTCATGACGCTGGTCCACGAGTTCGGCCACACGTTGGGCCTGCAGCACACCTTTACTTCGGCTACTATGTCGACGGCGATCACGCGGGCAACCACGCGCGGCGCGCCGCTCGCGGCCGACGACGTGAGCGGGATTTCGTTGCTGTATCCGGCAGGCGGATACGGCGGCTCGACCGGCAGCATCACGGGCCAAGTGACCGTGGCGCCGAGCGGCGCGGGCGTTAATCTAGCGAGTGTCGTGGCGCTTTCCTCCACCACCGGCGTGGCGATCAGCGGCATGACGCGTCCCGACGGAACCTATGCGATCGACGGCATTCCGCCCGGCCAATACTACATTTACGTGCATCCGCTGCCGCCGCCTCAAACCGGCGAAGCGACCCCCGCCAATATCGTGCCGCCCGCGGACCCTCAAAAAGACAGCTTCGCAGCGAACACCGGCTTCGTCACCCAGTTCTTTCCCGGGACACAGGACTGGACCCAGGCGGTACCAGCGGGCGTGGCGGCCGGAAACATCGTGAAGAATGTTAACTTTGCAGTGACGCCAAGCGCGGGACCCGCAGTCTCCGCCATGGAAACCTACGGCTATCCGCAGGGAGTGGCGGTTCCGGCGCCGCCGTTTGTCCCGCAGACCCGTAATGGCCTGGTATTTTACGCCAACGGAACGACGGTAAACAACCAATCCGCGATAGCGCCTGGGCTCACCGCGAGCATTATCGGTTCGGCGGCCAGCATTGAGCCAGGAAGCCTGAAATATTTTGAAGGCGGTTTCTTACTCGCGTGGGTGGATACGGCCAATACCAAAGTCGAAACGCCGGTGGCTCTGGCGGTGAGGCTGAACGGGGACCTATATGTCCTGCCAGCGGCGTTCACGGTGGTGCCCAGCGGCGCGCCTTCCATCAGTGCCGTGACTCTCCCTTCGAGCGGCTCGACGACCTCAACCAACGTAGCTGGCGTCAATTTGACGGCCAGCACGCGCATTCTGCTGGACGGAGCTCCGGCGCAAGTGCTCGCGGCGAATAAGGACGGCTCGCTCGACATCCTGCAGCCTCCGGCCTTGAGCGGCATGCAGGCCACGGTAGAAGCGGTCAACCCGGATGGACAGACATCGTTACAGTCACTGGGCTCCACTTCTGCGCCACTGCTCACGTATCCGCAGTCGAATGCCCCGCAGATCTACCAGACACCCGATACAGTAACCGCCGGGACCGACACCTTAATGGTGATTAGTGGCGTGAATACCCATTTCGCAGATGGCCAAACGGTAGTCGGATTCGGTTCGAGCGATATCTCTGTACGCGGACAGTGGGTGGCGAATCCCACGATGGTGATTCTGAACCTGACCGTGAACCCAGCGGCGCAGCCCGGCACCACTTACGTCACGGTGGCTACGGGTCTCGAGATCGTCACCGCTGCCAATATGCTGAACATTGCCGCGGCCGTTCCCGGGCAGATCAGCCTGCGAGTACCGGCCCTGAACGCCGTGACCGGACTGGCGGGCGTCCCCGCCGGCGGCACCGCACACATCGCGACGACGGGCTTGCCGGCGGATCTGACCGGCTGGACGCTTACCGTGGGTCCGCTGCCGGCTTCTTTCGCCGCGGACGACAACGGAGTATTGACGGTCCAGGTTCCAACCGGCCTGGGCATCGGAGCGCAGCCAGTGCAGTTGACTCCGCCCCCCAATTCAACGGTGTCCGCGGTTCCGGGGGTGATCCTGCAACTGGACTCGGCGCCACCACTGATCCTGTGGAGCGTGGATACGCCGGTTCCGACTGGCGACCCGGTTCTAGTGAGCGCCTCCAATCCCGCCCCTCTTGGCGAGAGCGTCACCCTGATGGTGTATGGGCTTTCGTCGGCTAGCGGAGTTTTACCCGGCGCAGGCGCGGCGTGGCTGAATATCGGGGGCGCGATTTACCCGGTGACTTCCGTGACGCGCGTACCCGCCGATCCTAATTCGACTGCGCCGCCTCCGGATCTGGCCTATGTCAACTTCGTGGTTCCAACCACGCTGGTCTTGGATCCAACCGTGACCAATCCAAACGTACCGGTGATGGTAGGAACGGGCACTCGCCTGTCGGCGGCTTATTCGTTATTCATAGCGCCCGCGCCGCCACCGCCGCCCGCGACCACGCCTTAACACACGGCACTTAGTCGCGCTGGACCTCGGACTTCTCTTTTTCCTCGTGATAGTCCATCTCGGTATTGACTTCCCAGAGGCCGGTTTTATCGGTCTTGCCGGCGATGATGTCATCCACCGCCATCATCGCGGTCAGCATG
>DASZMZ010000151.1:0-5951 GCA_035551455.1 Candidatus Sulfopaludibacter sp.
ATGGCGGGAATTTCTACTGTAAAGCGCGCACCGGCGGGCTGATTGTCCTCCACCCGGATCTGCGCATTGTGTTCAGTCACGATGTGGCTGACAATCGCAAGCCCCAGTCCGGTGCCGCGATTCTTGGTCGAAAAATAGGGCAGAAACAGTTTCTCCTTGTCGTCGGAACTGACACCGGGACCTGAATCGGCCACCACCAGTTCCACGGTCTCGGCGGCGCCCGCCTGGGTGGTCACATAGAGATTCTTCACGAGCGAATCCTGCATAGCTTCGGCGGCATTGTCCACCAGGTTTACCACCACTCGCTGAAACTGCTCGCGGTCGAGATTCACCGGCGGAAGGTCCGGGGCAAAGCTGGCGCGGATGGAAATACCTTCGAGGCGGTCCTTGAAGATGGCGAGGGCCTCCTGCACGACTTCGTTCAGATCGCAGCGGACGGGCTGCGCCGAGGGGAAGCGGGCAAACTGCGAGAACTCGTCCACCAGCGTCTTGACGGATTCCACGGACTTGGAAATGATGGTGGAACACTCGCGCAAAATGCGGGCCGTGTTCGGAGGCAGGTCGAGCTTATCGATTTGCCGCTCGATGCGTTCGGCGCTGAGTCCGATGGGCGTGAGCGGATTCTTGATTTCGTGCGCCACGCGGCGGGCCACCTCGTGCCAGGCGGCCGATTTCTGGGCGCGCAGCAGTTCGCTGGTGTCTTCCAGCACCACCACGAAGCCCGAAGTCAGCTTCTCTTCCAGAGCCGAGACCGTGACCGCCACATGGAGCTTGCGATTCTCGTTGCGCAACTCGAGTTGGCGGATGGCCACGCCGGTGCGCCGCGCGCGCTTCATCAGATACTTGATTTCGGCTGTGTCTTCGCGCGAGAAAAGATCTTCGAGGCGGGTTGCCTGCTCCACCTGCTGGGGCGGAAAAATCTTGGACAGGGCCAGGTTGACGCGCTTGATCGAGCCATCGGCGGTGATCGAAAGGACGCCGGTGGGAATGCTCTCCAGGATGGCTTCGGTGAAGCGGCGGCGGCGGTCCAACTCGCGGGCGTTGGCTTCCAGTTCCTGGGTCATCTGATTGAAAGCGCGGACCAATGTGCCGAACTCGTCCATGGCGCGGACGTCCACCCGGTAGGTCAGGTTGCCCTTGCGCACCTCGCTGGCGGCTTCCAGCAGCGCCGTGATGGGAATGCTGATCTGTTTGGCCAGGAAGAAGGCGATCCAGGTGGCAATGCAGAGCACGATCACGGTGATCAGCGCCATCATCAGGGTGGCGAAACTGCGGAAGGACTTCCAGTTGGTATACAGTTCCCCCCACCGCTTGTAGGCGGCGCGGATCTGCTCGGCGTCGCCGGCTACGTCTGCCGGAATGCGCGCCGAAACGTGGACGGTGCCGGTGATTTTTCCGCCTTCGAACACCGTGGCATCGGCCAGCACCGTGCGGTTATCTTGGACGGCTGGCGAGTGCGGTCCCCATGCATCCACCGGCGCAGACGCGGTGGCTGGGACAATGGTGGCCGAGACCAATTCCCACTGCTGGCAGAATCGCTCCAGGAAGCCAGGAGAGCGGACTCCGGTGTCTAGCGCCTGCCGGGTTTCGGGTTGAGCCGCCAGAAGCGCCGCCTGGGCCCTGGTTTCGTCCTGCATCTCCTTGCTCAGCATGTCCGCGACGCCGTTGAGCATATCGATCTGCCGGCTCTCCGGTTTGCGGATCCAGCCGGCCACGTTCCGGTTGAACAGTTCGAAATTGAACATCACCAGGAAGAAGACGGGAAGGCAGCTCAGGGTGACCGCGCCCAACACAAGTTTGGTTTTGATTCGCGACCCTTCCCGGTGGCTCTGCCGCTCCATATAGAGCTTGGCGCCCTCGCGGAACAGATACCACATTAGGCCCAGCATGAGCAGAAAGATCATGCTGAAACCGACCCAGAAGACCAGGGTCTGCGAAGGACTGTCGGGAAGGAAGAAGGCGCCGGGATTGAACGAGCCGAGCCACACCACAATGGCCACGGAGAGGGCCAGCAAGGCGATCGCTATGCCGTAAACTACGCGCTTCTTCATTGTTCCGGCGGACCTTACTCGATTATACGAACTGCGGCGCGTCGCCCGTTAGCTCTACGTCAACTCTAAAGCTTCCGGTGTTTCATCCGATATAAAACACATGGCACGAATACAGAGTCATGCATTTGCCGTTTTCCTAGCCCTGCTGCCGGTCGGGCTGATGTGGGGCCAGAGCCCGCCCAAGAAACTGACACACGCCGAAGCGCTGAGTGGAGTAACGGCCAAGGCGAACCCACAATACCCTCCGATTGCCCAACAGCTAAAGATCGAGGGATCGGTGGAACTGGAAGCCGTAGTCTCGGAGACGGGGTCGGTGGAAGACGTGGTGATCACCAGCGGCAATCCAATTCTCACCAAGCCCGCGGCGGAGGCCTTGAAGAAGTGGAAATTCTCGCCGTTTCAACAGGATGGGAAGCCAGTCAAGGCTTTGGCGCCGGTAACGATTGTGTTCAAGAGATAACCTGGGGGAGTCATGAGTCTTACACGAAAGCTACTGATTGGATTTGGTGTGATGCTGTCGCTGATACTCCTGATCAGCGCCGCGGCGCTGGTGATTACCCGTGACCTCTCCGGCGATCTGGCGGTCACAGCCAACGTGACGGCAAAAAGCCAATATCTGGCGGGCGAGGTGGATAGCAGCGCCAGTGAAATGACGGCTCTGGAACGGGGCGCCGTGCTGGCAGCGGTACTGGGAGAAGGCAGCCAGGTTGCGCAGAATCAACAGAAGTTTGCCGCCAACGCCACTCGTTTGCAGAGTGCCTTGGCGGAATTGCACAAGACCGCTTCCGGGGCCGAAGCTGCTTCGCTGCTGGCGACTCTGGATCAACAAACGGTGCTGGTGCTGCGGGGACACGAGGAATTGCGACGAGCCATGTCCAATTCCCAGATGGATGTGGCGCTGGTGACCTTCGCTCAGAAGGTAGCGCCGAGTCTGGTGCAGATCGGAGAACAAGCCACCTCGTTGGTAGAGCAGCAGAACCGCGATTTGCAAGCTACTTCGGCGGCCGCGGCGTCCAAATCCTCGCGCAGCATCGCGATCACGCTGGCTTTGACGATTCTGGCATTGGCGGTGGGCGGCGCGGTATTCATGCTGGTCCTGAATACCAATCGCAGCCTGCTCCACTTGTCCTCTCAGTTGGCCGGAAGTGCGCAGCAGGTCGCCGGGGCGGCGGCACAGGTGTCCGGCGCCAGTCAGTCCCTGGCGCAAGGAGCGGGGGAACAGGCGGCGTCCCTGGAAGAGACTTCGGCCTCCACCGAGGAGATCGCTTCCATCACGCGCCAAAATGCCGACCATGCTCTGCAGGTGGCTGGTCTGATGCAGAAATCGGCGGACGGAGCCGGCGCCGCCAACGAGATGCTGGATCGCATGGTAGAGAAAATGAAAGAGATCGACGGCTCCAGCCGCAAGATCGCGCGGATCATCAAGGTGATTGATGAGATTGCCTTCCAGACCAATATTCTGGCGCTCAATGCAGCAGTGGAAGCGGCCCGAGCTGGTGAAGCCGGTCTGGGATTTGCGGTGGTGGCCGACGAAGTCCGCAATCTGGCGCAGCGCTGTGCTCAAGCTGCCCGCGATACCGCGGGATTGATCGAGGAGTCCATCGCCACGTCGCAGGACGGGAGCGGGCGGCTCGATCTAATGGCTGGGGCTGTGCGGTCGATGACGGAAAGTTCGGTGCGGGTGAAATCGCTGGTCGATGACGTAAATCACGGCAGCCAGGAGCAGGCTCGCGGGATGGAACAGATTGCCAGCGCGATTCTACACATGGAGCAAGTCACGCAGAAGACGGCGGCGTCGGCGCAAGAGGGCGCTTCCGCAGGTTGCCAACTCAATGAATACGCTGCCGGGTTGCGGTCGCTCGTCGACGAAATGAGGGAAATGGTTGGAGCTTCTTAGGGCAGGAAAACGAGGGGCCGGAGATAAGACCGGCCCCGCTCATAAATGGGTCCGGAACTATTCGGCCTTTACGGTATCGACACTGATGGTGTCGCCGGTCATTTTGCCAGTGATGGTGACTTTCTTGCCGGCCACGGACTTCACTTTGTCCTGCTCGGCAATCTGGTAGATCTTTCCATCGGCGGTCACGAACACGGCCGGGTCGCCGCGCTTCATGCAACTCTGGGCGCACTGCTCATTGCCCCACATCGCTTTCTTCGAAGCACAGCTTTTGTCAACGATGTAGCCGCTCCAGTCGGCGGCCAAACCGCAACTGGCTACCAACGCGAACACTGCAAACAGCTTTTTCAAATCCCTACCTCCTCTGAATTACGGAATACCCAATCAGAACTGACTATACTCCACTCTACGTGAGCGAGGCAAATCCGGATGTTATTGAGAAATTAGCAGTTGTTAACTGCTTGGTCTCAATAGAACAGATACTTGCGCCATTGAGCCTCGCCTTTGCCAAGCATGCGCATCAAGTGGCGGCTGGTATGGAGGCTGAAAGGTCTGGGCATTCGCGCCAGTTTCATGCCGGCTTCTTCGGGCGTGCGGTTGCCTTTCCGGTTGTTGCAGTGATGGCAGCAGGCGACCAGATTCTCCCAAGCCGATTCGCCGGCGCGGGACCGGGGAATTACGTGGTCCAGGGTCAATTCGCCGGACGGCATCACCTTGTGGCAATACTGGCAGGTGTAGCGGTCGCGCATCAGGATGTTCTTGCGCGAAAGCGCTCGGGTCTGATGGGGTATACGGCGGTACTCCAGCAACCGGATGACGGAGGGCAGGCGCACGTTGGCGCGCGCGGAGTGAATTGCATTGATGGACTCTTCTTCGGCTGATGCCACCCCTTTGAGAACCAGCACCAGAGCGCGCCGCGCGGCGCAAATATTGATCGGCTCGTAGCTGGCATTCAGCACCAGTACGGGATTCTGAAGTCGTTCGGTCGCCATCTAGGAAACTCCCCCCAATCTGGAATGTGCCTCTCGGCCTGCCTGGTCCATCCGCCGGTCTACGCGGGCAATTGTCAAAAGGGCTACTCGCCGGGCGCCGCCACGTTTTAAAGCCAGGGCGCAGGCGGCCGCGGTGGAACCCGTGGTCATCACGTCGTCAATCAGAAGAATTCGTTTACCCGTCAGGTCGCGCCGGCATTCAAATGCCGCAGTCATGTTCTTGCGACGTCCGGTGTTGCTCAGGCCGGCCTGGGTCGCCGTCGACCGGACGCGCTTCAGGGTGCGCTGTGCCGGGATGCCGCTGCGCCGGGAAATTGCCTGTGCCAGCAACTCCGATTGGTTGAAGCCTCTCTGCCACTGGCGGCGCCAGTGCAAGGGGACCGGGGTCACCAGGTCGAAGGCCTCATCGCGCGGGAGAGCGGCTGACAGAAGGTCGCTCAGCGGCCGGGCCAACGTTCGGATACCGGCGTACTTGTACAGGTGGATGAGGGAACGCAGCGTACCTTCATACGCGCCGTAGCAATAAGCGGCGTCAAAACCGCGAAGGCCGTTGCGGCAGATAGCGCAACGGCCTTCGGAATCCAGGGGGAACGCGTTTTGAAATGGCGTTCGACAACTGACACAGAAGAATTCGGCGCTGAGGGGCTCGGGCGTTTTCAGGCATTTCCGGCAGACCGGGATGCGGCTGATCTCCCGCAAAGGAGTGTCGCAAATCCTGCAATTACTGGGGAAGAAAAGGGAAAAAAGGGCGTGAGAGGCTGATTGAATTGCCGAGGGACCGGAAATCGGGACTGCGGTTCGTCTACTGCTTGAGAAGACCCACCTCCGCCAAGCACCATTGTAGCCGATAAATCTGCGACGTGGGATTCGACTCTTGTCTCATGCAAGATGAGCCTGAAACCGGGATTGGATTCTCATGCAAGATGAGCCTGAAGGAGGGAGGCGGGATCCTGGGGATTGATCATCAGCATGGACGATACGAAGGCGACCAGCCTGGAGGATATCCGGGCG
>DASZMZ010000152.1:0-25615 GCA_035551455.1 Candidatus Sulfopaludibacter sp.
ACCCGGAGTGTACGGTGGCTTCATCGATCACATCCCGTTCGGCTCCATCATGAATCGCAGCATCACGGTGAAGAGCGGGCAAACTCATGTGCATCGCTATCTCGGACCGCTCCTGCAGCGGATCATCGACGGGCAGATCGATCCCAGTTTCGTAATCACCCACCATCTGCCCCTCGAAGACGCGCCGCAGGCATACGCCAAGTTCCGCGATAAGGAGGACGGTTGCATCAAAGTGGTGCTCAAACCGTCCTAGAAAACTCTGCGAGGTATACAAACCATGAAGCAGACAATGGATAGGCCGCTCGCCGTCGTGACCGGCGCTTCGAGCGGAATCGGACTGGCGTTGGCTGAGCAGTTTGCAGAGCATGGCTTCGATCTGCTGATTACCGCATCGAGCGATGCCATTCGGGAAGTAGTCGACAGACTCGATGGCTTCGGCGGGCGGGTCGAGACCTTCCAAGCGGATCTTTCCGAGTACGCGGGAGTCGAAGCCCTGTATGAGAGAATTCGCGCGACCGGTCGTCCCGTGGATGCCGTCGCCATCAATGCCGGCGTGGGCGTTTCCGGCGACTTTGCGCGCGAGACATCCCTCGAAGACGAGCTCCGCCTCATCAACCTGAACGTAACCTCCTCGGTACACCTGGCCAAACCCGTCCTCAAAGACATGGTGGCCCGCGGCTCCGGACGGCTGTTGATCACGTCTTCCATCGCCGGGACAATGCCGGCGCCTTTTATAGCGGTATACGGCGCTTCCAAGGCATTTCTGAAGTCATTTGCCGAAGCCATTCGTGAGGAACTGAAGGACACCGGCGTCACCGTAACGGCGCTCATGCCCGGCGCTACGGAGACAAACTTCTTCCACCGCGCCGGCATGGACGATACCAAGATCGGCGTCAGCGAGAAGGATGATCCGCGAGAAGTGGCGCGTCAGGGATTCGAAGCGCTCATGGCCGGCAAGGATCATGTAGTCGCGGGTTCCTTCAAGAACAAGGTGGAAGCGGTGGCCGGACACGCCCTGCCCGATCCGGTGGTGGCCGCTCAGCACCGCAAGATGTCAGAACCCGGGTCGGCTAAGAAGTAAGGAGAAACGCCATGGCAACGAAGAAGGTAAAGAGCAGTGGTGGCGCTAAAACGAAGAGTCGGACCACCACGTCGCGGTCAAGCACGTCGCGGTCAAGCACGTCGCGATTAAGCAAGCAATTGACGGATCACGAGGAGATTCGCAAATGGGCGGAAGATCGCGGCGCCACTCCCTCTTGCGTCAAGAAGACGGGTGGAAAAGGCGACGTCGGCATGATCCGCCTGGATTTTCCCGGCTACAGCGGCGAGGACTCCCTGCAGGAGATCTCCTGGGATGACTGGTTCCAGGCATTAGATGAGAACAACCTCGCGCTCATCGTTCAGGAGAAAACCGCCGCGGGCCAAAAGAGCAACTTCAACAAGCTGGTCAATCGGACCGCAGCGAAGCAGAAGCCCAAGACTCGGACAGCCAGCTAGCACGCCACGCGGAGTTACCTAGCAGCCCGTGGCAGCGAAATTTACCACGGACTGCCAGAGGAGGCGCGCCTCGACAACGTAACGGGCGGTCCTGGCGCCAGCCAGTAGGAGGGCTGTTGCTGCGCGATGGGTGTGTAGTGGGGAAAGCCATGCATACCGAGGCGATACTCATCGTCGATGCAGGCCCATTCCGGCTCGCAGTTCCCCACCGGCGCCGGTCTCGACAGAGATTGCGTGTAGTTGTACCAGCCGTTCATCTCATATCCGGCATCGATACTCGCGGGCGCGATGCCTGAGTGGATGGCCTGCCGGTACAGGTCCCAGGCAGCGTCGTTCCAGCGAAAATAGTCGTGCAGCCCGGCCGTCGTAAAGAATGCCAGCGGCAGCAGCGCGGCCGCGAAGCGCAGCGGATAGATGCGTGGCGCGCTGGAGAGAATCACGGCCAGCGCCAGCGTCAGGCCGAAGACTTCGGGAAGATAGTAGCGGTCGAAGGCGGCTAGTCGATCCACCACCGTCGTCACAGCCAAAGACGCCAGCGAGAAGAGCACCGCCATCAGCAGAAGTTCGGCCTTCAGGCCTCGTTTGCGAATTGTTGACGGCGCAGCGAAAATGACGAATACCCACAGAACATTGGCCGCCAGCAGCAGACACTCGATGCTGCCCCACACTGGCTTGGGCCACGCCGGCCCCGCCTGTTCACGGAATTTGACGTCGGGCAGCAGGACCGGTCCCACTCCCGCATCGTTGATCACATTGCCCAGAAACGGAAAGCGCGGCTGAAGATTCAGGTGCGGCGGCGTCTGCAGCAGGACGAATGCCGAGCCCGCCCCCAGCAGCGCAATCGCCAACACCACAGGCAGCATGCGGCGCGACCACCGCTTGGCGGTCAACAGCAGCAGCGGCAGCAGAAACGCCGTCATGTAGATGAGGAAAATTCCCATCTGCAGCAGCGAGGCGCCGATATTTACCGGCCACATTCGACCCAAACGGTGCGAGTAATCCCCCATCGGAACTTCCGCCATCGTTCTGGCGAAGACGAAATACGCCGCCACCGTCGCTGCAAAGATCAGGCAACTCGCCGCCAGTCGCGGCACGCTGGCGCGCACCCGCTGCCATCCGGCGGGAAGCAGGGACCCCAACAGGGCGGGGAACATGAGAACACTATACTGGCGAATCCAGAACCCCAAACCCACAAGGAGCGCCGCCGCCATCGCGCCGCCCCATGAGACCAGTGGACCCTCAGAGTGGCCGCGACGGTCGCGCAGCCAGACCACGGCGCCCAGCAGAGCGAAGAAGTAAGCATAAATCTCCGTCATAAAACTGAAGGAGAGGTAGCCGAATAGCGGATTCCAGACCACTGTCAGCAGCGCCGCCGCGCGAATCGAAGGCTGGACCCCCGCGTACCGGAGCAGCAGCCACAACAGGTAGAGGATCAGCGCGCCCAGCAGCATGGTGAGGCTGCGCAAATGGGTATGCGAGAATCCCAGCAGCCGGATCACAGGCGCCGCCATCACTCCCTGCCCGATGAACGCCGCCCCGGTATCGTGATCGAATACGAAGCGCCCGGCTTCGGCGAAGCGCTTGCCGATTCGGGCATAGATCCAGTCATCGTTCAGCGGATAATCGCCCCACGGCCGTACCAGCAAAATCAATAACAGGTATGCGGCGAGAGGACCGGCCAGCGAGGCCAGTTCCGTGCGGGACCTTGGCATAAGGGCAAGCTACAGCTTACCCTACTTGTGCGCGAGCATTCGGGCTTCCCAATGCGCGGATACCTTTTGAATGCGCGCCACCGCTTCCAGAAGATTGGTCATGGAATTGGCGTAGCTGAAGCGGATATAACCCTCGCCATACTCGCCGAAGCATCCGCCGTTGAGACAGGAAACTCCGCCTTCGTAAAGCAGGTAGTCGGCCAATTCCTTCGAACGCATTCCCGTACCGGTGACATTGGCATACGCGTAGAAAGCGCCCCCGGGCGTAGCGCACCGGAAGCCCGGGATCTGGTTTAATCCGGCGCAAATGGCGTCGCGGCGGCGATGCAGTTCAGCCACCATGGTGTCCACGCATTCCTGCGGACCAGTGAGCGCAGCAATGCCGGCGCGCTGCGTGAAACTGGCCGTGCAGGAATTCGAATTCACCATTAGTTTGTTGACCGCGTCCACCAGCCACTCGGGCATCACGCCGTAACCCAACCGCCAGCCCGTCATGGCATAGGTCTTCGAGAAGCCGTCCAGGATAATGGTCTTCTCCACCATCCCCGGAAATTCCGTAATCGACGCCGGAGGCTTGCTGCCGTAATGAATGCGGCTGTAGATTTCGTCGCTCAGCACCATCACATCGCGGTCGCGCAGCATTTCGGCAATGGCGGCCAGGTCTTCGCGCGGAATCACTCCGCCCGTGGGATTCTGCGGAGAATTCAGAATCACCATCTTGGTGCGCGGCGACAGCAGGTCCCGGAACCGATTCAAGTCGAAGGAAAAGCCGCGGCTCTCTTCCAGCGGCATCGCCACCGGAGTCGCGCCCAGGAAGTTGATCATCGATTCGTAAATCGGGAATCCCGGGTTCGGATAGATCACTTCGTCGCCAGGTTCCAGCAGCGCCATCATCGGGAAGAAGATGATCGGCTTGCCGCCCGGCACCACCGAAACATGCTGCGGACCTACCGAAATGCCGCGCGTGCGGGAGATGTACGCGGCAATCGCTTCCCGCAGTTCGGGAAGGCCCTGCGTCGGCCCATAATGAGTCCAGCCTTGGTCGAGCGCCTGTTTGGCCGCCTCAATCACGTGGGCAGGAGTGGGGAAATCCGGCTCGCCGATCTCCAGATGGATGATGCTGCGGCCTTGAGCTTCGAGTGCGCGAGCGCGCACCAGCACGTCGAAAGCGGATTCTACGCCGATTCGCCGCATTCTTTCTGCGAGTTTCATGCGATCCTCGACCTCTAGAGTAACTCCAATACCACCGGAGCGTGGTGGGAGAATTGTCCAATACAAGATGATCCTGAAAGGCGATTCGTTTCCAATGCGGAGTGATCCTGAAATTTTGGATCTGCCACCCTGCAAGGTGGATGCGGATTCGCATGGAGAACATAGAAGGGCTGACACCAGAAGGGATGGAGGATTTTCTGGATGGCAGCGCCGGGATCGATTTCACCGGGCAGACACGCGCGGAACGCTACGCGTGGATTCAGAAGACATTGGTGGAGCAACAGTACTTCTCGCTTGCCAAGAAGCAGCGCGGCGCGGTGCGCGCACTGTTGAGCAAGGTGGCCGGATTAAGCATGCCGCAAGTGACCCGGTTGATTCGCCAGTATCGAAGCAGCGGCGAGCTCCGTCTCAACAGCGGTGTGCGACGGCGCTTCCCGATCAAATACACCGAGGAGGATCTCACGTTGCTGGTCGAGGTCGACCGCGCGCATCAGCGACTGAGTGGGCCGGCAACGCGCCGGATTCTGGAGCGCGAATGGCAGGTGTTCGGTCAAAGGCAATACGCCCGCCTGGCGGAGATTTCCGTGGCGCACCTTTACAATTTGCGGGGCAGCGCGGCATACCGGCAGCGGGCGGCCGAGTTCACGCGCACCGTTGCGTCGGCCATTGCGATCGGCGAGCGGCGCCGGCCCGACCCGCAGGGTGCGCCGGGCTACCTACGTGTGGACTCGGTTCACCAGGGCGATTGGGAAGGCGACAAGGGCGTCTATCACATCAACGCTGTCGACACGGTCACCCAATGGGAGATCGTGGGCTGCGCGGCGCGTATCAACGAGCAACATCTACTGCCAGTGTTGGAGGCAATGCTGCATCAGTTCCCTTTTCGGATCATCGGCTTTCATGCCGACAACGGTTCGGAATACGTCAATCACAGGGTGGCTGGGATGCTGGACAAGTTGATGGTCGAGTTCACTCGTTCGCGGCCAAATCGCAGTTCCGACAATGCGTTGGTGGAAGGCAAGAATGGAGCCGTGATTCGAAAACATCTGGGCTACGGCCACATTGCCAGCGAACACGCCGAACGAATTCAAGCTTTTTACACGGCACACTTCAATCCTTATCTGAACTACCACCGCCCTTGCGGCTTCGCCTTGATCCAATTGGACAAACGTGGCCGACGGCAACGCAGCTATCCGAAAGAAAACTATGCCACCCCCTACGAAAAATTGCGCTCGCTCCCGGAAGCGTACCGTTACCTAAAGGAGGGCATGCGCTGGGATATGTTGGACCGCATCGCCTACGCGCGCAGCGACACAGCGGCGGCCCGGCGGATGGCAGCCGCCAAAACCGCACTACTCAACGAGTGCAAGTTGGAATCGCCATTCCCGCCAAGATTCGTATGCTGACGCCCCGCGGGCCCTCTGCATTGCTGAGCAGGGGCAAGGGGCCTCAAGCGCCGGCCCCCTGCCCCTGCACCCCATCCCCCGCTCGGCAGGGCACTCTCTCAGAAAGGAAATCCACTCGTGCGCAGTGTACTCAATTTCAGGATCATCTTGTATTAGAAACGATTCCTGATTTCAGGATCATTCTTCGATTGGAAAATGCTTGGGGAAGTAGTTACTTTCCGGGCATGAACCGCTTGATAAAGTTGGTGTCGAAATTTCCGGCTTGGAAATCGGCATCCGCCATAATCTTCTGATGCAGTGGGATTGAGGTGTGGATTCCCTCCACGATAAACATGCCTAGCGCCCGCTGCATGCGGTGAATTGCCTCTTGCCGGTCCGCGCCGTAAGTGATGAGTTTCGCCACGAGCGAATCATAGTATGGCGGAATCACACAGTCGGTATAAGCCCACGTATCCACGCGAACGCCAATGCCGCCCGGCAAATGAAAGCCCGTAATGCGTCCGGGCGACGGCACAAACGTATTCGGATTCTCCGCGTTGATGCGGCACTCAATCGAGTGGCCCCGCAGAGTTACCGGACCCGGCAGAATGTCCGACAGTTTCTCGCCCTGCGCGATCCGAATCTGCGCCTTGACGATATCGATCCCGGTCACAAACTCCGAAACCGGATGTTCCACCTGCACGCGCGCGTTTACTTCGATGAAGTAGAGCTTGCCCGTCTCGTCCATCAGGAATTCGACGGTGCCGGCGTTGCTATACTTGGCCGCCGACATCGCCTTGCGCAGAGCGATCGAGATTTCCGCCCGCTGCGCGTCCGTCACCACGGGAGAAGGCGATTCCTCCAGCAGTTTCTGGTGGCGGCGCTGCACACTGCATTCGCGCTCGCCCAGAATCTCGACGCTGCCGTGCTCGTCCGCCAGAAGTTGAAACTCGATGTGGCGCGGCGCCCCGATAAACTTTTCCAGGTACACGTCCGGCGAACTGAAGGCCGACCCCGCCTCCTGCTGCGCCTGCACGAAAAGAGATTCCAACTCCGACGCCTGATTGACCACGCGCATGCCGCGTCCGCCGCCGCCGGCCGAAGCCTTAATGATCACCGGATAGCCGATCTCTTCGGCCATCTCCAGCGCTTCCTGGGGAGAATTCAGCACGCCCGGCGACCCCGGCAGAACCGGGACGCCCATTTCACGCATGAAGGCGCGGGCCCGTTCCTTGACCCCCATCATGCGAACTACCTCGGGCCTCGGACCAATGAACTTCAACCCCGAAGCCTCGCAGACTTCCCCGAACGTGGCGTTCTCGCTCAGGAATCCGTAGCCCGGGTGGATGGCGTCCACATTGGTGATTTCCGCCGCGCTGATGATGGACGGAATGTCCAGGTAGCTGCGGGCGCTCTTGGCCGGTCCAATGCAAATGGCTTGATCGGCAAATCGCACGTGGGAACTGTACCGGTCGGCCTCGGAATACACGGCCACCGTCTGAATGCCCATGTCCTTGCAAGCGCAGATGACGCGAACGGCAATTTCGCCACGATTGGCGATGAGTATCTTCTTAAACGGCGCGGACGGCAAACAATGCCTCCCCGTACTCCACCGGCTGGCCGTTCATCACGAGCTTGCTCTCCAGAATGCCCGACGTCTCGGCTTCAATCTCATTCATGAGTTTCATGGATTCGATGATGCACAGGACTTTGCCGGGCTGCACGCGCTCGCCCACGCGGACGAACGGCGCCGTGCCGGGCGAAGGCGATTCGTAGAACGTGCCTACGATCGGCGATTTCACCAGCACCAGGCCAGGATCCGCCTGCTTCCCCTGCGGCGATTCGACGGCGGGGATGGAATGGGCGGCCGGCGCGGCCGAGGCAACCGGAGTGGCCGCAGCGGTGAACGCCGGGGCCATTACGATCTCCTGCGGCGCCGCGAAAGACGCGCGGCGAATACGCACTCGATTTTCACCGCGCTGTACTTCCAGTTCGGCGACACCTGTCTCCGCGGCCAGGTTGATCAATTCACGAATCTCATCAACTGTCATCAATGGTTTAGCTTAACAGAGGTTGCCGGCCTTCGGCTCCAGCAGCGGCCCCACCTTCCAGAAGGGATCGTAATTCCACGCGGCCACGCAGAATCCCCGACGCGAACGTTGCCGCACTGTAGAGGACGGTTACGACCTCCGCGTTAATGGGCGAACGCAGCCCGAAATAAGCCGCCTGGGGCAAATACGGGAAGCCTCAGCTCACGGGTATAAAACTCGCGGTCTTTCCGGCTGTCTGAAATTCCGCCGTCCGGCCAGAGCTTTCGCCACTTGATTCAAAGCCAGGCTTGCCGCCTACACCGCAACATAGAACAGCAACCCGTAGATCTCCGTGCGACTTTGCGCTGTCCATTCACCCGAAACTTCAGCCTGTCCCTCTCAGGCGTTGTATTGCAGGGTAGCAATGCAGGCGCGGTGGTTCGGCTCATGCCGCGCGTGTGTCGACCGGAGGAACGAAGTGCCGCGACACAGCGGTTCGGATCTCAATCAATTTCGCCTCTGGGTCGAGAGGCGCCCTGAAGTGCCCGACGGTGGCCGGAACAAGGATTTCGGCTCTTTCAAGATCTGCGGCAGCGAGTCCTATCCCAAAACATTCCTGCTCGAGGGCAACACGCAAAAGGCGAATTCCTCTAATTAGCGAGTTTCCTCGGATTCCTCCTCTGTAGTCGCCAAGTGGCGGGTAATCGTTCCTACGCTGGAGCGGTAAACGCTACGCCGTCTCAGGGGACCGATCGCCGAGGAGCGGTTAGTGTCAAATTCCGACTGTGTGATCCGGACTCGGAACAAGCGTCTTGGAAATGCGTACGAACCTACGCGCTGCCAATTGGCCGATTGCAGCTAAAGTTCCCTGGGGAATGGCGAGATCGACAGAGGTATGCGGAACTTTCCCCGTCGCCCTGGTGTCTGATGGATAATGCCGGATGCCGCCCAGCCGATTGTGTTGGAGAACGTCTGGAAGACATACGGCGAGACCACCGCGCTCTCCGGACTGTCGCTGGCCGTGCCGGCGGGGAGCGTCTTCGGATTTCTCGGACCGAATGGCGCTGGAAAATCGACTGCGATTCGTATTCTTCTCGGATTGCAGCGGCCGTCGCGGGGGACGGTCTCTTTGTTCGGCCGTCAACTTTCCAAGGGCCGCGCCGACGCCCTCCGGCGCGTTGGATCGATGGTGGAATCCCCATCGCCGTATTTGCACTTGACCGGGCGCGAGAATCTCGAAGTGCATACACGGTTGCTCGGATTGCCGCCCCGCGGAATCGACGAGGCGCTCGATATGGTGAATCTGTTGCCTGTGAGCGACCGGCTGGTACGGCACTATTCGACCGGGATGAAACAGCGGCTCGGGATTGCGGGTGCTTTGCTGGGTAACCCCGACCTTCTGGTTCTTGACGAGCCGACCAATGGCCTCGATCCGGCGGGCATTCACGAGGTGCGGGAACTCGTCCGCGACCTGCCGCGACGGCGCGCGGTTACCATTTTTCTCTCCAGTCACCTGCTCGCCGAAATCGAACAGGTCGCGACACATCTCGCGATCATTTCCTGTGGACAGCTCCGGTTTCAGGGCACGCCAGCCGGCCTGCAGGCGCGGAAGACGGCCACCATTGTGGCGGTCGTGGACCGGCCGCAGATGGCGTTGGAAGTGCTGTCCGCGGTCGGTTACCAAGGGACTGCGGCAGAAGGACGGATCTCGATCACGGGCCACGACGGTGATCCGGCGCGCATCAATTCCATACTGGTGCATGACGGGATCGCGGTGTCGCGTCTCACGGTAGAACAACCGAGCCTGGAGGATCTGTTCCTCGAGATCACCAACTCCGAAACGAAACAGGAGTGCGCTAGCCGATGACGCTCCTCCGCGTGCTGCATGCCGAAGCTCTGAAGATGAGGCGCACTATCGCCTGGAAAATGGCCGTTCTCGCGCCGGGAATCGTGGTCGTGCTGGCATTTTTCGCAGCTTGGCAGGCACCGTTTTCGACCATCAACCGCTTCGGGCCGGATCAGGAGTGGGCCGCGTTGACGCGCTTCTGCATGCGTCTCTGGGCGATCCTTATGCTGCCGCTCTACATCGTGTTGCAGAGTGCGTTGCTCGCGGGCCTCGACCACGCGGGCGGACAGTGGCGCAGCATTCTCGCGCGGCCGCTTCCCCGCTGGACCTTCTACGCCACGAAGCTGACGTTCGTTATCGGGCTGGCGGTCGCCGGGAGCGCGCTTCTGGCTCTTGGGATTGTGCTCGACGGAGCGATCCTGCCGCACCTGCAACGAGGGGTCGTGTTCGCGTCGCCGGTTCCTTGGAGTATGATCCTTCGTAATTGCGCCGAGGTCTTCGGACTCGCGTTCGCGGGGCTCGCGATCCAGAACTGGATCAGCCTGCGATGGCAATCGTTCTCCGTGGCGACGGCTGCCGGGATTGTGCTGCTCGTGCTGGGCGTTTTCGCCGGCGCCGTTGGCCAATCGACCGACAGCCCGCTGCGGTTCTTCCCGTCTGCCCTACCGATGCTCATCATGGCACGAAACGCGGCGAATATCGAGGTTGGGCTGAGAATCAGTGTCGTTTGCGGCGTCCTGGTCGCCATCGCCGCAGGAATCGATTTCTGTCGGCGAGAAGTAAGCTGACCTCTACAGCAAGGACGGCGAACGAACCGTCAAATCGGTGCGGCTACCCGAACTGGAAAGAATGCCATCCCCTTTCCAAACGGCAACATTATGGTTTAAGTCACAGGTGGAGTCAATGTAATTCCTTCCCCTCAACCTCCTAAACTTTTAGTTGACAGCCCACATTTCCAGGCGTACACTCCTAATTGTTTAGGAGCCTATGCCTCGAAGAAAAAATGTCGAGCCGCCTCTCACCCCCCTCGAACTGGAAATCATGAACGTCTTGTGGGAAACCGGACCCGCCAACGTTCAAACCGTCCAGGCCAAACTCACGGCGCGCAATCTCGCCTACACCACCGTGCAGACCATGTTGAACGTCCTGCACCGCAAGGGCCGGGTGAAGCGCCGCTTGAAGGACCGCGCCTTTCTCTATCAGCCGCTCCTCAGCCGCCAGAAGGCGGTCACCGAGGCGGTGGGTGACATGCTCGAACGCTTTTTTGGCGGCTCAGCCGATGGTCTGGTGCTGAGCCTGGTGGAAACTCGCAAACTGACGCCGGAACGCCTGGCGCAGTTACAAAAGCTGCTGGAGCAGCCCCGGAAGGACGATCATGGAAACGATTAGCCGATCTCTTCTTACTTTCTTGCTCAACTCGCTATGGCAGATTCCGGCGATTGCCGCCGTAGCCTGGCTGGCCGCTCGCATGATGCGCAACGGTCCGGCCAATCACCGCCATGCGGTCTGGGTGGCGGCCCTCTTCGCCGCCGTCCTGCTGCCGCTCGCCAGCGTTTCGACCAGCGAGCACATTGCCACCCAGCCCTTTTCGGCTCCGGCAGCGCCGCCCGTAGCCCGCTCGGCAAATCTGCCGGCCTCGACATCCACCGGCCATGCCCCCGTCTCCCCCGAGCCTCGCACCATCTCTTATGCGCAGACCACGGCGACCCTCCTGGCAGCCGCCTACCTGTTCTTCCTGTTGTTCCGCGTCGCCAAACTCGCCTGGGCCTGGGCGCGCACCGTGCAGATTCGCGACGCCGCCGGACTCACCGCCGCGCCTCTCCAGGTCCGGCAGGTTTGGGACCGCTGCATGGAAGCTTTCGGACTGCGCGATGTGGAATTGCTGTCTTCCGCCACCGTGCCCAGTCCCGCAGCCGCGGGCGCCTGGCGCCGGAGCATCATTCTGCCCGAATCCCTCTTCGCCGGATCGTCGGAAGAAGTGCTCACCACCGCCATCGGTCACGAAATGGCCCACCTCGCGCGCCACGATTTCGCGCTGAAAGTCGTCTACGAATTGCTCTCCATGCCCGTGGCCTTTCATCCCGCCTGCTGGCTGATCCTGCGCGGCATTGAAGAGACGCGCGAAATGGCCTGCGACGAGTTGGTCACCAACAAGCTCCTCGCTCCCGAAGTCTATGCCCGCTCGATTGTCAGCATTGCGTCCACCATGTCGGCCATTCCCCGGCCCGGGTACAGCCTCGGCGTCTTCGATGGCGATATTCTGGAGCAACGCATCCGCCGCCTGCTGCATCGTCCCGCCGCCAACTTGAAGCGCGCGCGTCTGCTACTCGCCGGGGGCCTTTCGGCACTGGCGCTTTGCGTGGTCATCTCTTCGGGCGTGGCCCTCCGCGCTCAGGCGCAGAATGGCGGCAAGGCCGACTTGGACGCTCGCATTCAGACTGCCAAGACCCTCATGAATCAGGCAATGAGCAAGCCCAACGATGCCGAAACGCTCGCTCAGGTGCGCCAGGCCCTGTTGGACATTCTGGCGATCGACCCGGCTAACGAAGACGCACTCAGCGGTATGCTCACGGTGTCGATGATGGCCAAACAGCCGCTCGAAGGCCGTCAGTGGGCGCTCAAGATGGTGTCACTTTATCCCAAGGAGAAGACCTCCTACTACTGCGTGGGCTTCGCCGATTGGAGCATCATCTATCCGCGCGTTCAAGCCGTCCGCACGGCCGCCGGCATGAAGCCCCAGGACACCAATTTCATCGCCGACGCCGCTGCTCGCGCCAACCTGCGGGCCGAACTCGGCCCCATGTTGGACGAGGGCATGCAAATGCTGGACCGCGCCCTCCAGATGGACCCGCAGTATTCCGACGCCGCGGCCTACATGAACCTGCTCTATCGCATGAAAGCCAATATCGTCGAGTCGCCCGAGGAATCCAAAGCCGCCGTGACCCTGGCCGATGATTGGGTCGGCAAGGCCCTCGCTGCCAAGCGGCTCGCGCCCGTGTCCCCCTCCGGCAGTTGGACCCAGGCGCCGCCCCCGCCGCCTCCGCCCCCGCCGCCGCCGATTCCCGATGCCGCGCTGGCCTCGGAAACTCCGCTGCCCGCCGGCCGCAACTACCGCGAGAATCCCGGCCTCTCCTGGCAGGTGGTCGCCGGCCACACCATGACCGCCAAAGCCCTCATCGCCCAACTGAAATCCGAGGGCTTCCCCGCCGGAGCCGCCATGACCGCAAGCGACCACGAAGTCCGAGTCCTGGTCGGCCCCTTCTCCACCGAGGAACCCCGCGCCGCCGCCCGGACCCGCCTGGAGTCCTTAGGCTACCGGGTTCTCAGAGCCTGGTAACGAGGAAGCGTAGGACAGACGGTCGTCTTCCGCCGTCTGTCCATCCGAGCGAAGCTCGGAGCGCTAAGGCGCTTCGGAGCAGGCAAGCGTAGCGAGCCATTGCCGAGGCAATGACCATCAGGCACGATGGCGTTTACCTGAAAAACACCGACCGCCCCACGCCATCAACCTATCAAGCTGTTTTTCGTCGCTGATGTTCAGCGTGGATGACGCGTTTTGAGGGCTCTCATCAACATTGTGGTTGGTGTGGAGGTCCCTCAGTGAATTTCACCGCCAACGATCACTCGCAAGGGACGCTTCAGCTTCTGAAACACATTCCCAATCCGCTGAACCGGCCATAGCGCTCAGTTGCATCCTCTCGCTCCGCCAGCAGGCTCAGCTCTCTGCCCCCCCGTGTCGTAACGGATGCCCTGAGGTTCGTAGGTTCGAACAGAGAGCCCGTCACCGTTGTGCAGGCGAGATGGGAAGCGATCGATTACGCGACGCCAGTCCACGGCTATCTGCATCGTATTGATTGCACGCACCGGTTGTTGAGCAGTCTGGGTAGTTCTGTCGTGTACCGGACGCCCAAAATCGGGAGAACACATTCCATCCGCTGAGGGAGAATCTGCGCCTGTATCATGGTTACCTGGAGCAGCACTCGCGCCAAACGGGAGCCGCGCAGGGCTGAATCTGTCGGCTATGCCCGCGAGGCGGTCGCCCAGCCCGGACACCGCCTCCGCCCCCGGCCCTAGGTTGACACTCGGACAGAACTGTCCGAGGCTGAAGTGGTGAAGTCGCTGAGTTCGAGCGGAGAGTCCGGAAACTGGCGCGAAGCCGGAAGGTCACCTGCCAGTCTGTTGCCGACAAGGGAAAAAGTAGTCACGGCCGTCCTCTGCTTCGGCGACGAATTCACCACCCTCAAGGACCGCAAGAAAGAGATTGGCCGCGACCTGCATGTCCCTGTTTAGCTATCCCGCGAAATTCAAGGCCAGCAGCGATGGCCGCGTCCTGGTCGAGTTTGCCGATCTGCCCCATGTAGCCACGGACGGCAAAGACCAACGCGAGGCCATGGAGGAAGCCATGGATGCTCTCGGCTCCGATCTCTCCATCCGTCTGTCCCGCCGGGAAGAAATCCCAACGCCCTCACCGGCGAAACGGGGCCAGCGCATGGTGCCCGTGCCGCTCTGGCTGGCGCCGAAACTCGCGCTCTACCTGGCCATGCGCGACCAGGGAGTCAATAACTCCGAAATGGCCCGCCGCCTGGGACTCCACGAGCGGGTGGTCCGCCGCATGCTCGATCCCGAACACGCCACCAAGGCCGACAGGATCCAAGCCGCCCTCGCCGTCCTCGGCAAGCAGATGACCGTCGAAGTCCGCGATGCCGCGTGAGGCCGCGCCGGTATCAACCCATCAACCTGTTTTCGGAACCTCTGGCTGGCTCCAGCGTGCCATCTGTCCACCGCTGCCTGCAGCGTATAAGGGTCCCAAGACCGGTGGTCACACACACCGCTCATTAACCTACTTGCCAAACATAACCAAGTAGGTTAATCTGGTGCCATGGAGAAGCGGACGCCGCACTGCAAGCTGGTGGTTGTTAAAAACCTGCTTGCGGCGGGCAAGGTCCGCGCCACGATTTCGGCGCTCGCTGGCGGCGCAACGGTGGGTTTCGGCTTCGAAGAGATCGTCGGCGTCGTCGCAGCCCTTATTCCGCGCGACTTCTACAAGAGCATGACCACGCACGCCGATCATCGCATTTGGCAGGACGTCTACCGCCCGAAGACGTCGGCCGGAGATGTCTATCTGAAGCTCACCGTGATCGACGATGTGCTGATCGTGTCGTTCAAGGAACTATGAAGGAAAGGAGCCATACCATGAAATGCACCTCCTGCGGCGCGGGGAAGTTGGTGCGCGACACGCGCGATATTCCCTACACTTACAAAGGCGAAACCACGACCATTCCGGCCGTGCGCGGTGAGTTCTGCCCGGCCTGCGGGGAAAGCATCCTGGCCGCAACGGAATCGAAACGGGTCAGCGCGGCGATGCTGGAGTTCAACAAGCAGGTGAACGCCTCCATCGTCGATCCCGGCTTCATAGCGCGTGTCCGTAAGAAACTCGCACTCGACCAGCGCCAGGCGGCCGCTATCTTCGGCGGCGGCCCCAATGCCTTTTCGCGTTACGAGAACGGCAAGACCAAGCCCCCGCTCGCGCTGGTAAAACTTCTCATGCTCCTCGACCGGCATCCCAATCTGCTCAACGAGGTCCATCCCGGGGAATAGGTCAGCGCCGACGGAAGGGCTCCGATGCAACATCCCGTACCCGGGTCCGAATTCGCGCATGTGCCGGCTCGCCGCACGCTGGTGAAGGTCGTCGGCGTGACCCATTCACAAACCAACGCCGCAGTGAAATCAACAACTTATCCAAATTCTCGCAATCTGGCCTGCTAAGTTGACACCAGGTGACAGAATTGCGCACTGAAAAGCAAATAGAAGTACACCGAACCAAGGCACGTCGTTCCCAGCTCCCGGCAACTTCGGAGGGCAAAGCTCTGCTCATCCAAACCCGTATCGCCCGCCATTCCTCGCGGAACTCCCCTGCATCCTCCCCGAAACAACCCGGAACTTTTGGCAGCCTTGTGGCCCTCACACTAACTAAGACCCGCCATGCCGAACGAACCCAAGCCACCCTGCCAAACGAACCCAAGCCCCACCTGCCAAACGAACCCAAGCCACCCTGCCAAACGAACCCAAGCCGCGAAGCGCAGCCCCCAGCCCCTGGAGAACCCCCAACCCCCATCCCCAACCCCCGTCTTCCCCCCGCGCTTTGCCGTTGAGAAAATCCACGTTGTGTTGATTCGCAACGCCCACCCGCCCTGGCACCCGGATTGCTCTTCGACGCTTTTAAGATCTTTTTCTGCGTAATTTCACGCAAAATCGAGTGAAAGGACCACTTCTTGTGACACTAGCCGCGGCTGAACTTAAATTCGCGCAACTGCGCGCGCTTCCCGGAGACGATGTCCGCCAAATCCTCTGGCGCTTTGCCGATCGCTACGATCTGCAGATGCTCGTACAGTCCGTCAGGGCTGTCGCTCGCGGACCCGTGGCCCGGCTGGTCGCATCCGGCGCCCGCAACACCCATGAGTGGACCTCCGAAAAGAACGCCCTCCTGAAGGCCTTCGACGAATCCGGCGTCACCGGCGTCTTCATGGATCCGGCGCAGGGCGGCTTCATCGAGGGCCCCAAGAACCTGGCCCTCGCCCTGGTGGCCTTTGAACTCGCCTGGGTCGATGCCGGATCGGCCACCGGCAGTCTCGCCGGATGCCTCGCCCTCTCCCCCATCCACGAGCGCGGCACCGACGCCCAGCGCGACTACTACATGAGCCGCTGCGCCCCGCCCCAGCCCGGCGAGGACCGGACCCCCTGGCGTGGCGCCTTCTGCCTTACCGAGCCCATCCCCTACGTCGGCGTCGAGACCGGCATGCTCGGCGGCAAGCTCCGCATCGCCGATTGGAAAGAGGGTGACGAACCCCTGCTCCACGTCGAAAAGCGCGGCCGCTTCATCACCAACATGGGTTTCGCCAACTTCGTCACCGCCGCCGTCGAATCGGACGACCCGCGCATCAAAGGCACCTGCATGGTCATCCTGGAAGAAACTGACCCCGGCACGTTCGATCGCGGCACACCCACCCGCAAACTGGTCCATCAGCTTTCCTCCACCCGCGACCCCATCTTCAATCTCAAGGTGCCGGCCAGCCGCATCATCGGCGGCTATACCGTCAAGGATGAAGTGATCATCCCCCGCTATAGCCACGGCGAAATCATCGAGGCCGTCTTCCGCCGCACCCGCGTCACCGTCGCCATCATGACTTCGGCCAAACTCCTCTCCGCCGTTGAGCCGGTGATCCGCTACCACCGCAATCGCTTCCGCGGAGGCTCCGTCGCCCACCCCGGCACGCCGCGTTTCGACCTCGGCCTGCAACTCAAACAGGACGTCGTCCACCGCCTCATCGACGTTTGGGCCACCGGCGAGGCCAGCGCAGCCCTCGGCTTCGAAGCGGCCCGCGTCTTCGACCAGCTCGACCCGCTCGAACACGAGAAGGACGCCATCCTCACCGCCCGCGGACTCAAAGGCGGCGCCGCCCACAAGGCCATGCGCCTAGTACAGAAGGACGCCATCGAGTTCCTCCATGGCAAGCGGCCCGACCTGGCCGAAGACACCCTGGTCCAGTACGCCATTCTCGATGCCCAGGCCAACGTCTTCTGCCCCGCCTGCAAGCTGTGGAACACCGGCCACGGCGCCACCATGATGCGCGAAGCCGTCAGCCTCATGGGCGGCTACGGCATCACCGAAGACTGCCCCGGCTTCCTTGGACACAAGTGGATGGATTCGCAGCTTGAGGCCACTTACGAAGGTCCCGAAGCCGTGCAGCGCCGCCAGCTCAGTATCACCATGACTGACGAGCTGTTCCTATCGCAGTTCCGCGATTGGATCCGCGAAATGCGCCTGATCGCCAACGACTATTCGGACTCCGGCGCCTGCTCGCTGGCCACTGCCATGCAGATGTGGCTGTACAGCCTCCAGCACCTCCAGAAATCCGTCGATGCCGATGGCGCCAAGCTGTACCAGAGTTCCCGTCAGGGCGTCACCTTCGCGCTGGCCGACGCCCTCTGCTGGCTGCTCTCTTCGCGCAGCCAGATTCTGGACCTGCTCCAGCTCGAAAAGAACGGCGCTTCGAATCCCACCGTGGCCGAGGGCCTCGACGGCCTGCTCGGTTTCATGACGGACCTCTGCCACGTCCAGTCGGCCCGCGCCGCCGGGGAAGTCGGCCGCATTTGCGCCGAACTCGTCTTCGGGTACAACCGCCACCCGTCCTGGGACACCGAAGGTTGCGCCAGTTGCTACCAGGCGAATGACCTGGACGCCATGGAATCGCTCATCCCCGGCATCGCCAGTCTGGCCCGCGGCTACACCGACGTCGTTGAACCCGACGGCTCCCACGCCAAGAAGGCCGGCCCCTGCGCACGCTTCGAGGGCCTCGATCCCTTCATCCGCCTGCGCGTCCGCATGGATGGCTGCCTCACCGGGTCGCAACTGGCCAAGGATCGCGCCGCCGACGCGCTCACCAAGGTCATGATCCCCGAGGCTCTGGACTACCCCGCATGATCGAGCCCGAGCCCGACCGCGTGACGCTGGACGTCGATATCGTCTGCGTCGGCTTCGGCCCTGCCACCGCCGGCTTCCTCACCACGCTCTCCCAGCAATTGCTGAATCCCGATGGAACTCCAGCCATCGAGAGCCCGTCCTGCCCCGGTCTGCCGCTCCAGGTCATGTGCTACGAAAGGGCCGACGATATCGGCTTCGGTGTCTCCGGTGTCGTCACCAGGGCGCGCGGCATTCGCGCCAGCCTGCCGGACCTCGACCCGAAACAAATCTCCATGGCCGCTCCCGTGCAGCAGGAAAAACTGGTCTACCTGCTCGATCCGGTCGGCGCCAGTCGCCGCTCCCTGCCGCTGAAGTTGGCCGACCGCGCCATCCGTGCCTGCGGGCTGCATCGCGAATACGGCGTGGAGTTGCCGTACGTCCCGCCGTTTCTCCACAAGACCGGTGGCATGGTTCTCTCGCTCGGCCAGTTCATGCAGCACGTGGGCACCGAACTGATGAGTACGGGCACGGTGCAGATCTGGCCCGGCATGCCGGTGGCTCAGGCGCTCATCGAGCCCATGGAAGGCAGCGTCTGCGGAGTCCGCCTTACCGACCAGGGTGTGGATTCGCTGGGCAATCCCGAAGCCAACTACCTGCCCGGCATGGACGTCAAAGCGCCGCTCACCGTGGTCGCCGATGGTCCCGTAGGCGCCGTCGGCCGCCAGTTGGATCAGGAGTTCGGATTGCCCGAAGGTCACCACCAGCACGAATGGGCAGTCGGCATGAAGATGGTGGTCGATCTGCCGCCGGATACCAAACTGGAAGCCGGGACCGTCTTCCATACCTTCGGCTACCCCGAACCCGAGATCTTCGGCTTCCTCTACGTGCATCCGGGCAACGTGGCCACGGTCGGCATTTTCGTTCCCTCCTGGTTTCGCAGCCCCATGCGGACCTCTTACCGGTATCTGCAGCACTTCATGCTGCACCCCTTCCTCTGGCGGTATTTGCAGGGCGGCAAGCTCCGTTCCTGGGGCGCCAAATCGCTCCAGGAATCCGGCCGGCGCGGCGAGCCCATCCTGGTGGGCGAAGGCTACGCACGCATCGGCGAAGGCTCCGGCAGCACCAACGTCCTCACCGGCTCCGGCGTCGATGAGGCCTGGACCACCGGCACCCAGTTGGCCGAGGCGGTGCTGGAACTGCTGAAACATGGACAGCCTCTGTCAGGCGCCAATCTCCGCCGCACCTACGTGGCGCGCCGCCGCGCCAGTTGGGTGGAGACCGAAGGCCGCATCGCCGAAAAGGCGCGCGACGGCTTCCATCGCGGCGTGATCTCGGGCCTCCTGGGCATGGCGATCGCCGGACTCACCAATGGCAAGCACTGGATCGGCGGCGAGCCGCGCCTCATGCCCGACATCAACGACTATTACCGCAAGCGTATCTCTCCCGACGCTCTGGCGCGCATTCTGGCCGACGGACAAACTCGCGGCGTCTCCTGCCACGACGAGCTCATGGACCGTTGCGGCTGGCCCGCCATCCCCTACGACGGACAGTTGCTGGTGACCCATCAGGACGCCCTGCTGATCGGCGGCAAAGTGCAGGCGCCCTCCGGTTACGCCGACCATGTCCGCTTCGTCTACCCCGATTTCTGTGAACGCTGTGTCTCCAAGCTTTGCGTCGAGATCTGTTCCGGTCAAGCCATCACGCCCGGCCCCACCGGCGTTCCCGTCTTCGACCGCGAGAAATGCGTCCACTGCGGAGCCTGTCTCTGGAATTGCCTCGCCCCGCTCGAAGACGATCCCCTGCGCAGCAATATCTCGTTCAAAGCCGGAGCCGGCGGTCTCCATTCCACTGAGAACTGAGTCTTTTTACTCACACCGAGCCCCCCGTATGTCATGCTGAGTACGTGGAATTCCGCCAGTTAGAGCTGTTTCTGGCTGTCATCGATTGCGCCAGTGTCACTCGCGCCGCCGAGAAGGTAAACCTGTCCCCCGGAGCCGTCAGCTTGCAGTTACACAACCTGGCGGCCGAGTTGCGCACGGACCTCTTCGTACGCAGCGGCAAGCACATCGTCCCCACCCCGGCCGCGCTCCGCCTCGCCGAGCATGCCCGCTCGCTCACCGCCCAGATGCGCCAGATCGAACAGGAATTCGCCAGCGACCCGCTGCACGACCGTCTGCCCTTCCACTTCGCCACCGGCGCCACCGCGCTCATCCACCAACTCGGACGCCCCCTGCGCATGCTGCGCAAGAACTTCCCGGCAACGTCCATCGATATCACCGTCGCGCCCACTGAGGAAATGGTGGCCGGACTCCTGCAGCGCCGCTTCGATCTGGCGCTGATCTCGCTGCCCTTCCAAAACGATGATCTCGACGTGATCCCTCTCTTCGAGGAAGAGTTGCTGGTGCTCAAGCCGTCGCCCCGCCGCGTTACCGGCTGGCGCGTGGGCACCATCCAGCCGGCGGAGCTGGCCGATGCTTCCCTGGTCCTCTATCCCAAGCGCAGCAATATGCGTTCGATGATCGATGGCTTCTGCCGGGACTTGGGAGTCAATCCGCGAGTCATCATGGAGGCGGACGATACCGAGGCCATGAAGAAGCTCGTCGAGACCGGCTTCGGCTACTCGATTCTCCCCGAATTCGCGCTCCGCGGCGGTCCCCGTTTCTTCCAGGTCTTCCGCGTACAGGGTCGCCGTCTGGCCCGCACACAGGCGCTCGCGATGGCGAAATCCGAACGCCGCCGAGCCCTCACCGATTCCATCGCCCACTTTCTCAAAAACGCCCTGACAGGACTGTAGAACCGGTTAGCCTGGTTACTTCATCGCCTGCCCGTTACGCAGCACCTTGTCGAATTGCAGCCCGTCCACGTTCTCGATCACGTTCGCCTGCGCCGCATTGTCGAACTTGCAGTTCGCCAGCCGCACCGCGGCAATCGGCGCATTCTTGAAGCCCCGTAGATAGAGTGCGTATTTGCTCTTGCCGCTGGTGATGTTCTCTACCACCACGTTCCGGACCACCGGATTGTGCGGCCCCCCGTTCCCCTCTTCGTAATTGAAGTCGATATCCACCACGGCTTCGGCCACCTGCCCCACCGTATTGTTGGTGAAGTAGACGTTCTCCACGATGCCGCCGCGATAGGTGTTGCTCTTGATGCGCAGCGCGCGATCCAGATGGGGACTGTCCATGCGGCAGTTGTCCACGAAGACATTCCGCACGTCGCCGGAAACTTCACTGCCAATCGAGACGCCGCCGTGACCATCTTTCATCGAGCAGTTGCGCACCACCAGATTCTGACAGGCCGTGTGTACGCGCCTGCCGTCTTCATTGCGACCGCTCTTGATGGCGATGCAATCGTCGCCCGTGGAGAATTCGCACCCGTCGATCAGCACCCCGTCGCAGCTTTCCGGGTCGCAGCCGTCGTTGTTCGGACCGTGGCTGTCGATCTTCACATTGCGCACCGTCACGTTGCGGCACAGCACGGGGTTCAATTCCCAGAACGGCGAATTCCTGATCGTCACGCCCTCGATCAGTACATTGGTGCAGCGGTACGGCTGCACGAACGGCGGCCGCAAGTAGTGGCCCTCGCTGAATACCCGCTGCGCTACCGGAATATTCTTGTCGCCCATCGCAACCAGGCTGTCGCGGTCGCGCTTCTGTTCGGGCATCCCGGCCTTCCACCCGGATTTGGCATTGCCTTTCCACGGCCACCAGATTTCCGTGCTGGCCTGCCCGTCCAGTGTGCCGCTGCCCGTGATCGCGATATCGGTCTGCTCGAAGGCATAAATCAGCGGCGAGTAATTCATGCACTCGGTGCCTTCCCATCGGGAATACACCAGCGGATACCGCTTCGGGTCGGTCGCAAAGCGCAGGACGGAGCCTTGTTCCAGATGGAGATTCGTGTGACTCTTCAGGTGAATAGCGGCGGTCAAATACGTCCCGGCAGGGACAATCACGCTGCCTCCGCCGGCAGCCGAACAGGCGTCGATGGCCTTGCGGATCGCGTCGGAGCAGTCGGTGCGGCCATCGGACACAGCCCCATATTGGACGATATTGAATTGCCGGCCCGGGAATGCCGGCGCTTGTATGCGCGCCAGCACCGCGGCCATGGCGCGCTTCGAATCGGTCTGCTCGTCCGCAGCCATTGCCATGCGAGCGCACACCGCGGCCGCTCCGCCCAAAAATACTCGCCGTCTCATGCCGGTACTGTATGTGGATGCCGCCGCCAAAGTCAAATTCAGACCGTTTAATCCTGCTAAAGCATCCCTTTAGTAATCCAGCGTTGACGGCGGCGCGAACACCACCTATAGTTGGGTTCAAGAAGCACAAGGGTCAGTTTATTTTCGCGGCGTTCTGCTAGTCCAGACGCCGCTGGTCCGCTCGAACTTACCAAAACGCGGCTTCAGGAGTGCGCCAAGTGAGCGACGCTACGACCGGTCTTGTCATCGAGAAGTTCTCCCTCGGCGTGGGAGATCGTTTTGCCCATCAGGCCAAACCTCAATTAGCCGCCTGTATGCGCGCCGCTGAGCTCGGCGTCACGGTGGTTCCCGTCTGGAATAAATCCAACCGCGAACATAAGATTGTGGGATCCGAACCCTCCGGCACGCGCGCCGCCGCCGATGCGGCCGTCCGCGAACTCGGTTGGCAGCACCGTTATTACGTCGACGCCGACCACATCAATGTGGAGACCGTCGATCGCTTCATCGCCCCCAGCAACTTCTTCACGCTGGATGTGGCGGACTACATTGGGCGCGCCCCGCAGCCTGGCGTCGCCGAAGCCTTTCTGAAGCGCCACCCCGAGGTGATGGGGCGGATCGAAATCGCAGGCTTGAGCGAGCCCCTCACCGTCACGCCGCAGCAGGCCGCTGCGGCCGCCGCCAAATACCTCTTTCCCATCGCCGAAGCAGCGCAAATCTACAAGCGCATCGCCGAACGCAAAGAGTGCGTCTTCGTAACCGAAGTCTCCATGGACGAAACGGACTGCCCGCAGACGCCGTCCGAACTGCTGTTGATTCTCGCCGCGATTGCCGATGCCGGCATCCCTATCCAGACCATCGCCCCTAAGTTCACCGGCCGCTTTAATAAGGGTGTGGACTATGTGGGCGACGTGGAGCAGTTCGAGCGCGAATTCGTGGCCGATCTCGCCGTGATCGCTCACGCCGTCAAGCATTACGGACTGCCGTCTAACTTGAAGCTCAGCGTCCACTCCGGCAGCGATAAGTTCTCCATTTACGGTTCCATCCGCCGCGCCCTCCGTCAGGCGGATGCGGGCGTGCACGTGAAGACCGCCGGCACCACGTGGCTGGAAGAGTTGATCGGACTCGCCGAAGCCTCCCCGGAAGGCCTGGCGCTGGCCAAGCAGATTTACGCCGAGGCCTGCGACCATTACGACGAGCTGTGCGCGCCTTACGCCGCGGTGATCGATATCGACCCGTCCCGTCTGCCGTCGGCCAGCGAAGTCAATGGCTGGAGCGCCGAGCAGTATGCCGGAGCGCTGCGTCACGATCAGAAGAATCCGCTCTTCAATCCGCATCTGCGGCAGTTGCTGCACGTAGGCTATAAGATCGCGGCCAAGCTGGGCACGCAGTACACCGGCATGCTGGAAGCGTGCGAAGAATCGATCTCAAGGAATGTTACGCAGAATCTGTTCGATCGTCACATCGAGCCGCTCTTCCTGCGTAAATAGACCCGCGCGAAGTTGAAGGAATCCATGTTGCGAATGCTTCTTGCCGCGACGTTCGCGGCCGTCATCTGTCCGGCCTGGGCGCAGGATACACGCCATGTTACCGAACCGGTGATCCCTCGCAGTTGCACCGTGCTCGGCGCGAAGCTCAAGGCGACCGGCAAGAGCATCAGCCCGGCCGACGAACCGAAGCAGGATACGCAACGCATTCAGGCGGCATTGAATCAATGTCCCGCCGGCCAGGCCGTGGAACTGAAGGCCGATGGCGCGGCGAACGCGTTCCTCACCGGTCCCATCCAACTGCGTAACGGCATCACTCTGCTGGTGGATGGCGGTGTCACCCTGTTCGCTTCGCGCAACCCGCGCGACTACGATCTTTCCCCGGGCAGTTGCGGCACGGTGACTCAGAAGGGTCATGGTTGTAAGCCCATGATTGCGGCCGACCAGGTGAAAGGCGCCGGCATCATGGGCGATGGCACGATCGACGGGCGCGGACCCGCCAAACTGCTCGGTCAGGACGTCTCTTGGTGGGACCTGGCGCAGGAAGCCAAGGTGAAAAACCTCAATCAGAGCTGCCCGCGCATTCTGGTCGCCACCAAGGCTGACGATTTCACGCTGTATCGCATCCGCCTCGAAGACTCGCCCAACTTCCACGTGTCCTACAGCGGCGGCAATGGTTTTACCGCCTGGGGTGTCATCATCAATACCGGCAAAGAAGGCCGCAATACAGACGGCATCGACCCGGGGAACTCCACCAACGTCACCATCACGCATTGCTTCATTCGCGCCGGTGACGACAATGTGGCCATCAAGGCCGGCGGCGGCGCGCCCACCACGCACATGACCATATCCCACAATCATTTCTATTACGGGCATGGCATGTCGATCGGCAGCGAGACCGATGGAGGCGCCAGCGCCATCCGCGTGACGGATCTTTCCATCGAAGGCGCCGACAACGGTATTCGCATCAAGAGCAATTCCAGCCGCGGTGGTCTGGTGCAGGATGTCGTCTACGAGGATGTTTGCATTCGTGACACGAAGAATCCTATCTATATGGATTCGAATTACTCCTATCGCGGCACGGCCACCGATAAGTTGCCGGTCTTCACCGGCATCGTGTTGCGCAACGTGCGCGTAGAGGGACCGGGCAAGATCACGCTCGACGGATACGATGCCGGTCACAAGCTGGGAATGACGTTCGACAACGTGTTCTTCAGCGACCCGGCGGCCCAGAAAATCGTGGCGCGCCATGCGGAATTGAAGTTTGGTCCCGGGGCTGTAAATCTTCAGCCCGCGGGTGAGGATGTGCGGGTGACGGCGGCAGGGAACGTGGGAAAGCCCAACTCCTGCCAGGGTAAGTTTGTGCCCCTGCCGGCGCCCGGCGAACGACATTAGGAAGCTCAATCGTCAAGGAGTAGTGGGAGTTTTATGAAACGCAGTATCGTTGCTGTTCTTAGCTTTTTGCTGGTTCCCGCCGCGCTATTCTGTCAGGAATTCCGCGGCACGCTGAGCGGATCTGTTACCGACTCGACAGGCGCCGTAGTAGCGGGAGCCAAAATCACCGTCACCGAAACTCAGACCGGGACGAAAGTAGACACACAATCCGACAATTCGGGCCAATACACCGCGCCCTTCCTGCTCCCCGGCGATTATCAGATCTCCGTTAAATTGCAGGGCTTCAAGGAATTCATCCGCAAAGGCGTGCACCTGGGCGCCGGCGATAAAGTCGCCGTCGATGCCAAATTGGATGTTGGCGACGCCACCCAGACTGTCGAAGTAACCGCCGATGCGCCGATGGT
>DASZMZ010000153.1:0-19411 GCA_035551455.1 Candidatus Sulfopaludibacter sp.
CGTCTCCAGTTCCGGATTCCGCATCTGTCGCTTCTCGTAGCACGCAATCAGTTGGCCGGCCAAAAACTTGCCGAAGGCCGAGTAGACATCCTTCTGCACCGCCAGCATGTCCTCGGCGCGCCATCCGTTGTGCGCGGAGAGCATGGCGTGCACCTGCGTGGAACGGTCCGGCGGCGCAAAGTTGCCGTTCACGGGATACGGGAAATTCGGCGGAAACGGATTCTGATTCGACGTGGCGATGATGCCGCCCGGCGGATTGTATGCCGCAGGCAGTTCATCGAATGGAATTAAGCCGTCCCATTCGAAATTTCCCGATGCGCCGTCCAGCGGCACGTCGCCCGTGAAGCCGTTCCGCCGCGGCAATTTGCCTGCCGCGTGATATCCAATGTTGCCATCCACATCCGCATACACGAAGTTGGATCCCGGACCGCCCCAGCGCTGCAGGGCGGTGGTGAACTGCTGCCAGTTTTGCGCCCGGTTAATATCTAGAATCGGGTACTGCACCACGCCAGGCTCGGCCACCACCCACCGCAACGCCAAACGCGCCTTGCCGTCGGAAATGAAAATCGGCCCGTGGCGGGTCACGTAGGTGTCCAGCTCCACCGGCTTCTGACCCTTCACGCGAATCAGTTCGCGCTCGGTCTGCGCCTGTTCCACCTGATTGCGGAAAACATAGCGGCCCGTTCGCTCGTCCAGCTTCTCTATATACAGGTCCTGCACATCGAACTGCAGGTTGGTGATTCCCCACGCGATGCGCTCGTTGTGCCCCACCGTAATTCCCGGAGCGCCCGGCAGCGAAACACCTGCAACATTCAAGCCCGGCGCCTGCAAGTGCGCCAGGTACCAGATGCCCGGCAGCGAATACTCCAGGTGCATGTCGTTAGAGAGCAGCGGCTTGCCCGATGCCGTGTGACTCCCGCCAATCACCCACGCGTTCGACCCCGGTTGCACCTCCCAGCCCGCGCGCGGCGGAAACAGAAAGTTCACCTTCGCGGCGTCGCCTCCCGCCAGCAGGTCGCTCTTCACCAGATCATTGCGGTATGTCGTCGTGAGATTCCGAAACATGTGTAGACAAATCAGAATCGAATCGATCGCGCTCCACGGACGCGGCTGGTATTGCAGCAGAGTGAATTCGAGCGGCAGATTGTCCAGGTGCGTGGTGATGAATGCATTCACCCCGCGAGTGTACGCGGCGAATGCGGCCCGGTCCCCCGCCGGCAATTGCAGGTACGCCTGTTCGGCAATCCGGCGCAGGCGCAGACGGCGCGATTCCTTGTCGGATTCGAGCAGGCTCGGCCCCAGAATTTCGGCCAGGTCGCCCGCCGAAAATCGCCGCAGCGCATCCATCTGCCACAGCCGGTCCTGCGCCGTGACGTAGCCTTGCGCGAAGAGGGCATCTTCCAGACTCGCCGCTTGGATGTGCGGCTCGCCCAGTTTGTCGAATGACACGTTGACCGGCGCAGCCACCGGACTTTCGATCACGCCGCTACGCTGCGGCAGCGGGCGCCACGCGAACCAGTACACCACGGCCAGCGCCGCCACCAGCGCCAACCCTACTGCGATGTTCACGAATTTAACAAGTTTGCCGAGTAAGGATTGATTCATCGGGAGGAGCAAAATCCAATCATAGCGGCTTATCCCATTCTGAGACAGCGGCCATTTTGGGACACTGGCCGGTTTCGGGAAAACAGCCGGTATACAACAGCGGCTTTTTGGAATACAATCTACAGAAATGAAAATGGGGCGTCACCTGGGATACATTAGGTGACGCCCCCCTACGTTACGGAGTTAGTTACTTGAATTGACGATTCAGGCCCCTTTTGGTTATCAATCTCCGATAGAATTATTTCGTAGATTGTGACTGTTTACCTATGCGAATCATCGCGGTCATCCTGCTGATTGCGGTGAACGGTTTCTTCGCCGGCGCCGAAGTAGCGCTGCTTTCCGTTCGTCATTCGCGCCTCCGCCAGATGGCCGAAGAAGGAAAGGCCGGCGCCCAGGCCGCGCTCAATCTCCTTTCCAATCCCGGACGCCTGCTTTCCGTCACCCAGGTGGGCGTGACGCTGGCCAGCTTAGGTCTCGGCTGGGCTGGTGAGGACGCGCTGTATCAGTTCCTGTTGGGCCTCATCCGGATGCACCTCACGCCGCTGGTTGCCGAAGTGGTCCACGGCGGCTGTTTCGTGGCCTCGTTCCTCGCCATCAGCTACTTCCACGTGGTGATGGGTGAGGTGGTGCCCAAGAACATCGCCATCGCCAGGGCGGATCAACTGGCGGCCCTGGTGGCGCCTGCCTTGCTGGTCTTCTACCGCATTTCGGCGCCCTTCGTCGTCATCATCGAGCGGTCCGCCGGCGCCATCACACACGCCCTGAAATTACGCGGCGGCGGCGGCCATGCCGGCGGACATTCCGCCGAAGAGTTGAAGCTGATCGTCAGTTCCAGCCGCGGTCTGGGCTACCTGCCCGAAGCCCAGGAGGACATGATCCACCGTGTTCTCGACCTGGACAACGTCTCCGTCCGCGAAGTCATGGTGGCGCGCAACGACATCGTCTCCATCGATGCCAACGCCTCGCTCGACGAAGTCTTGCACACCATGATTCGCAACCAGCACTCCCGTCTGCCGGTCTTCGAGGGGACGCCCGAAAAGATCATCGGCATTCTCCACTACAAGGACCTTCTGCCCGTTTGGGAAGAGCGGCGCCGCGCCATCCGCGGTGGACGTTCCAGCCGCGGCTTCCACGTGGCCCGCCTGCTCCGGCCTCACATGGTCGTGCCCGAAACCAAGCCGCTCTCCCAGATGCTGGAGGAATTCCGGCAGGGCCGCTCGCACATGGCCATGGTGGTGGATGAGTTCGGCACCATCGCAGGACTCCTCACCGTGGAAGATGTGCTCGAGCAACTCGTCGGCCGCATCGAGGACGAGCACGATGAAAAATCCGGCCGCCCCACCCAGCAGCCCAACGATGTGGAAGTGGACGGCGCCACGCGCATCCGCGACCTGGAGAGCGAATTCGGTATCGAGATTCCCTCCGAAGGCGGCTTTGAAACCCTGGCCGGTTTCCTGCTGTTCCGTCTCGGCGAAATTCCCAGCCCCGGCGAAATCGTCGAGTTCAACGGACGCCGCTATACAGTCCTGGAGATGGACCGCAACCGCATCGCCCGTGTTCGTATCGAAAAACTCCCCGCCCGCCCCGCCGCCTGAACGTAGAACCGCTCCTTTGCCTTCGTATCGAAAAACTCCCCTCCCGTCCGGCCAAGTGCCGCTGATACAGTAAAATTGGCTGAACATGCTGGGAATTGACCGTCGGGCGGCGAGCTACACCTGGACTGCGGCGCTCGTACTGCTGCTCCTAAGCCTCATCTACCACGTACGTACCACGCTATTCGTCTTCATCGTGGCCGTCCTCTTCGCTTACCTTCTATCCCCGCTTGTCAATTTGCTGGATCGTTTTCTGCCCGGTACGCGCACGCGAACCCTCGCCCTGGCGCTCGCCTACCTGTTGATCGTCGCTCTCGCTGTAATTGCCGTCATTCAGGTGGGCGGCATTGTTGCCGACCAGGCGAAGGACCTGCAGCAGCGTCTACCCAATATGCTGCAGACCGATAAGACGCCCAGCACCACACCGCCCAGCGCCTTCGACACCCTCAAGGCGCAGGTGGTGGATCGCGCTCGCAGCATCGTCGCGGAACGCTCCGGCGACGTAGTCTCCGCGCTGGCCTCCGCCGGCGTCAAGTTCGTCAACGTGGCCAGCGGTCTCATCTACGTCGTCATCATCCCCATACTCGCCTTCTTCTTCCTCAAGGACGCCGGCGAGATTCGCCAGCACGTTCTCGACCTCATACCCGACGAGTCGCGCCGCGCCCTCGTAGAAGATATCGTCGCCGACATTCATCGCCTGCTGGCGCACTACATGCGCGCCCTCTTCGTCCTTTCCCTGGCCGCCTTCACCGCGTATTCCATTTTCTTTTCCATCGTGGGTGTGCCGTACGGCGTCCTGCTGGGCGCCATCGGCGGAATGCTGGAGTTCATTCCCATGGTGGGGCCCCTGACCGCCGACGTCCTCATTCTGATTGTGGCGCTGGTAGCCAAAGCGCCTGTCGGCATCGTACTGATTTTCCTGCTGGTCTACCGCATTTTCCAGGACTATGTCGTCTCTCCGCACCTCATGGGACAGGGTGTGGAAGTACATCCTCTGCTGGTGCTCTTCGGCGTCTTTGCCGGCGCTGAACTTGCCGGCGTGCCCGGCACCTTTCTTTCCGTCCCTATCCTGGCCCTGGTGCGCATTCTCTACCTGCGGATTCGCCGCGCCCGCCTCACCCCCACCGTGCCGATATGACATTCCGCTGCTGCCTGCTCCTGCTCGCCGTGCCCGCCTCGGCGCATGTCGTCAGCATGAGCACCGGCGACCTCACCATCACCGGCGCCCAGGCCCGCTACGAATTGCACATGCCGCTCTATGAAGTGGCCCACGTGCAAGCTCCCGAGCGCACGCTCCTGCAGCATATTCACTTCTTCAGCGGCGGTAAGGAAGCCCGCCTGCTTCAGAGCGAATGCTCTCCAGACCCGGTCCACGATGCCTACGTCTGTACAGCGGACTACGAATTTCCCGCCCCTGTGGAACAACTCGACGTGGACTGCACCTTCCCCAGCATCACCGTGCCCAATCACGTTCATCTCCTCCGCGCCCAACTCGGCGCCAAGCAGGACCAGGGCGTCTTTGACCTCACCTTCAACCGCGCCACGCTGCGCTTCCGCCCGCCCACCGCGATGGAGATCGCCGCCGTGCAATCCGGCGCAGGCTTCATCCGCGCTCTCGGAGGTGTGGCGCAAGTACTGTTTCTGGTGGCTCTGGTGCTGGCCGCACGCGGTCGGCGGGAACTCCTGGCGATGGCCGCAATGTTCCTGGCCGGTCAGGCGATAGCCGTGTTTCTGGTGCCGCACACCTCGTGGCTGCCCACCCCGCGCTTCGTGGAGGCGGCCGCCGCGCTCACCGTCGCTTATCTGGCAGTCGAGGTGCTGTTGTTGCCGCAAGCCGGCGCGCGCTGGCTGGTGGCAGGAGTCCTGGGCGCCTTCCACGGCTTATATTTCTGTCTCTTCGTGCAGAATACCGGCTATCGGGCCGAACTAGTACTGGCCGGTGCCGCGCTGGCGGAAGTGGCCGCCCTTGCCTTACTGGCGCTCGTTTTGTTGCGCGCTGGGAAGTGGATTCACCGCGCAGGGGAAGCCGCTCTGCTGGTCTGCGGACTGTTCTGGTTTGTCCTGCGACTCAAGGGCTGAGGGTTTCGTCAGCTTCCAGTAGAAGCGTTTGCCGCAGGCGCGGCAATGGCGCGGAATCCTGCCGCCCCAACGCATTAGCTCGTCCATCACTCCGCGCGGCAGCGAAGGGACAATATCTTTGGCCATACACCGAGGGCAGCGCAATTGGCCGGGCCTGATTTCAAGAGCAACGTGAACTTCCAATCATCGAAGTTTATCAGTTAGTCCTAGTCATTCCCAACTATCTTTCTAGTACTCTGCTGCAAAAGAAGCTCTTTTGGCCCCAAAGAGCTAGGGTGTTAGTCTGGAGATCGTGCGTAGCTTCTTCCTGTTTCTCTCTCGCCAGAAACACCTCCGGAGTTGGATGGAAACCTCTCCCTTGGCCCGGCGTCTTTCCACCCGGTTTGTGGCGGGAGAAACCCTTGACCAGGCCCTGGAGGTCTGCCGCGGCTTGAATGCCGAGGGAATTACCGTGACGTTGGATCACCTGGGCGAAAGCGTGACCTCGCTGGCCGAAGCGGCCGAGGCCCGCGACGTCTATCTGCGAACCCAAACTGCCATTCAGGATGGCGGCATCCAGGGCAATGTCTCCCTGAAACTCACGCAGTTCGGCCTTGACCTTTCCGAATCCGAATGCCGCGAGAACGTCGCCCAACTCGTGCAGCGCGCCGCCTCTATGCAAAGCTTCGTGCGCGTCGATATGGAATCCAGCGAGTATACCGACCGGACTCTGGCTCTGGTGCACGATCTCTTCAACCGCTCCGGCGCGGTCGGCGTCGTCATCCAGGCCTACCTGCATCGCAGCAAGAGCGATATCGAGGACCTCTGCGCCCGCAAAATCCGCGTCCGTCTCTGCAAGGGTGCTTACCTGGAGCCGCCCACCGTGGCCTTTCCGGCCAAAGCCGACGTGGACCGCAACTTCGTCGAATTGATGCAGATTCTCCTGGATCGCGGCGCCTACCCGGCCATCGCCACCCACGACGAGAAGATGATCGAGGCCACCAAGAGCTTCGCCACCGCCCGCAAACTGTCGCCCGACGCCTTCGAATTTCAGATGCTCTACGGCATCCGCCGCGATCTGCAGCGCCAACTCGTAGCCGAAGGCTACCGCCTGCGGCTTTATGTGCCTTTCGGACGAGCCTGGTACCCCTACTACATGCGTAGATTGGCGGAGCGCCCGGCCAACGTGTTCTTCATCTTGCGAAACCTCTTCCGCCATTAAGCGGAGTAGTTTTTCAAAACACACAAATTCTCACCGCCAGCCAGTCAGTCCGGTAACTTAGAAACTATTCGCAGGCACACGGAGTCTATACTGTATGCGGTACTGGGGCTACTTCAGCGCAAAGCTGGCGACCGCGGGTGCAGTGCTGTATGGCTTGCTGGTGCTACTGAACCGCGTGCTTCCCAAGGGAACCACCGCGAACCAACTCGACGATCTCGCAAACACGTCCCTTCATCTGTGGACCAATGTGGCGATCATGGTCTGGTTCCTCCTCGCCGCCGGTGCTCTCTTCTTAATCATCAGCGATCAGCGGTACCGCTGCCGGGTTTGCCTCCGCCGGCTGCGCATGCCGATCGAAACCGGGTCGTGGGGCCAGATGCTACAGCAAGGTCCTCCACGCACTGAATATATCTGCGTCTACGGTCACGGCACCCTGAAAGCCGACGAGTTGCAAATTTCGGGTCTGGCCAATCCCCAGTGGACCCCGCATTCCGACGACATGTGGGAAGAGCTTTCCGCCGCCAGCAAGGACCCCGGCGATTCGCAGTGACCCCCGTACCGCGCTGGCGCATAGCGGCAGGCGTCGCGGTACTTGTCGGAATGGCCGGCCTGCTAGCCGCTTTCACCCCCATCTATCTGCATGATTTCCAACTCCAGAAGTTCGTGGGGAGCCTGACACAGAGTGTGGATAGCCGGACCAGACCGGACGCCGATCTCCGCGCCGCCATTCTGCAAGAGGCACATTCTCTTGAACTTCCCGTCACGGCAGACGACGTGCAAATTGTCCGGTCGTCCAGCCGCCTGCGGATCGACGTGCGCTACCTGGTTCCGGTAAAACTGCCCGGCTACGCCGTCAACCTGCACTTCTATCCCGGCGCCGGCAGCCGGTGAGTATCCATGAGAGAATCGAATGTAGTGCCCAAAACCGCCACGAAAAGGGAAATGAAGATCCGCATTCCGAAGAATGCGCGGCTGGCGCGCTTCTTTCTCAGCCGCTTCGGCCGGATCCTGATGTTCGGCACGTCCCTCCTGGTCATTCTCGGGATCGGCACGTTCGTCTATTTTTACCACCAGTATTCGGGCATCATCGACCAACGCCTGAAGGCCGGCGTCTTCGCCAACACCGCCAAAATCTACGCCGCCCCGGAGTCTGTCGCGGTGGGCGACCCCGCCAGTCCGGATTCCATCGCGGCCGAACTGCGGCGCAGCGGATATAGCGAAGCCCGCGACAACCCCATCGGCTCCTACCAGATCCACCTGAATGCCATCGAAGTCTTCCCCGGGCGCGAATCGTACTTCGACCAGGAAGCCGGACTCATCAAGTTCTCCAGCGGCAAAATCTCGCAAATCGTTTCGCTGCAGGACAATACCATCCGAGGCTTTTACCAGCTCGAACCTAAGCTCATCACCAACATTTCCGGCGCCAGCCGCGAGAAGCGCCGCTTCGTGAAGTTCCAGGACATCCCGCCGGTGATCGTGCAGGCCGTGACCTCGGCCGAAGACAAGCGCTTTTTCAATCACAACGGCTTCGACCCCATCCGCATCATCAAAGCCGTCTACGTGGATGTGAAGGAGGGCCGTAAAGATCAGGGCGCCTCCACGCTCAGTATGCAGTTGGCGCGCAATATCTGGCTGGATCAAGGCAAACGCTGGACCCGCAAACTCTCCGAAGTCATCATCACGCTTCAATTGGAGCAGCGCCTCACCAAGGAACAGATTTTCGAAGACTACGCCAACGAAATCTACCTGGGTTCGCGCGGATCTTTCCGCATCCACGGTTTCGGCGAAGGGGCCGAAGCCTTCCTCGGTAAGGACCTCAGCCAGATCACGCTGCCCGAGGCCGCCGAACTCGCCGGCATGATCCAGAATCCGGCGCACTTCGATCCCTACCGCCATCCGGACCGCACCAAAGACCGTCGCAACATCATTCTGGGCATGATGCGCCAGAACGGCTTCGTCACCGACCGCGATTACGCGCTGGCCACCGACGCGCCCATCACCGTTCCCAAGGGCACCGCCCAATCCATCGAAGCACCATATTTTGCCGACCTGGTCAACGACACCCTGCAAAGCAAATTCCAGGATGAGGATTTCCAGAACAACGCCAGCCGCATCTACACCACGCTGGATCTTCGTCTCCAGCGCGCCGCCGGCGAGGCCATTCAGAAGGGTATGGCGCTGGTCGATGAACAGATCAGGAAGCAGCGCCGCTTCCGGGGAGTGAAGAACGTCCCCGAACCGCAGGTGGCGCTCGTAGCCATTGACCCGCATACCGGCGCGGTGAAGGCCCTTTCCGGCGGCCGCAGCTATGGCATGAGCCAGTTGAATCACGTGCTGCGCCAGCGCCAGCCGGGCTCAATCTTCAAGCCGTTCGTCTACGCCGCCGCACTCGATACGGGCGTCGAAGGCGGACCGCGTGTGCTCACTCCCAGCACCATCGTGAATGACGAGCCCACCACGTTCTACTTCGACAACATCTCTTATAGCCCCAGCAATTTCGAAAAGAGGTTCTTGGGCCCCGTCACGCTGCGCGAGGCGCTGGCCCATTCGCTGAACGTGGCCACCGTGAAAGTGGCAGAGATGGTAGGCTACCAGGCCGTGGTGGATATGGCCAATCGCGCGGGCATGAATTACCGCATCCATCCCACTCCCGCCGTGGCGCTGGGCTCCTACGACATCACCCCGCTCGAAGCCGTCGGCGCTTATACCATGTTTGCCAACGAAGGCCGCTACGTCCGCCCGGAGTTCCTCACCGTGGTTCGCGACCATGAAGGCAAGACGATGTATAAGAGCAAGCTGGAAGAGAAGCAGGTGCTCGATCCGCGAGTGGCCTTCCTGGTCACCAGCCTTATGGAAGAAGTGATGCGCAGCGGCACCGGCGCCGGCGTCCGCTCCCGCTACAACTTCACCGTCCCGGCAGCCGGCAAGACCGGCACCTCGCGCGACGGCTGGTTTGCCGGCTATACTTCCGAACTGCTCTGCGTGGTCTGGGTGGGCTTCGACGATAATAGCGATCTCGACCTGCAGGGCGCCTATTCGGCCGCGCCCATCTGGGGCGAATTCATGAAGAAGGCCCTGGACTATCGCGAATATCGCGATACCAAACCCTTCCGCGCCCCCGACGGCATCGTCACCGTCGATATCGATCCGCTCTCCGGCATGCTGGCCACCCCGTCCTGCCCCAAAACGCATCCGGAAGTTTACATCGCAGGCACGGAACCCGTGGCCGCCTGCCCGCTGCACGGCGGACGCCAGGGAGTCACCAATGTGGCCGGATGGGAAACCGCGCCGCCCGCCGCTGTGCCGGCGCAACCCGCGGGCGATACCGCCCCCCACATCAGTGGGGCGCCCGGCGATGGTGTCCAGACCCAGCCCAATGCCGTGGCCCGCCGCGCCGCCCGGCAGATTCCGCCCGACCCGGCGCAGAATGCCAAGTCCGCCACCCCTGCCGAGGCCCAAAAGAAGGAAGAAAAACCGGGCATCCTCAAGCGTCTCCTGAAAGTGTTTAAATAAGGGAGATAGGGGGCAATATGGTTTACCGCCCAGTTGCTATCGCAATCCTCGCCGGCCTCAGTTCCGCATGGACTGTGGCGCAGACTGAAAACGCACCCAAATCGTCCAATGCCATGCTGGACGGAACGCGAACCTCGGCGCCATCGGCCATGCAAGCGCCCGAGACTTCGCCGCTCACCATCGAACAGCGAGGCGATATCCTCATGGCGCGCAAACAGTACCGCGAGGCCATCGACATGTTCCAATCGGGGTCGCAAAAAGATCCCGTGCTCTGGAACAAAGAAGGCATCGCTTACCACCAGTTGATGCAGCTTGGGAATGCCCGCAAAAGCTACGAGCAGGCGCTCAAACTCAAGCCCGATTATGTGGAAGCCCTGAATAACCTCGGCACCATTTACTATGCCGAGCACAGCTTCCGCCGCGCCATCACCTGGTATAACAAGGCGTTGAAGGTGGCGCCCGCCGAATCCCGGTCGGCATCCATCTACATGAATCTCGGCACCGCCCAATTCGCACGCAAGAGGTATGAAGACGCCACCACCGCCTACCAGACGGCGCTCAAGATCGACCCGGAAGTCTTCGAACACCACGGCAATTTCGGCGTGATGCTGGAAGAGCATAGCGTGCAGGAGCGGGCCAAGTACCACTACTACGTGGCTAAGCTCTACGCTAAAGACGGGCGAACCGAACTGGCGCTGCAGTACTTGAGAAAGGCGCTGGAAGAAGGCTTCAAGGAGAAGGCCAAGATCGGCAAGGATCCCGAGTTCGCCGGAATGCGGGACCTGCCTGAGTTCAAGCAACTGCTGGCAGCGGAGCAGCGTGTACTGTAAGTCCGCGGCTCTGGCGGCAGTTTCAATCCTAATGTTCACGGCGTGCAGCCGGCAGCCGGTCAAGCCCGCGCTGACGCGCCTTGCCGTGCTGCGCTTCGAAAACCTCAGTCCCGATTCTTCCGCCGATTGGATGGGGCGGGCATTCTCCGAAGTCATCTCGGCCGAACTGTCCTCCGTGCCGGGCATGAGCGTCATTTCCTCCTCTCAGATGCATGCGTTGGAGCGCCAGACCGGAGTGCGTCCGGTATCGGCGCCCGGCATTTCCTCGGAACGCTCCCTGGCCATTTTCCAAGGCGCCAATCGCGTGGCGTATGGCGACTATTACGTTCGCGGCGGACGGCTGCAGGCGCAACTCACCATAGAAGATCCGGCCACCGGACGCATGGAAAGGGTCCTTACCGCCGAAGCGCCCGCCGGAGATGTTTACGGCGCGGCGTCCAATCTGGCGCATCAGATTTCCTCCGCCGCCGGTAAATACGGAACCACCAACGAAGCGGCCGTACAGGCCTACATCACGGCCAGCGAAGGAGGCGCCGACGACGCCAACGCCGAAAATGCCGCGCGCGCCATCGCAGCCGATCCGAATTTCGGCCCCGCCTACCGCCTCCTTGCCGGTGTCAAAGCGCGCCAAAAGGATACCGCGGGAGCCCTCGCCGTTCTAGACGAAGCCATCGCGCGCGGTGGCGCGATCCCGCCGGCCGAGCGGGCCCGCATCGAACTGGAAGCCGCCACCCTGCGCAACGATCAGTCCGGGCGGCGGCAGGCCCTGCTCGACCTCACCAAGGCCGAGCCCCAGGATATCGGCGTCTGGCGTTCCCTGGCGGAACTTTCCTACGCCATGCGCGACTACCCGCATGCGGTGACCGCCTACGAGAAGGTGCTGGCGGCGGAGCCCGACAGTCCGCCCGTGCTCAATGTGATCGGTTATGCCTACGCCTACTCGGGCAATCTGGATGCGGCCGTTGCCGCTTTGAAGAAGTACCGGCAGCTACTGCCCAAGGACCCCAATGCGCTGGATTCGCTGGGCGACGTTTACCTGATTTCCGGACACCTGGCCGAAGCCGCGCAAGCCTACCTTCAGGCCGCGCAGCTCAGCCCCACCTTACAGGGCGGCAGCGACCTGTTTAAGGCTGCCATGGCGCGCCTGATGTCGGGCGACATCCCCGCCGCCGACGCTCTGGAGAAGCAGTGCGAAGAGACCACCGGCCGGGCCAACGATCCGGCGACGCCCTACCGTCAGGCCGAATGGGCGTGGCTTACGGGTCGCCGCAAACAGGCCGTCGAGCGGCTCACCGCCTTCGCGCAGAACGCGCAGAACGGGCCGATGAAGGAACTGGCGTCGCGAGCCTATTCCGAGTTGGCGCTCTGGAGCCTGCTGGAGAATGACCGGACCCATGCCGCCGACTTTGTGTCGAAGGCCCTCCAGGTTGCCGGTCCTGCCTCGGCGCCCACCGCCTTCCTCATGCGGTATCTGCTGGATCCGGCGCCGCGCGAGACGCCCGCCAATCGCCAGTTTCTGGCCTATTGGCTGCTGCTGAATAAGCAATTCCCCCAGGCGGCCACGGAATTGCAGCGGCTGTACGACAATCCGGCGTCGAGTTCGGACGAGGCGCTCCCCATCCTGCTGGCATGGGCGCGCGTCGAGACCGGCCATGAAAATGAGGCGGCCGATCTACTCCGTTTCAACCCCGTCCCGCCCCTGACGGGTCCCGGCCTCTTTACGCCCCTCTATTTCCCCCGCCTCTACCAACTCCGCGCCAAGGTAGCCGAAAAGCAAAATCGCCCGCAAGACGCCCAGGCCGCGCGAGAGATCTTCCAGAAGCTCTCACCAACGGCGACGGCGAATTAGAGCCGCGGCTGCCCTAATCGGACCGGCCCCCGTATAATAAGCAAAGGTGGGGAAATACTTCGTTCAGAATTTCGGTTGCCGTGCCACGCAGGCCGATGGGGCTGCGCTCGAGTCGCTGCTTGCCGCCAAAGGCTTGGAGGCCAGCGACACTCGCGCCACGGCCGAACTCGTCGTCCTGAATACTTGCACCGTGACCTCGGAAGCCGATCACGACGTCCGCCAGACCATCCGGCGCGTACATCGCGAGAATCCGTCTGCCCGGATTCTGGTCACCGGCTGTTATGCGCAGCGTGCGCCCGAGGAATTGGCCGCCATGCCGGGTGTCGAATGGGTAGTCGGCAACTCTCATAAGACGCAGATCGCCGACCTCGTGGTGCTTTCCCCCATCGAGTCCACCCCTTACCACGGCAACATTCACGTCGGCGACATTTTCGCGCAGCATGATTTCCTTTCTGCGCCGGTAGAAGACGCGGCGGGCGACCGCACCCGGCCTAACTTGAAAATTCAGGATGGCTGCAACAATCGCTGCTCCTTCTGTATCATCCCCTTCGTGCGCGGACGCAGCCGCAGCGCCCCCGCCTCGCAGGTTATCGAGCAGGTGCGGGGACTGGCGCAGCGCTATCGCGAAGTGGTGCTCAGCGGCATCAATCTCGGCCGCTGGGGCCGGGAACCCGGCAGCACCATGCGCTTGGCCGGTCTGGTCCGCCTGCTGCTGTCGGAGACAGACGTCGAGCGCCTGCGACTCAGCTCCGTCGAGCCCATGGATTTCTCAGACGACCTATTGAACCTGATGGCGGACTCCCCGCGCATCGCCGCGCATGTGCATGCGCCCCTGCAGAGCGGTTGCGATCGCACGCTGCGCCGCATGCATCGTAAGTACCGGCCCCGCCACTACGCTGACCGCATCCTCAAGGCTCGCCGCCTGATGCCGGACGCGGCCATCGGCGCCGACGTGATGGTGGGCTTTCCCGGCGAGACCGATCAGGAATTTGAAGAGAGCCGCGCTTTTATAGAATCCTTGCCGTTCACCTATTTACACGTGTTCACTTATTCGGAGCGGCCCGGCACCCCGGCCACCTCCCACGATGGCTCCGTTCCCATGCCCGTGCGCAAGGAACGCAATCGCGTGCTGCGCGACCTCGCGGCCGCCAAAAACCTCGAATTCCGTGGCCGCATGGTAGGCCGCACACTTTCTGCCGTGACACTGCATGAGTCCGGAATCGCTCTTACTGAGAACTATCTGAAGGTACAGCTTGCCGGTTGCCGGGAGCCCAACACAATTGTAAGTCTGCGGGTCGGGGAACTGACTCCCAACGGTCTTCGCGAATACGTACAATAGTCACTGAGTAACTCATGGTTCGACGCCGATTCGAACGTATTGCCGCCGCCTTTGGCCGGCTATCCCTCACTGCCAAGGGTGTATTAGTGGTGGCAGTTCCCGTAGCGGCGCTGCTGGTCTCCATGAGCGTCTTCTACCGGCTGCAGGAACAGAACCGGAAGGCACAGTCGCTCGTCGAACATACCTTCCAGGTGCGTTCCGAAATTGCCCGCCTCATGCTCTCCCTCTCCCGCGCCGAAACCAGTACTCGCGGCTACATGCTGACCAGGGACAACACATCCGCCGAACGGTTCCAGGCTGCCGTGGCGGAATTATCGGCGCCGCTGGAAAACCTGCAACAACTCGTCGCCGATAATCCCGCGCAGACCCAACGGCTCGCCCAACTGAAATCGCAGATTGCCGCTGCTGTCTCCACCATGGAAACCGCCCGCCGCGATGCCGGAGCGGGAGAACCGGCGGTTGCGCTGAGTGATCTCGAAACCAGCCGCGCGCAGACGCGCCAGCTACGGTCTGACCTGGAGTCGATGCAAGCGCAGGAAAATCGCCTGTTGTCGCTGCGCGGAGAACAGGCGCGGCAGACGCAGCAGAAACTCGGCATCGCCATTTTTGCCGGTGGACTACTCGGGCTGCTCGGCGGACTGATGGGCGCCATGTTGTTCGGCACTGGAATTGTGCGCCGTGTGCATCAGTTAGAATCGGGTGCGCGCCAGATGGCCGAGGGCATGCCCTTCACGGAAGCCATTGAAGGTGGCGACGAGCTTTCCAGATTGGGCCGCACGCTCCAGCAATCTTCCCTTCTGCTGGCCTCGCAGCGGGAAGAATTGCATGCCGCGCAGTCTGAACTCGAAGCCCGCGTCCGGCGGCGCACACGGGAACTCACCGACGCCAACGAAGCTCTGCGACAGGCCAACGAACTGAGACAGACCCTGCTGCAAAGTTCTCCAGTGGCCATCTGGGCGCTGGATCTGAATGGCAACGTGACCTTTTGGAATCCGGCCGCGGAGCGTGCCTTCGGCTACAGTGAAGCCGAAGTCCTGGGCCAGCGGCCGCCCATCGTTCCGGACGATCAGAGAGCCGAGTACGAGCAATGGATCGGCTTGTTCCGCGGCGGCGGTTCGCTCTTTGAAGCCGAGAGGATCCGACGGAAGAAGGACGGGGCGCGCATCAACGTCCTGATCTGGACGGCGCCTCTCCGCGATGCGCAGGGCCATGTCACCGGTACTCTGGTGATCGATAGCGACATTACCGATCGCAAATTGCTCGAGGAACAATTCCGCCAATCGCAAAAACTGGAAGCGGTGGGCCGCCTGGCCGGCGGAGTGGCTCATGACTTCAACAATCTGCTCACCGTCATCATCGGCTACGTGGAGATGTTGATCGGCGAAGCCGGCCATGAGCCCAACCTCGTGGAATATGCCCAGGAAATTCAACACGCCGCCACTCGCGCCGCCGGCCTCACCGCACAATTGCTGGCTTTCAGCCGCCGCCAGGTGAGCCAGCCCAAGGTGATGGACATCAATGCTGTCGTCACGCGCGCCATGCGCATGCTGCAACGGGTCATCGGCGAAGATGTGGAGATCACCACTCATCTGGACCCCCGGCTAGGGACGGTGAAGGCCGACCCCACTCATCTCGATCAGTTACTCATGAATCTGGTGGTCAATGCCCGCGACGCCATGACGCACGGCGGACGGATCACCATCGATACTGCCAATGTGGAGTTGGATGAGCACTATGTGGGTCGCCACATCGGCGTGCAGCCGGGTCCGTATGCGCTGCTGGCCGTCAGCGACACAGGTACGGGGATGACTCCCGAGATCAAGAGCCGCCTGTTCGAGCCGTTCTTTACGACGAAGGAGGCGGGCAAGGGCACGGGACTCGGCCTTTCCATCGTCTACGGCATTGTGAAGCAGAACAGCGGCGAGATCATGGTGTATAGCGAACCGGGCCAGGGCACCACATTCAAAGTCTACCTGCCGCTCACCGAGGTCCCCGCGGAGATGGCCGCCGCTGAAAACCAGTCAGAGGATACGCGCGGGACCGAGACCGTGTTGTTGTGCGAGGACGAGCCAGCCATCCGGAAACTGGTGTTCGCCAGGCTGACGAAGAATGGATACCACGTGTTGGAGGCGGAAACCCCGACGCGAGCCATTGAGATCTGCCGTGACTACCCGGGCGACATTCACCTGCTGTTTACGGACATCGTGATGCCGCGGATCAGCGGCTTCGAATTGGCGGAGACCGTCCTCGACATGCGGCCGCTCACGAAAGTGCTCTATATGTCGGGGTACACCGACAATCGCGTCAGCGCCAGTTGGGTATTCGACCCATCCACACCATTCCTGCACAAGCCCTTTACTGTAAGCGCCCTCGTGCACAAGGTCCGCGAGGCGCTTGCGGGCAACGGTAGTGCCGCAAATTAGAGACCGCTGCCTCCTGCCTTCTGCTTCCTACATCTCCCGACGGCCTTCCATGGCCTTCGAGATGGTCACTTCGTCGGCGAATTCCAGGTCGCTGCCTACGGGAATGCCCATGCCGATGCGGCTCACGCGGACTCCGAGAGGTTTGAGCAGCCGGGCCAGGTAGACCGCCGTAGCTTCGCCTTCCACATTCGGATTCGTGGCCACGATCACTTCCTGAATCTCGCCCTTGCCGATGCGCTCCACCAGGCCCTTGATCTTCAACGATTCCGGCCCGATGCCGCGCAAAGGCGAGAGCGCGCCATGCAGCACGTGGTACCGGCCTTCGAACTGACGGGTGGTCTCAATGCCGATGATGCCGTTGGGCTCTTCCACCACGCACACCACCCGGGAATCGCGATTCGGATCGCGGCAGAACTGGCACAGTTCCGCGTCGCTGATGTTATTGCACAGCGCGCAGAATCCCAGCTTGTCCTTAATGTCCAGAATGGCCTGCGAGAGGTGCTCGGCGTCTTCCCGGCCGGTGCGCAGCAGGTGAAAAGCGATGCGCTGCGCGGACTTCTGACCGATGCCGGGAAGCCTTTTGAATTCGTTGATCAGGCGCGCCAGCGGTTCCGCGAAATCGGGCATAGGGGTTTCCGGCCTAGAACATGCCGGGAGGCAGACCCATCGCGCCCAGCATTCCGCCCATCTTGCCCTTGATGTTCTCGTCGATCTTCTTAATCGCTTCGCTGCACGCCGCCACAATCATGTCCTGCAGCATCTCCACATCGCCCGCCACTTCCGGGTCGATCTTCACGGCGAGCAGATTCTTCTGCCCGTCCATCTGGACGGAGACCATGCCGCCGCCGGCCGTGGCATCCACCTTGATGGCGGCGATTTCCTGCTGCAACTTGTCCTGCATCTGCTGCGCCTGGCGCATCATTTGCTGCATATTGCCGGGTAGTTTCACGTAGCTACTCCTTCAGATTGCGAACTTTGCGAACTTCGCCGCCGAATACTTCGCGGAATCGTTGAACTTCGGGATTGGCCAGCGCGCGGTCCGTGGCGTCGTCTTGCTCGGCAGCCGACGGTTTGGCTGCTGCCTGGGCCAACGGTTTTTCCGTCTGCCCCGGGTCGCCTATGATCACTTTGATCCGCATGGGCCGGCCGGTCAGGTGCACGATGGCCTTATTCAGGTCTTCGGGCCGCAGCGCCATCGAATCCATTTTGCCGGCTGTGAATTGCAACTCGCCGCCCGCTTCCACGATGCGTGCGTGCTCCACCGCGTCGGCCGTAAATACCATGCCCAATTCGGTGAGCGCGGTGTGCAGCTTTTGACGCCATTCTCCGGCCGCGATCGATTCCGGAGCACGAACCGGCTGCGGCGCCAGAGCATTCGCGCCTGACGATTGCGGTTCTCGCGACGGCGGCGGTGGCGCCATTCCTGCCTTCTTGGCGCGATCCATTTCAAAGGGCGAGGGCCCCGTGCGCGCGGGCGGAGCTGCCGCGGGACGCGGCGGCGGAGGCGCGGATTCCGCCACTCTGGCGGGCGAAGCGGGAGCGCTTCCTACTTGCGCCGCGCTTCCTACTTGCGCCAAGGCCTGCTCGATGGGCAGCAAACGGCCGGCCTGCACCAGGCGGACCAGCCCAATCTCCAGATGAAAGCGCGGCTGCAGCGAGGATTGCAAATCCTTGAAAAGGTCCAGCGAGAGTTGCAGGTAGCGGGTCAGGTCCTCTTCAGAGAAGGAGCGCCCGATGGCCGCGAGCTTTTCCTTTTGCGCCGGCGAGGCTGCAATCAGGCGAGTCTCCGGACCCGAGATCCGCGCCACTAGCAGATTGCGGAAGTAGCGCGCCAGTTCACGGCTGAAATGCTGCAAGTTGTGGCCGTTACGCTCCAGTTCGTCCACCACTTCCAACATCGCGGCCGAGTTGCTGTCCTGCAGCGCCTGCGTGACATTCTGCAGCAGTTCGAGCCCGAAAGCGCCCAGCAGCGCCCGCACTTCGACGGCATTCAGTTTGTTGCCGCAGCAGGCGATGGCCTGGTCCAATGCGGATAGCGAATCGCGCACGCTGCCTTCCCCGGCGGCGGCCAGCACGGCCAGCGCTTCCGGATCGGCCTCAATGCCTTCCTGCTCGCAAATCCATGCCATGCGCCGCGTCAGGTCGTCGAAATCCACCGACCGGAAACTGAAATGCTGGCAGCGCGAGGTGATCGTAGCCGGAATCTTGTGGGATTCGGTGGTACACAGAATGAAGATGACCCACTCCGGAGGCTCTTCGATGGTCTTCAGGAGAGCGTTGAAGGCGTCCGTGGTGATCTGGTGCGCTTCGTCAACAATGAATACCTTGAAGCGCGCGCTGGCAGGACGCTGCCGCACACTCTGATTCAACTCGCGCATCTCGTTGATGCCGCGGTTGGACGCCGCGTCGATCTCGATCACGTTCATGCCGCCGCCGCTGGATGCCTCCACGCAGTTGGCGCACACGCCGCACGGCGTGGTGGTGGGGCCATTGACGCAGTTCACGCAGCGCGCCATAATGCGCGCCACCGTCGTCTTCCCGGTCCCGCGCTGGCCCGAGAAAATATAGCCGTGGGCGATGCGGTGCTGCGCGATGGCGTTCTCCAGGGTTGTCTTGACGTGCTCCTGGTTCACGACGTCCTGGAACGTCTGCGGCCGGTATTTGCGGGCGATGACCTGGTACATACGCAAAATGCCAGGCCCCGGGTAATCCGCGGCACACGAACCGCACCACTACCGTTGCTTCCTTCCGGACCTGGCGGGGTTTGCGGCCGTCCGTTGCACGGAGCCCGAGACCTGACAAATTCCATCGTAGCATGCCCCTTTCGGAATCCTCCCGTACTCTTGTCTCATGCAAGATGAGCCTGAAACCGGGATTGGATTCTCATGCAAGATGAGCCTGAAGGAGGGAGGCGGGATCCTGGGGATTGATCATCAGCATGGACGATACGAAGGCGACCAGCCTGGAGGATATCCGGGCG
>DASZMZ010000154.1:0-18084 GCA_035551455.1 Candidatus Sulfopaludibacter sp.
CCGTCTGACCCAGCGCGGTCGCATGCTGGTGGACGCGCTGGAATCTGCTAAGGCCATACCGCTTAAGCAACTCATCGCTCTAGCGGCATAGAAAAAGCTTCGCAGGAGAACACGATTTTTATGGATTAGCACTGCGGAGGAGAAGCACGGAGGGAACTTGGCAGGGCGGCATCGCGCTCCGGCGCAACGGCCTGCTGGAATGGACAGGCAACTCGGTAAAGGCCTGAGATATCGGAGATCGGAACGGGCATGTGCGAATGAGATTCACCACGGACACTGAGGGCACAGAGAAGAACACGGAGGAAGGCAAAACGCCTCCCGGCCCGTTTGGGCCGGGAGGGTTGGTGAGGGTTGGAGTTTAGAAGAAGAAGCGCAACGAAAGCTGGAGGTTGCGGGCGTCGTTGTTTTTGCCGGTCACCTTCATGAAGCTGGTGAGGTTGGTGGGATCGGTTCCCACTCCGTTCCAGTTGGGGTGATTGAAGGCGTCGAAGGCTTCCGCGCGGAACTGGAAGCCCAGGTGTTCGCGAACCTGGAAGGTCTTGAAGAGACCGATATTCCAGTTCTCGAAACCGGGGTTGTAGATCATGTCGCGGATGCCGTCCTGATGGTTGAAGGTGCCTTTGGCCGGAGCTGTCCACTTGAGAGTGCAGCCCGTGCCAACGGCATTACATCCGGGTTCGTTGAAGGGATAGATCCACCAATTGGTGTCGGTGTTGCCGCTGTTGTGGGCCATCTGCTTCTGGTAATCCAGACTGGAGTTGTTGTAGACCCAGTATTGGCCGATGCCGCCGGTGAGGCTGCCATCGAGGCCGACGCCGACGTAATCGGTGCCGCGGCCCACGCTGGTGGGAAGACCGGACTGATACTGAACCAGGACGCTGACGTTCCAGCCGCCGAGCACCTTGCCGGAGAAATGTTGGTTGTTGAAGACCGGCAGGGCGTAGAGCACGTTGGCGATGAAGACGTGGCGGTCGTCGTATTCGGACGGTCCCCAGAGGTTGTGAGCGTAGTAGGTGTCGGGAATGATGTCACGCTGGTTGGAGCCATCGTCCATGCTCTTGCTCAGCGTGTAGGCCATACCGAACTGCAGGCCCTTGTAGAACCGGCGGTTCCACGCGATCTGCAGCGAATTGTACATCGAGCTGGCTACGTTGTCCGTTTCGCGAATGGAGTTGTAGCCCTTGTACGGACGAAGCGCATCGATGTTGGTTCCGGCCGGCGCGTTCAGAACGGCGTCGGGGGTGGGCTGGTTGATGTTGGACTCGCGCTGCAGGTGGAGTCCGCGGCGTCCGACGTAACCGACGGAGATTTGCGACTGGAAGGGCAACTCGCGTTCCACGGTGAAGTTCCAGTTCCAGGCTTCGGGATTCTTGAAGTCGCGGCTCTGGGTCGTGACGGTGAGCGGGAGGCTGTTGGCGATGGTTCCGCCGGGATTGTCGGCGCTGCCGAACGATACGTTGGCCGTGGGCTGGAAGGGGGGATTGCCGCCCAGGAAGACGGAATCGCTGACGCCGAGACGAGTGAAGAAACGGCCGCCGCCTGCGCGAAGGACGGTCTTTTCGTTCAGGCGATAGGCGAAGCCGGCGCGAGGCTGCCACTGGCCCCAACGGATTTTCGAGAAGTAATCCGGATAGGTGCCGCCGCGATGCAGATAGTCGAACGTTCCGGCGGTGGATTCGGGGAAACGTCCGTTGCCGGAAGCGGGGAATGCCGCACCGGGAATCACCATGCCGTTATAGCGGTCGCTACCGGGAGTCACGATGACGGCGCCGGTTTTGGGATCGATCTGTACGGCTTTGCTGGGATCGTAGAGGGCCGGATCGAAGGCGATCATATTGCCCCAGAGAGCTTTGTAGGGAATGATGACGCTATAGCGGAAGCCATAGTTGATGGTCATCTTCTGGCTGACCTTCCACGAATCCTGGGCGTAGGGTTCGAAGGAGGAGCCGCGGAAGATGGTGTAGGCGCGCTGTCCGAGTTCCGAGTAAGTATCGAACAGGCCCATGGCCGTGTTGGCGATAGCGTTGCCGGTGCCGGGCTGACCGGAACGGGTATCGGTGAAGAGGAACTGACCGTTCTGGTTGTTGGTGCAGGTGGGGCAGGCCGAGACGTTGATTTCGTCGTTATCGTTTTCGCCCGATTTTTCGTAGTACATGCCGAACTTCAGGGTGTGACTACCTTTGATCCAGGTGAAGCTATCGGCGAGGGTGTAAATAGGACCGGTGGAATGCGAAGGATACGGATTGCCGGTGAGTCCGGTCAAGCCCGTGATGTTCGCAGTGGGGATGCGGGTGGGGATCAACTTACCGTTCGGGAAGATGTAGGGGTAATTGATACCGACCGTGGTGCGATCGAGGAAGTGCGCCTGATCGACCGGGATATACACGTCGTCAAGGCTGACGGTGGCGATCAATTCGTTGACCTTATTCGGACTTAGTGTCCAGACGTGATCGGCTGAGTTGGTCTGGTTGGGCCGGTTGAAATATTTCGGCGTCTCGAGCGGTGTTCCATCGAGCGGTTGATATTCGAAGTAGGCGTAGTTATTGCGCCGGAACTGCAGCCGCTGCGAATTGGTGATATTGATATCCACGGCGAGGGTATCTTTGCGGGTGTCCGTGGGGTGCAGGGCAGTCACGAGGAATAACTGATTGCTGTTGATGGGGACATCGAGGTTCGGCGCCGGGTAGGCTTTCAGGATTCCCAGTCCGTTGGGGCTGAGCTGACTCTTGGGAATGATGTTGCCGGGGATCGGAATGCCGCTGTTGGGATCCTTCAGCGTGGTGACCTTGCCGAGGATGTTTTTGGGGTTGATGGTGAGCAGTTCGCTGAAGTCGCCCTGGCGCATGAGATTGGTGGGGACGGTCCAGTTGGCGATATCGGTGGTCCGGCTCTTTACCCATTCCTGGGCCCAATACCAGAAGAACTTGCTCTTATCCGAATTGACACGGTTGGGGATGTAGAACGGTCCGCCGATGTTGTAGCCGTACTGGTTGTAGCGAAACGGCGGGACGGTGTTGAACGGGAAGAGTCCGGGGACGTTGGCGGTGTGGTTGCGGGTCCAGGTATTGGCATTGAAGGCGTCGTTGCGGACGTATTCGAAAGCCGCGCCGTGGAAATCCTTGCCGCCCGAACGGGTCAGAATGCGGATCTGCGCGCCGGAAGTGCGGCCGTATTCGGCCGAATACGCAGCGGTCAGGATTTGGACTTCCTGGACCGAATCCACGTCGGCGGCGCCGAGGCTGGTGCCGTTGGAGCGGGTTCGGGTGGCCGGAGCGCCATCGTACGTGATGAGATTTTCGGGATTTCGGGAGCCGTTGAAATTGGACGGCCCCTGGCTGAAGTTGAAGGAGAGACCGGCAGCGTTGCCGCCGCGCGCGCCCGGCGCCAGAGCTGCCAGACCCACGGGATTGCGTCCGTTCAATTCCAGAAGATCGATCTGCTGGCGGGAGACGAGCGCCTGTACGGACGCCGATTCCGATTGCAGCGTCTGCGCCGTGGCGGTGACTTCCACCGTTTCGGTGGCAGCGCCGACGACCAGGGAGGCGTCGAGGGCGAGTTGCGCCGCGGGATCCAGTTTATTGTGAGTGGATTCGAAAGTCTTGAATCCTTTGGCGGTCACCTTCACGCTATACAAACCGGCAGGGATGTTAGTCACCGTATAAAAGCCGGCTTCGTTGGTTTTGGCCGGGCGTTCCGCGCCGGTGGCCTCATTTGTCACTGTTACTTGTGCATCCGGCACGACTGCTCCGGATGGATCTTTGGCAAAGCCCGAAATCGAACCAAGATCCGATTGGGCGCTAGCTATGTTCATGCAGAACAAAGCAGTTAGGGCAAGCACCGTAGCTCGCACTGAACTTACGCAGTTCATCTATCCCACCTCTCACAAGACTATTTTCGTAACCTGAATTTCACCCAAACCCAAGATGTTCGCCTTGGGTCAAAACACGTGTGCGGAAAAACGCCGCACTTTAAGCTTTGCGCTAGTATACAACACGAGGAAGTAACTGGAAAGATTGAAGTGCGAGGGAAATTTGAGGCCCAGGCTACTACAAAAGGCGAAGGGTGATGGTCCGTCCCAGGCTGCCCGTGGTAAAGGTCGCTCGCCAAACGCTCGCGGCTCTGTGAGTGACTGAATCTACAGCTTGAGGGATTTGACGCGGTCGCGGATTTGGGCGGCCTTTTCGAACTCGAATTTGCGGGCGGCTTCGCGCATGCGTTCTTCGAGTTCGGCGATGAATTTGATGCGCTGTTCGGCCGTGAGGTTATCGACCTCTTCGTCTTCCTCGATGGGCACGGTAACGTAATCGCCTTCGGCGACGGCGACCAGGCTCATGTCGATGGGCTTGACGATGGATTGGGGGATGATGCCGTGGAGCTCGTTGTATTCGAGCTGGGTCTGGCGACGGCGCCCGGTCTCGCCCAGGGCTTTGCGCATGCTGTCGGTCATCACGTCGGCATACAGGATGGCGTGGCCTTCGACGTGGCGGGCGGCGCGTCCGATGGTCTGGAGCAGCGAGCCGGAGGAGCGGAGGAAGCCTTCCTTATCGGCGTCGAGGATGGCCACGAGGGAGACTTCGGGGAGGTCGAGACCTTCGCGCAGGAGATTGATGCCGACCAGGGCGTCGAATTCGCCGCGGCGCAGATCGCGCAGGATTTTGATGCGGTCGAAGGTGGTGACTTCGGAGTGCAGGTAGCGGCACTTTACGCCGACTTCGGAATAGTACTCGGCCAGATCTTCGGCCATGCGTTTGGTGAGGGTGGTGACCAGGACGCGCTGATTGTTGGCGGTGCGTTTGCGGATTTCGCCGAGCAGGTCGTCGACCTGGCCTTTGACGGGGCGGATCTCCACGGTGGGATCGATCAGGCCGGTGGGGCGGATGATCTGTTCGACCACGACGCCGGCGGTCTTGGTGAGTTCATAGGGTCCCGGGGTGGCGGACACGTAGACCAGTTGATTGACGCGATGCTCGAACTCCTCGAAGGTGAGCGGGCGATTGTCGAGCGCGCTCGGCAGGCGGAAGCCGTGGCCCACCAGGACCTCTTTGCGGGAGCGATCGCCGTGATACATGGCGTGCAACTGGGGGACGGTCTGGTGGCTTTCGTCGAGAAACATGAGGGAGTCGGCGGGCAGGTAGTCGAGGAGGGTGGGCGGGGCTTCGCCGGGCAGGCGTCCTGAAAAGTGGCGCGAGTAGTTCTCGATGCCGTGGCAGTAGCCGATCTCCTTCATCATTTCGAGATCGAACATGGTGCGCTGGTAGAGGCGCTGGGCCTCGATGGCCTTGCCCTGTTTATCGAGCTCCTGGCGCCACCATTCGAGCTCAGTGCGGATGCTCTCCATGGCATCGAGGCGCGTCTCTTCGCTCATGACGTAGTGGGTTTTGGGGTAGATGGGAAGGCGGACGTAGGTCTGCTTGACCTGTCCCAAGAGCGGATCGATTTGGGAGAGGCTCTCGACTTCGTCGCCCCAGAGTTCGATGCGATAGGCGTAATCGTCGTAGGTGGGGTAGACCTCAATGACGTCGCCGCGGACCCGGAACGTGCCACGGCGGAAATCGGCGTCGTTGCGCTCGTAGAGGATCTCCACGAGTTTGGAGAGGATCTGATTGCGGGAAATCTTCTGGCCTTTTTCCAGCATGAGGAGCATGCCGTAATAGGCTTCCGGCGAGCCGAGGCCGTAGATGCAGCTTACGCTGGCGACGATGACGCAATCGCGCCGCTCGAAGAGGGAACGGGTGGCGGAGAGGCGGAGCTTATCGAGCTCGTCATTGACGGTGGCGTCTTTTTCGATGTAGACGTCGCTGCTGGGAATGTAGGCTTCGGGCTGGTAGTAATCGTAATAGCTGACGAAGTACTCGACGGCGTTGTCCGGGAAGAAGCTTTTGAACTCGTGATAGAGCTGGGCGGCCAGGGTTTTGTTGTGGGCCAGCACGATGGCGGGACGGCCCATGGCTTCGATGACCTTGGCCATGGTGAACGTTTTGCCGGAGCCGGTGACTCCGAGCAGCACCTGATGCTGTTCGCCATCGCGGATTCCGCGGGTGAGTTCGGCGATGGCATTTTCCTGATCCCCGCGCGGCCGGTAGTTCACCGCCAGACGAAACGACATAATCCTAGTGTAGTGCGGACCATTATCAAGCCGAGCTGCGCTCGGCTGGACAGACGGCAAAAGGCGACCGTCTATCCTACTTACGGTCGGACGCAGACCACTCGTGTTGCAAACAGTTATCCTGAAAAATAGTGGCCTTCAACCCATCGTCATTTTCGCGAGTCATGGTGCGCGCGACGAACTGGCTGGGCGACGCGGTGATGTCGCTTCCGGCGATTCGTGCGATCCGCGGCGTGTTCCCGCATGCGCACATCGCGGTGGTGGCGCGTCCCTGGGTGGCCGATTTGTATGGGCGGGAGCGATGTATCGACCGGGTGATTCCGTATACGGCGCAGAAGGGACTGGCGGCGAAGCGGGAATTTGCGCGCGCGCTGAAACGGGAGAGGTTCGATGGCGCGATTCTGCTGCAGAACGCTTTCGACGCGGCGTTGATGGCGTGGCTGGCGGACATTCCGGTGCGCATCGGGTACAATCGCGACGCGCGCGGCATGCTGCTGACGGATGCGATTGCGGTGCCGGAGCCGGGGGACATTCCGCGGCACGAGCGCTTCTACTATTTGGAATTGCTGCGCCGGGCGGGAATGCTGGAGCGGTTTCCGGTGAGCGAGTCGATCCGGCTGGACGGCATCCCGGAGGCGCGGGAGAGCGGGGAGGAGCAGATGAAACGGCTCGGCATGGCGGGTCCGGTGCTGGGGATTAGTCCGGGGGCGGCGTATGGGACGGCCAAGCAGTGGCCGGCGGAGCGGTTTGCGGCGGCGGCGAAAATGGTGGCTCCGGGCTTTGGCGCGGCGGCGATATTCGGGTCGAGCGGGGAAAAGGAGCTGTGCGGGGAGGTGGCCGCTGCCATTCGGGGCGCTGGTTTGCCGGCGCAGAATCTGGCGGGCGCCACGAGTCTGCGGGAGTTCATCGATATGGCGGCTGCCTGCCGCCTGTTTCTGACGAATGATTCCGGCGCGATGCATATCGCGAGCGCGCTGGGAGTTCCCACGGTGACCGTATTCGGCGCGACCGACGACACGACGACGGGACCCACCGGGCCGCTGGCGCGGGTTGTGCGGGAGCATGCCGAGTGCAGTCCGTGCCTGCTGCGCGAGTGTCCCATTGACCATCGGTGTATGACGCGCGTGACGGCCGAACGGGTGGCCGGGGTGGCGCAAGAGCTACTGGAGGAGTCCGCCGCTGCATGGACACGCGAAACAAGATCCTGACCGGTCCGGAGGCGGTGGTGGGACGGCCGCTGGCGGTGGTTACCGGCTACTTCGACGTACTGCGGGCGGAGCATGCCCGGGAGCTGGCACAAGTACGCAGCGGCACGAGGGGAAGTGCGCTGTTGGTGGTGGTTTCACAGGGTTCGGACGCTCTGCTTCCGCTGGCGGCGCGGGCCGAATTGGTGGCCGCATTACGCGTGGTAGACTACGTGTTAACTGCCGATGATGGAGACGTGGACGCGCTTATCGAGACTCTCAAGCCGACGGTTGTGGTGCGGCTGGAGACCGAGGATGCGGGCCGCGTCCGCCGGCTGAAAGAGCATGTCCAGCAACGGCAAGCCTAGCGTGCGGATCCTGGTGGTCCGGCTCGGCGCCATGGGGGACATTCTGCATGCCCTTCCCGCGGTGGCGTCGCTCAAACACAATTTCCCGGGGTCGCGATTGACGTGGCTGGTGAAGCCGCATTGGGCTCCGCTGCTGGAAGGTAATCCCTTCGTGGACCGGCTGGTATTTTTACGGCGCGATTTTCCGGCGGGGCTGTACGGGACGTGGCAGGAACTGCGGCGCGAGGAGTATGATTTCGCGGTGGATTTTCAGGGACTGCTGCAATCGGCGGCGCTGGCATCGGCGGCGCATCCGGAACGGATTTACGGATTTCACCAGAGTCAGGTGAGGGAACGCGCGGCAGCGATTTTTTATTCCTCGAAGACGCTGTCCGCGGTGGCGCATGTGGTGGATCGGAATCTGGATCTGGCGGCGGCGGCGGGCGCTACCAGCGTGCTGCACACGTTTCCGCTGCCGGCGGGGAGCGCGGAGGGGCAGTTGCCGGAGGGCGATTTCGTGCTGGCGTCTCCGCTGGCCGGGTGGCGCGGCAAGCAATGGCCGATGGAACATTATGCGGTGCTGGCCACACGGTTGCGCCAGGAGTTGGGTGTGCCGCTGGTGTTGAATGGACCGCCCGGGTCGGCATTCCCGTTGGCGCCCGACGCGCTGTTGCATTGTTCGGGACTGCCGGGGCTGATTGACGCTACACGGCGCGCGGCGGCGGTTCTGGGCGTGGATAGCGGACCGCTGCATCTGGCGGCGGCGCTGGGAAGGCCGGGAGTGGCGGTGTTCGGTCCGACGGATCCGATGCGCAATGGTCCTTACGGCGGCACGCTGCAGGTGCTGCGGAAGCCCGGATCGACGACGAGTTACCAGAGAGGCGCGGCGATCGACGAAAGTATGCGGCAGATTGATCCGGAGCAAGTGTTCGCGGCGCTGAAGACGGCGCTCGGGTGTCTAGTCTGATGCAGTTTCCGAAGCGCTACGCGGACGCCGTTGCGCGGCTGCGGGTGCCGAGTGGTTTCCTGATTGTGGTGGTGTTCGGGCTGCTGTCGCATCCCACGCGGGAATCGCTATGGGCGGGGCTGCCGATCTCATTGTGCGGACTGGCGCTGCGTGCGTGGGCGGCGGGGTGTCTGGCCAAGAATCGCGAACTGGCGACGGGCGGACCGTATGCGTATACGCGGAATCCTCTGTACATCGGGACGCTGCTGGTGGCGGCGGGATTGGTGGTGGCGTCGCGGAATGTGTTTCTGGGGGTGCTGTTCGCAGCGGTGTTTTTGTTCGTGTATCTGCCGGTGATTCAACTGGAGGAGCAGCATTTGCGCAAGCTGTTTCCGGAGTACGCGGCGTATGCGGAGGCGGTGCCGGCGCTGTTGCCGCGAATCACGGCGGCGGCCTCGAAAAATCCGCAACCTTTCCGGTTCGCCTTGTATCTAAAAAATCAAGAATATCAAGCCGGGGCTGGACTGGCCGCCGGGATGCTGTTTCTTCTTTGGATCTGCCGGTGACCGGACGGAGGGGTTCGGTCACCGGGTAGTTTCCAGGCCGAACTGCGCGATAATTCGAACGTGCGCACCATCATCGAGCCGTTCCGGATTAAAAGCGTGGAACCGCTCCGACACACCACCGCCGCTGAGCGGGAGGCCTATCTCGAACGGGCCGGATACAATCTCTTCCTCATTGACGCGCGGCATATTCTGATCGACCTGCTGACGGATTCGGGAACCAGCGCCATGTCGACCGAACAGTGGGCGGCGCTGATGCGGGGCGACGAATCCTATGCCGGGAGCGAGAGTTTCTATCGCCTGAAGCGGGCCGCCGACGAGTTGACGGGCCTGCGCCACATGATTCCCACGCACCAAGGACGCGCGGCGGAGCGCATCCTGTTCACGGTGGTCTGCAAGCCCGGCAACGTGGTGCCGTCCAACACGCACTTCGATACGACGCGCGCCAATATCGAATTCACGGGTGCCCGCGCGGTTGACCTGCCGATTCCGGAAGCGGCGGACACGCAGGCGCGGCTGGACTTCAAAGGCAACATGGACGTATCGGCGTTGGGAGCGCTGATCGCGAAAGAAGGCGCGGCCCATATTCCGCTGGTGATGCTGACGGTCACCAACAATTCAGGCGGCGGACAGCCGGTCTCGATGGCCAATATCGCGGCCGTGAAGGAAGTCTGCCAGTACCACAAAATTCCGCTGTACCTGGATGCCTGCCGGTTCGCCGAAAACGCCTGGTTCATCCGCGAGCGCGAGCTGGGGTATGCCGATTGGACGCCCAAGAAGATTGCGCAGAAGATGTTCTCATACGCCGATGGGTGCACGTTTTCCGCTAAGAAGGACGCCTTCGCCAACATCGGCGGCTTCCTGTGTACGAACGACGATCGGATCGCGCAGCGCGAAGCCGACCTGCTGATTCTGACCGAGGGCTTCCCCACTTACGGCGGGTTGGCGGGACGGGATCTGGAAGCGATTGCCGTGGGGCTGGACGAAATTCTGGATCCCGATTATCTGCGGTACCGCATCGTGTCCACGGGCTATCTGGGGCGGCATATCGCGGATCACGGAGTGCCGATCGTGGAGCCTCCCGGAGGTCATGCGATCTACATCGATGCGGCGCGCATGCTGCCGCATATTCCGAAGGAGCAATTTCCGGGTCAGGCGCTGGCGGTGGAGTTGTACCGGCATGCCGGGATCCGGTCGGTGGAGATTGGCACGCTGATGTTCGGGGCGGCGGCGCGGCACGAGTTGCTGCGTCTGGCGATTCCGCGGCGGGTTTATACGCAGAGTCATATCGACTACGTGGTGGAGGCGATCCTGGAAGTGAACGAGCGGAAGGAGAAAATCCGCGGGCTCGAGATTGTGGAGGAGCCGCCGTTTCTGCGCCACTTCAGCGCGCGATTCCGGCAGGTATAAGACCCAAGGGCTCCGCCCTTGAAATCCCTGCGGGATTTGGGAGTCAGGAGCCAGAAGTCAGGAGTCAGAATGCACGTGCGCGTGAACCGGGGTGCGATGAGATATTACATTACTGATCGGCACTGCTGTCGCGGGGTAGATGGCGTGCTCGGTAAAATCGCGCGCGCTATGGAAAACGGAATTGAGCGGATCCAGATTCGCGAAAAAGATATGTCCGCGCGTGACCTCTGCGCGCTGGTGCGAGAAGCGTTAGCGCTCCCCAATCCGCATGGCACGCAGGTGTTGGTGAATTCGCGAACCGATATCGCGGTGGCCTGCGGAGCGCATGGCGTGCATCTGCCAGCGGGCTCGATTTCGCCGCGTGTGTTGCGCGCGATCACACCGGCAGGTTTCCTGATTGGTGTATCGACTCACTCCCTTGCCGAACTCCAAATCGCCGAAGAGGAGGGAGCGAACTTCGCCGTGTTTAGTCCTATTTTTCGCACCCTGTCGAAGGCCGCATACGGAGAGCCGCAAGGGCTCGGCCGACTGCGCGAGGCTGTGCGCAGCGTCTCTATTCCAGTGCTCGCATTGGGTGGGATTACACAACAAAATTCCATAGATTGTTTGTCCGCGGGGGCCGCGGGTATCGCTGGAATCTCACTGTTTCAAGGCTGAGCGGTCTGTTTTTTTGCATTGGCGGACGGTTTGCCTTTATGCGGCGTGAGGATCTTTCTTTCATGAAAACATTTTCAACTTACGTTGCTCTTTGCTGCCTGGCAGCAATTCCCGCCTTGGCGCAGCCGCGTTTCACCGGCTTTGTCGGCGCAGGCCCCACGGTACCCCTGAATCCCACGGCGAGCCGCACGGACGATGTCGGCTGGAATATCGCGGCGGGCGCAGGTGTTTCCAATAATCATCTCGGACTCATGCTGGACTTCATGTTCAACGACATCGGTGTCAATAGCAATGTGTTGAATCAGGTGGGCGCGCCCAATGGCGTGGTTCGCACCTGGGGCTTCACGCTTGACCCGGTGATCCACGTGACGCAGGAAGGTCCGGCGGACATTTACTTCACGGGCGGCGGCGGCATCTATCATCGCACCGTGGAATTCTCGCAGCCCGGCGTGGCGGAGACGACCTTCTTCGATCCGTGGTTTGGCTTCTATCCCGGCCTGGTGGGCACGAATCAGATTCTGGCGTCGTACAGCCAATATAAGGGCGGCTTGGATGGCGGAGTGGGAGCATCCTTCAAGCTGGGGAACAGCCGGTTGAAGGCGTTCGTGGAAGCGCGCTATCACTACATTTTCACGCGTCCCGTGGCCACGACGATGATTCCGGTTACGATCGGCTTGCGGTGGTAGCTTCGCCGAAATCGACGGCCGTGGTGTTGGCGCCGCAGACCAGCACTCCCACGTGCTCGCCACTGGCGGGTCGGTAGCGGCCCGCCAGCAGGGCGGCCATGGCAGCGGCGCCGCCGGGTTCGGTGGCCACGCGCAGCACGCGCCAGAGAGTCCGCTGCGCCTCTTGAATGGCCGTATCGGGGACCAGCGCCACGCGTTGGACGTACTGCTGCGCCAGCGGAAACATCAGCGCTCCGACACTGCGCGGCGCCAGCGAATCGGCGGCGATGCCTCCGGCGGGTGCGTCGACGGGGCGGCCTGCATCCATAGCGCGGGCCAAGGTGGGAGCGGCTTCCGGCTCGACTCCGATCAGCGCGGTTTTGCCGGCGTACCAGGCTGCGATTCCGCCGATGAGTCCTCCGCCGCCGACGGCGACGAGGAGGGAGTCCAGTCCGGGAGCCTGCTCTTCAAATTCCAAGCCCACGCTGCCTTGTCCGAGTAGCGTTTCGATCTGATCGTAGGCGTGGACAGGCATGGCGTGAGAATCGGCGGCCCAGATCTCGCTGGCGGCCAAGGCGTCGGCGTAGCGGTCGCCGGTGACTACGAGGTCGGCTCCGTAGCCGCGGATCCGCTCCATTTTCGCGGGGGAGGCCACGGTGGGCACGAAGACGCGCGCGGGGACGCCGAGTTTGCCGGCGGTATAGGCCACGGCGACTCCGTGATTGCCGCCGGACGCGGCGACGACACCCGCGGCGGGAATCTTCCGCGTCAGCAGGTTGGCAAAGGCGCCGCGAGTTTTGAAAGACCCGGTGTGCTGCATCAATTCGAGCTTGAGCGTGAGGCGGACTCCGGGCAATCCGAAATCCGCGCCATCGACGTCTACCACCGGCGTGCGGCGAATGTGGGGTCGAATGAGTTGGTAGGTGGAGGCGATGGACTGGCGGTCGACGGTGGGACTGCTCATTTCGGTTTGGGCAGCACTTTCAGATTCGCAGGCAGGGCGAAGAGACTGTCCTTGAGGCTCTTGTTGACCTCTACGGCATCGGAGTACATCTCGTAGAGCTTTTCGCCGTTGCGCTCGCGCTTTACGTCGTACGGCCATTTGACGCCGCTGCCGACGTCGCGGTACTTACCGAAGATGCTGACCTCGTTGTCGAAGTCTTTGAACTGCGGGTTGCGCTTGCGCGAGGTCTGGCGAATGGGCAGCCTGGTGGTTTTATCGAAGTAGACGGTGATGGTAACTCCGGCGGCGTCGGTGATATCGACAATCTCCACCGGCATGCGTTCGTAGAAGTCCGAGCCTTGCGAATACAGCATCATTCCGGGCTCATTGAGGCGCTCGCGGAGGATGTAGAAGATATTGCGGCGGGTGGCGTCGAGATAGTTATTCCAGCGCTGGTCGTCGAAGGGGCGGGCACCGTGGAAGGTGATATCCCAAGCGCCGTCTTCGGTGAACAGGAGCGAGCCTTCGTCCTGTTTCTTGCCGAAGATCTCGCGTTCGCGGACGGCCAGTTTGTCGGGGGAGGGCGGGAGATAGCGGGTGTAAATGATGGCGCTGGAGAAGCCGGAAATCTGCTCGCGGTAGAACGAATACATGCGGCCGGTTTCCACGCGGTCTTGCATGTGCAGGAAGGCGTCGCCGCCCAGAGCGGCAATGGCTTCGTTGACGACGCGCTTGCCGCGGTCCTGGCGACTCTCATCGGCGGCGGGAGCCAGAGAGGCGAAGGCAAGCAGGAAGATGGCCGCGCGTTTCATTTTTTCACCTCGGCGGCGGGCTTCTGCTCCAGGTCGGAGAGCTTCAGTCCGGAATTGAATTTCGCTTCTTTGACGGTGACGTCGGCGAACTTCTGGCCGCCCTGATTGATCACCACGTGGAAGGGCACTTTGATGCCGTCCACGTCGCGGAAGTCGGAAAAAACGTCTTCCACTTCCATGCCGGGGCCGGAGAGATTGACGGCCTGGTAGGAAACGCTTTTCAGCAGCCCGGTAGTCGAATCGAACTTGACTTTGACGGGTTCTCCGCTGGCCATGGTGACGTCGATGCTCTGATCGCCGGAGCCGGTGACGGTTCTTCCGGCGATGCGATCGCTGAGCAGCAGGCGGAAATAGAGGCGGGCGCGATCGCCCTGCACCTGGCTCAATTGCGGACCGGCCAGCGGGCTCACGCCCTCCGGCATGGAGATCCAACCCTCCTTGCCGTCGTAATAGGCGGAGATATTGCCGGCGGGAGTTTCGCTGTCCTGGCGGAAGGATTCGGGACTCAGCCAGCGATCGCGCAATTGCACTTTGAGACCGCCGGCTGCCGGGACGAGATCCACTTCCATCGACTGGAAGAAGTCCTTGACGGCCGACAGTTTGTCGACTCCACCGGCGGCGGTCTGTGCGCGTGCGAGAAGCTGGCGGGCTTTTGCCGGTCCACCGCCGCTGGGACGGGGAGGAAACGGAATGGTGAGATCGATGGATTTCACCGGCGCTCCGAGTTTATCCAGTGGTTCTTCGAAAGCCTCCGGGTTGCCGACGGCGACGATGGTGAAATGGTCGGGGTCCAGATGGGTTTTGGCTACGCGGAGGACGTCGGCGCGGGTGACTTCGCTCAACGCCTTCTGATATTGCTGGATGAAATCCTTGGGGTAACCGTAATAGGCGTAGGTGAGGACGCGGCCCAGCGTTTTGGTGCGGGAATCGAAGGCGAAGACCAGGCTGTTGAGCGCGGTTTCCTTGGCCGTTTTCAATTCGTCTTCGGTGACCTCAGTGGTGCGGATGCGTTCGACTTCCTTTTCAACGGCGCGCAGAGTCTCGACGGTGGAGTAACTCTTGGTGCTGCCGGAGACTTCGAACAGACCGGGATGATCGTAGTTGGCGCCCCAATCGGCGCTGATGTTGTAGGCGTTGCCCATCTTGGTGCGCACCAACTGGAAGAGACGGCTCTGTCCGCCTTCGCCCAGGATGGCCGACATGATTTCGAGGGCCGGGTAGTCCTTATCGTCGAGCACTCCACCGAGATGTCCCATGGTGAAAAACGTCTGGGCGGTATCCCGTTTGACGGCCAGGTAAGTGCCGGCCACGGGTTTGGCGGTGACCTTGGGGAAGTCCGGGACGGGCGGCTGTTTCACCGTCCAATCGGCGAATAGCTTTTGGAGTTTCGCCTGCATTTCCTTGGCGTCGAAATCGCCCCAGACGGCGAGCATGATGTTGGACGGGAAGAAGTAGCGCTGGTAGAAGTTCAGCATGTCGGCGCGCGTGATGGCGTCGATGGTGGCGTGTTCCATCTGCCAGCCGTAGGGCGAATCCTTGCCGTACACGCGGTCGGAGAATTCGCGTCCGGCGATGGAGCCGGGGTCGTCATTGCGGCGGGCCACGCTGCTGTGGAGCTGATTCTTGGCCAGGTCGATTTTGTCCTGGCGGAATTCGGGCGCAGTGATCACATCGTGAAAGATCGCCAGGACGGGATCGACATTTTCCTTGAGCGAGGAAAAGGAGACGGAGCCTGAACTTTCGGCGATGCTGGTTTCGACGGCGGCGGCGACGTTTTCGAGAGATTTGTCCAACTCTTCGCCCGGCTGGTTCTTGGTGCCGCCGGTGCGCATCACCATACCGGTGAGGGTGGCCAGGCCGATCTTGTCGGGCGGGTCGAACAGGTTGCCGGTGCGGACGCGCGCGGCTCCGTTGATGACCGGCAATTCATGGTCTTCGAGGAGATAGAGGCGCATGCCGTTGGGCAGAACCACGCTTTCGACGGGAGGAACGGGGATGGGTTTGAGGGCCGGGAACTTCAGGTCCTTATAGGAAGGCGTGGCAGCGGGGCGGGCCGCGGCGGGGCGAGCGGCCGCGGGCCGGGGGGCGGTCTGCGCTGTCAGGGAAGAGGCGGCCAACGTGATCAACGCGAGTAGTCTTCTCATTTGCGGACCCCCGGGCGCGGCGCGCTGGAAGGCGGCGGTGCTTGCGTTCGAATGTAGGCAACGGTGCGCGTGGCGCCGGAGAAATATTTGATGGCCACGCGCTGGACGTCGGCGGCAGTAACTTTGTTGAGATCGTCGAGCGAGGTGAATAGCTTACGCCAGTCGCCGTAATTGGCGTAGTAAGACGTCATCAGACTGGCCAGTCCGGCATTGTCGGCCAGCCGGCGGATGACACCGGCGCGAGCCTTGGTCTTGGCGCGGTTCAGGGTTTCCTCATCCACTTTGGTGGCTTCGAACTTCGCCATCACGTCGTCCAGTTCCTTCTGATTTTCTTCGACTGTGTGGCCCAGCGCGGGCACCACGAAGAAAACGAATTCGTTGGGATAGCGGCCATCGGGGAAGGTGCCGGCGGTCTGCGCCTGGATGGCGATTTTCTTATCCTGCACCAGATCTCTATAGAGGATCGAGGTGCGGCCGCTGGAGAGGATGAGTTGCAGGCAGTCGAACACCACGTCGTCGCGATCGTACTGGTCCGGGCGCTTATAGCCGAGCAGCAGAATGGGCTGACTGGGCGAGTCCACGGTGACGGTCTTGTTGCCGGCCTGGGGCGGCTCCACGGTGTGGATGAGGGGAGGCAGCGGTTTGGCGGCAAGGGGTCCAAAATATTGTTCGGCCATGCGGCGGGCGGACGCCGGGTCCACGTCGCCCACAATGGCGATGGTGATATTGGAGGGGACGTAGTATTTCTCGAAAAAGTTGCGCGCGTCGCGGCTGCGGAGGTTCATCACGTCGCTGGGCCAGCCGGTGCCGGGAACGCGATAGGGATGGGCTTCAAAGGCGGTGGCGAGAAACTGCTGCACCAGTTTGCCCTGGGGATTGGATTCGATGCGCATCCGCTCCTCTTCCATCACCACGTCGCGCTCCTTATAAAACTCGCGGAATACGGGGTGCAGGAAGCGCTGCGATTCGAGGAGGAACCAGAGCTCGATGCGATTGGAGGGAAGGCTGTAAAAGTACTCGGTATAGTCGAGCGACGTGTCGGCGTTCAGTCCGGCGCCGCCGTTTTCTTCGATGATACGGAAGAACTCGTTGGGCACCACGTAGGCGTTGGCCGTGGTGATGGCGCCGCGGAGTTGAAGTTCGAGCGACGAGATCTGATTGGCGTTGGCCTTGGGGCCTTTATTGCGCTCGGCTTCGAGGCGGTCGTAGATGTCCTCGACGGCTTCCAGGGCCTTTTTTTCCGCCGGCCAGTCTCTGGTGCCGATGGTCTCGGTACCTTTGAAGGCCATGTGTTCGAACATGTGGGCGATGCCGGTCTCGCCGCTCGGATCGTCAACGCTCCCGGCATTGACGTAGGTATGGAAGGAGACTACGGGGGCTTCGTGCCGCTCAACCACTATGAAGTGAAGACCGTTGGGCAGCGTAAACTCAGTGACCTTTTTCTCGAAGGCTTTCAGGTCCTGCCCGGGCAGCAAAGCCGAACCCAGCACCAGCGCGAGGCACAGACGAAGAGCAGTCATACTTCTATGAGAATACCAAGAGGCCGTGCCTTTGCGCCGTTCTGCCAACAAATGAAACGAGTTACAGAAGAAAAATGGCCGCGACTGGTTTGCTCTCGGACATTTCTTAGGTACCCAGGGTACTTCATTCGAGTACCTCCATGACTGTTGTTCGACCGCCTATCTCCGCATAATGAGAGGCAATTATGGCATTTGAACGGCAACCTGACGAAGTGGAACTGATCCCGGGGGATCGCCGGAGCGATCGGCGTTACGAAATGCACTTGGATTTGCGGTGGAAGCTGATTCGGCGGAAGCGCGTACTGGAGACGGGGGTGGGCAACACAGTGGACCTTTCCAGCGGCGGCATTCAGTTCAACGCCAACCGCTCGCTGCCGGTGGGTCTGAACGCGGAACTGTCGGTATCGTGGCCTGCGATGCTCCACAATACGGCGCCGATGCAACTGGTGATTTCGGGGCGAATCGTGCGCTGCGACGGCCATCGGGTATCGCTTCAGATGGTGCAGCACGAGTTTCGGACGGTCGCCACGGTATCGGAACACCGCAAGCTTCAGGCAATTTCGGTCCTGACACCGCCGTTCAAGCAGTCGGACCGGCTGATCGCGCGGTAAGGCGACAGGGCCTGTTTTTCAGGCTGGACAGGCTGAAGCCCAATACTGTTCACTTAAGAACATTTTTGTCGTAGAATGTTTCCAGGAGGACAGTTGCTGTGCACCTGTTGTCACTGGAGTCCACCAACCTGGACCGAGTCGGCTATGACCCGGGCAGCCAAGAACTGCTCGTGATC
>DASZMZ010000155.1:0-8395 GCA_035551455.1 Candidatus Sulfopaludibacter sp.
CGCGGCTCTCTGTGCTTCGAACGGCATGGACGTGGTGGGTCAGTGTTCAGACGGGTCGGCGGCCTTCGAGATGATTTCCAGTCTCAGTCCGGACTTCGCAATCCTCGACCTGCACATGCCCCTCATGACCGGAGCGGAAACCATCCGGCGTCTCCGGGCCGTGGGTTGCACCGCCAAGCTGATGATTCTTTCAATCAGCCGCGAAGAGTCTACCGTGATGGAAGCGCTGCGGGCCGGAGCCGATGCCTACCTGTTAAAGGATGGGCCCGGCCGTCATTTGCTGGATGCTATTAGTTTTGTCAGGGACGGGGGCGTTTACGTTTCGCCGCTCCTCCGCGGAGCCGGACTGTTCACGCGCGTGGACCAGCGTCCGGTTGAGGACCCGCTGGCCTGCCTGAGTCCTCGCGAAATGGAGGTTTTCTCCTACCTGGTCAACGGCTTACGAGCCAAGGACATTGCCGAATTGCTCGACATCAGTCCAAAAACCGTAGACACCTACCGGGCAAGCCTCATGCGCAAACTCAATGTGCATGACTTGGTGGGACTAGTGAAATTCGCGATTGAACGGAACCTTACGAGCACTTCCGCTCAGCGATAAACTCAATCTTCGACGTCTGGCGGGTATTCTGCAGCCTCTGGTAGTCCTCCAGGGAGTCAATCAAATTCTCCAGGGTGGCTCTGCGTTCATAAAGCCGCTCGAGAGCCCGGCGTCTCATGGCATCGACTGCCAAAATTCGGCTGCGTTCGGCTGATGTGGGGATGGGAAGAGTGAGCGTCATTTGTCAGCTTTTTCCTAAACACACCTAGGTCATTTCCGATTAATAAGTCCGGTTAAATCCCAGGAATTGATAGGATAAATTACTGCCAGGGAAATAATCAAGAAAAAACTGAGGATACCCCTCAGTATTTTCCGTAACAGTACTTAAAAAAGTGCGTCTACATACGTGTGGAGCATGGCCCATTTATATCGCATTGCGATATAATACTAGTGAATGGACACTGCCGAGTATCAGGCGCTGGGAAGTTTTCGCTACCAAATCCGGCGTTTTCTGCATTTTAGCGAGGCTGCGGCGCGCGCCGAAGGGCTGGAACCCCAACAGCATCAGATGATGCTGGCGATCCGCTCCTTATGGGATCCCGATACAACGGATGCGGGACCCACTATGGGCGAGCTCGCCGAGAACCTCCTCCTGAAGCACAATAGCGCGGTCGGTTTGGTGGACCGCCTCGTCGAACGCCAACTGGCGGAGCGAACCCGGGCGGAAAAGGATCGCCGGCAAGTCCGCGTCCGGCTGACGCCAAGCGGGCTGGAGAAACTCCACCGCCTATCCAGCGTGCACCGCGAAGAACTGAGCTCCTCCGGTCCGGTCCTGGTGAACGCACTCCAGGCTCTGTTGCAGGTTGGGGAGGCGCCCCGATGAAGGCGCATCGCAAGGCTGTCCTGGCGAGTTTGGGCGATTTCACGATGACGCCGCGGGCGGTCTCCATTTCGGCGCTGGCGGTACTGATTGGCTTCGTCAGCGCCTTTATCGCACTGGCGCTGCTGAAGCTGATCGGCATTTTCACAAATCTGTTCTTCTTTCAGCGATGGAGCACGGCCCTGGTCTCGCCGGCGACGAACCGGCTGGGTTGGTGGGAAGTGGCCGTGCCCGTGGTCGGCGCCCTGATTATCGGCTTCATGGCTCGGTACGGCTCAGAGCGGATTCGCGGCCACGGCATTCCGGAAGCGATTGAAGCCATCCTGATGAGCGGCAGTAAAGTCGAACCGAAAGTGGCGCTGCTGAAGCCGCTTTCGAGCGCCATTTCGATCGGCTCCGGCGGACCCTTCGGCGCTGAAGGTCCCATCATCATGACGGGCGGCGCCTTCGGGTCGATGATCGCGCAGTTATTCCGGCTGACGGCCACTGAGCGGAAGACGCTGCTGGTGGCTGGAGCGGCGGCGGGAATGTCCGCCACGTTCGCATCGCCGGTGGCGGCGGTCTTGCTGGCAGTGGAACTGCTGCTGTTCGAGTGGAAGCCGAGGAGTTTCATTCCGGTGGCCCTGGCCAGCGTCACGGCGGGCGCGGCGCGGCGATACATTCTGGGACTGGGTCCTCTCTTCCCGGTGCCCCCACATCCGGTGTTCATCGGACCGCAGGGCCTGATGGGCTGCGTGGTGGCCGGGGTGCTTGCCGGAGCGCTTTCGGCGCTCTTGACCCTGGCAGTTTACGCGGCGGAAGATCTCTTCGGCCTGCTGCCCATCCACTGGATGTGGTGGCCGGCATTGGGCGGCCTAGCAATCGGCTTGGGCGGCCTGATATTTCCGCAGGCGCTGGGCGTGGGCTACGACACCATCGGCGCGCTGCTGCAGGGCGAGGTGCCGAGGAATCTGATTCTGGGAATCCTGCTGGTGAAGTCGGTAATCTGGGCGGTATCGCTCGGGTCGGGAACGTCGGGCGGGGTTCTGGCGCCGCTGCTGATGATGGGCGGCGCGCTGGGCGGTATCGAGGCGATGTTTCTGCCTCACGAAGGCGCGGGCTTCTGGCCGCTGGTGAGCATGGGAGCGATTCTGGGCGGGACCATGCGGTCGCCATTCACCGGTGTGATTTTCGCTCTGGAATTGACGCACGACGTGAACATGCTGGTGCCGCTGCTCCTGGCAGTGACCATTGCGCACGGGTTTACCGTGCTGACATTGAAACGCTCGATTCTCACCGAGAAGGTGGCCCGGCGCGGGTTTCATCTGAGTCGGGAATATGCCGTGGATCCGCTCGAGATTCTCTTCGTTCGGGACGTGATGCGGACCAATATCGTGGCGCTGCCGGCGTCAGCGACCCCGGGAAATCTGAGCGAGCGCGGCGGGCAACAGCTCTATCCCGTGGTTGAAGAAAACGGTGTGCTGGTGGGGACGGTGACGCGTAGCGGGCTGCATCCGTTTTTGCAGGACCGGCTGTCGCAGACGACACTGGCCGATCTGGCGGAGAAGAATCCCGTGATTGCGTACACCGACGAGCCGCTCCGCGTGGTCGTGAACCGCATGGCCGAAACAGGATACACTCGTTTTCCAGTGGTGGAACGGGACGGAAATCGAAAACTGGTGGGGATTGTAGGCCTCCGCGATCTGCTGCAGGCGCGGACGCGCGTGCTGCACGAGGAGGGGAGCCGCGAGCGCGTGCTACGCATCCGGCTGCCGTTTCGATCGGCGTGATGACCATCGGCCATTCCAACCGGCCTCTCGAGGCGTTGATTGGGATGTTGCGCGCGCACGGCGTCCAAACGCTGGTGGATGTCCGCACCGTTCCCAAATCGCGGCACAATCCGCAATTCAATCGGGAAGCGCTGCCCGGTCCGCTGGAGTCAGCGGGGATCGCGTACCGGCACATGCCGGGACTCGGTGGTCTTCGCCATCCGCGCCCCGATTCCACCAATCTGGGGTGGCGCAACAGCAGCTTTCGCGGGTACGCCGACTACATGGAGACGCCGGAATTCTCGCGGAATCTCGACGCGTTGCTGGAGATACCGGGCGAGGTGGCGGTGATGTGCGCAGAGGCGGTCCCCTGGCGCTGCCACCGCTCGTTGATCGCCGATGCGCTGACGGCGCGCGGCGTTGCAGTGTGGCACATTATGACGGAGAAGACGCGCAACCCCCACAAGATCACGCCCTTCGCTGTGGTGGAAGATGGGCGGGTGCGATATCCGGGACTGTTCTAAGTGGCCTATTTAAACGTCAGCGGACTGAAGAAGTCATACTGAGCCGAGATAAACGCCAGATTCAGGCTCGACGCCTGGAAGTTCGCCGGTAGCGGCGCCGGTTGGAAGTTCAGACCGCCGAAACCGCCCGCCGGAAGAGCCAGCAGAACGTACGGCGGCACCGTGAACGCGGCCGTGCCCGCCATTGCTGTGCAGTGAAAGCTGGCCGCCGTAGCGAGACTGCTATCCGTGGCGCTGGAGCCAGTCACTTGGACAAGCACATTCGGTGTTCCGCCCGACCAGGTGACGTTCAAGCCGCTCGACCGGGTCACCGTGGCGGCGTTGACCGAGTCCGGCGTCGGATTGGTCATCGTGGGCATCGACGGAATGGTCAGGTTGGCGGCAAAAGACGCGACATCCGCCCCGCCTGCTCCGCTCACCGTATAAGAACCGGGCGATAGATAGGTTCCATCCGTGGCGAGCGTACCTTGATAGGAACCGGCCTGACCGGCGACGGTCTTCACGCCGTTCGGTCCATTGACCGACAGTTGCGCGCCGGCGTCGAAGCCGGTTTGGCTGGCAAACGGCTGAGCCAATGCCGCATTCCCGTTCGTGTATGCGATGCAACTGCCCGGTGGCACGATATCGAGGTAAGAGGCCGCAAACGGCTGTAGGGCCGGGATCACGCTGGTCCGGCCGAATGACGCCTTGAGCGTGTCCTGGAACCCCGGGTATTTGTCTTGCCGGGTCAGGCTGATCGTGCCGAAAGCCAATGGCGCGCTGCCGCTCAGTTGCTGCACTGCCGACGCCGTAATTGCCGGGTTGGCGGCCGTGCACGTTCGGCTGCCTGCCGCGGCTATCGGCATCACGACCGTATTGCTCACCAGGTTTCCGATCTGCACCACCAGCGGCACCGCGCAGCCTGTAGGAACATTGGCCGGCACGGTGAAAACAATCTGGTCTTCCCCAATGCAGCATCCGGAGCGGCCCTGGTAGATCACCGTCGACTGCACACCGCCCAGCCACAGAGTCAGCGGAACGGCGGTTTGATTGACTCCCAGGCCGGTCCCCGCGGCATCGCTGCCGTTCACCGGGCCGAAACCGGTGGCCCAGAGGATCAACGTGTCGCCAGGGTTGGCCGCGCCGCAAGTCGTGTAAACCCCGCCGCAATTGGCGGCCTTCACGGTGGATACCAGACTGTAGTCGGCGTACGTCACAATGCCCGCGCCCGCACCATCGGAGGTGACTGTGAAGATGCCCAGATTGTTGGCGGTTACTGTAATCGGAACCGCCGCTCCCGCCTGTCCGCTATAGGTGACGGAGATGGTCCCCGTGCCGGTGGGTGTATTGGACGGCAACAGGGCGGCAATCTGTCCGGCCGAAGTGTAATACATGAGCGGCGCCACCGTAACGCCCCCCACGGTAACGCTCACCGACGTCCCGCTCAGGTTCGCGCTTTGGAACGCGGCGGGAGCGATTGAGATGGCGGAAGGCCCCAGATTGCTGCCTTTGATCACGAAGATGGCGCCCTGCGCGATTGGTCCGTTGGGGAGTTCGGCCGGGTTATAGCTGGCCGCATTCACCACTTGCGTGATTACGGGGGCGGTGGATACCAGAAGGTCTCTCGAATTACTGGTGGCGCCGCCGATGCTCACCGTGATAGGCGACGTCCCGGCCGCGGCGTCAGCTCGCACGATGAACACCACGGTGTAACTCGCGATTGAGCCCGGCGTCAGAAACGAACTGACCACAGTGGCCGGCTTCCCGCCCACGCTCACGGTGGGCTGGCTGGTGGTGACTGCGCTCGCATCCTTCGGCGATACGCCGGTGGCCACCGCCGGGTTCGTGGGACCGAGGCCAAACGCCGTCAAGGCGATCTGCTCGTTGGGCGATGCCGGATTCGCAGCCGTCACCGGCGCCTGCGAAGACACGTGATACGCCACGGCGCCATTGGCCCCCGCGCTGGAGTTGAACGGCAGACCGGGAGCATACTGCGCCAGCGTGATATTAAAGGGCGCCGACGAACCGACCTTCAGCGTAGTCGAGCCCACCGCGGCGTCCACCGGAATTTGAATCAGGAGCTGGCCCACTTGCCCGTTAAACACGTAGGCGGTCTTGCTGCCCACCGTGACCACGGGCGTGGCGCCCAATGCGGTCCCGCTTACCATCGCCTGGCAGCCCGGACAAAGGCCCGTGCCCGGTCCACCGGCGCCGATCACCGAGGTGATGGTAGGGGTGACCTGCCCCGAGAGCGCGTCGAGACTGACGTTATCCACCGCCATGCCGTTGGACGGTGCGAAGCCCGCAAACCGAATGGCATTTGCCTGGAAGGTCCCGCCGGAGCCGCCCGCCATATACCAGTTGGTGGGCGAGAATGTGGTGATGGCGTTGGTTGTCAGATCGGTGATCGACACGGAGACGATTTTGTTGGAAGCCGTATCGAAAACGCTGGTCTGCTTGTACCAGTGCCTCTGGCTCAAACCCGTCCACGCCGGGCCGGGAGTAACTCCGTTCGCGTTCAACGCATTCCCTCCGGCGTCGTACACGAAGTATGCGGCCGACCATGTGGCGTTGGCCGCTCCACTATCCCACGCCTTCAGAATTGTAAAGGGAGACGAAGCCGCGCTGGTGCTCACCACGGAAAAACTGCCGATGTAGGCGGTTCCGAACGAATTGCCGGAGGAGCTCGAGTTTCCCACCTCGAGGTCGTATGCGATGCTCCACTGAGTCGCCGTGGAGAAGTCGAAGGCGTGCTGCGCACGCGCGGCGGAGTTCGCAGGAGTGTTGGTGAGGACCAGTGCTTGAGCCCCGCCGGTCGGATCGGCAGCGATGCCCAGGGCCGCATAGGAATTCACACTCGCCGGCACCGAGCCTGCCACTGTTGCGGTATACCAACCGCTCTGGGTTGTGCCGGGAAACAGTGGGACTGCGCCCAACGCATCCAATTCGAAGGTGTAAATGGTGGCGGCAAAAGCGGTGGGCGCCGTCAGGAGCCCGAGCAACACCAATCCGCTGCGAAGCGCGACTCGGAGGCACGCCGAAATCCTCATGTAATTCATCTCAGTTCGCTCCAGTAGGGATTGATTGTACACGTTGCGAACTGATTTGTGCGAAAAGATCCAAACTGTTGCGGCGCAGCAGCGCCCAACGTCAGAACCGGTGGAACGAGATGGCGTTGTTCTCTTCCCACGCCGCCAGAATGCCGCCATCGGGAAGCGCCACCAGAGCCGGGAACGCCCCTGCCTTCGAAAGGTGGACGGGAGCCGCCGTCCCCGGCACGTGCGCCTCAATGCCCTGCGGCGTCGTCCAGGCCACGTACGCGCCCTGCCCGTTGGCGGCGAGCGCCACGTCCACGCCGGCCGACAGTTTGACCTCCGGCTTGCCAGGCTCGGCCAGGTAAACGTCGTGCTCACGCCTCCACGCCGCGGTGATCTCGCCGTTGCGGACCGCCAGACCCCCGCCATCCATGGGGCAGGCGTCCAGCTTCCACGTACCGGTTCCCGACTTCACGGCGGAACCAGCAGCCTTGCCGTCCCGGATCCGCATCGTATAAAGGTCGCGCGAGCCGTCCACTACATTGCGCCACATTACCGTGAACTCGCCGCCGCCGTGCGCGGCCAACGACGGCGCACAGCACTGGCAAATGGTGCCGGTGGCCGATTCGTACAGCAGAACGTTCTTCGACCAGTGTGCGCCGGAATCGCTGGAAAATGCCCCATAAAGGCGTTTGCCGCCGGCCGTTCGATCGTCGAGCCACGCTACCGCCAGGTGGCCGTCCGCGTCGGCTGCCAGGGCGTCGAGTCCTTCCCGGCTGGCCTGCGGCTGGTCGTTCACTACCGCCGGTTTGGACCACGTGCGGCCCGAATCGGTGGATCTCCACGCATACAGGTCCCCGGAAATCGCCGTGACGACGATCGCATTGGCAGTGATGGCGACTCGCGGTCCTCGGTGGCGGCCCACCAGCACCTTGGCCAGCTCAGCGATTTTGGCCGGCGGCGTAAAGTTCGCGCCGTTATCGGTCGATTTAGAAACCCAGATGGAATCGCCGCTGCCGAAAACCAGCGCGACCATCCCGTTTCCAGCCGCCAGTTGAGGCTGCCGGTTCGGCGCTGTAGGCGAAACGGGCTGCAAATGGAGTGCGAGAACGACAGCAAGATACAGCATCTTGCCTTCTAGTCTATCGCTCGAAGACTACACCGGCGCTGGGCAGGATCGGGAACATCTTGTCGGTGGTGAGTGAGATCTGTCCGGTTTTGGTGTTGTAGCCGTTCAGGCTATCGAAGACGTAGTTCGTACGGTTGGTCAGGTTGATCACCTCGCCATACAGCGTCAGCTTCCATTTGTCGCGCGTCCAGACCTTATTCACGCGGAAATCGGTGCGCTGATATGGAGGCAGCCGCAACTGATTGCGCGACGCCGATAGAAAGTAGACCCCGCCGGCCGCGGAGAGGTAGCCCGGGATCGGAAAGGCGCTGCCATAGCTCCATCGCAGACTCAGATTCACGGTCGGTTTCAGCCGGTAGCTGCCGTAAGCGTTGACCGTATGACGCTGGTCGTAATCCGAGGGGAACCAGTTGCCCAGCACGCTGTCGTGATAGTTCGTATGACCGTAGGCGTACGATACCCAGCCCGTAAATTTGTTGGCGCTGCTCCGCTGCAGAAAGAACTCGGCGCCGCGCGAATAGCCGCGCAGTGAATCGGTATAAGGCGGATTCAGCGGCGGCGT
>DASZMZ010000156.1:0-25375 GCA_035551455.1 Candidatus Sulfopaludibacter sp.
TCGCCTCCATCTTCAGCCCGAGTTCTTCCTGAAGTCCGGTCTGAATAATGGACATCGGGTCGCCACGATCTCCGGCCTGCGGCAGGTACTTGGCCACGTCGATGGTCACGTCGTAGCGCCCTGTGAGTCCGGTCATGTCCACCACGGGACTCTGGAACATGCGCGAAAGAACGTCCACCAACTGCGCCATGGGGACGCGCTGCACGCTGACGCTCATGCGTTTCTGGTCGGGCACGATATCGCTATCGCCGGTAGTTTTCGACTCGTGAAACTTTGGGCCGTTCTTGCCGACCAGCAGCACGTACGCCTGCTGCTCCTTGGTCACGTGATGCGTCTCCATTTTAAAACGCTGGGCCAGCAGAGTCTGCAGCATGAGGCGGAGTTGCGCTTCGCCGGCCGGCCCCGCGGCCTTGGCAACGATGTCGAACCGCTCGGCGCCGATCCAGTCCGGTCCCGTCACCTGATACTCGAAGACGTGATAGGCCCAGGCGATGCAGCCCTTCAGACTGGTGTTCCGGATGGTGACGCTGCCGGGCGTCACCTGAACGTTGTCGCGTCCGTGGGATTCAGCCGCGCCCTTTGCTTGTGCGGTCTTGATGGACGCCGCGTCGAATTCGGGCGGCGGCGCGGCAGGTTGGCACAGCGCGACGGCGGCGGTGCAGATGGTCAAGGCAAAACCGGTTCGGAGCATTCTATAACTCACGACGCGCGGAGAGAGGAATATTTAGCGCGCCCTCATCGGACTACTTCTTGTAAACCGTGCCGCCCTTCATCACGAAGCTGACCTTCTGAAGGGCCGTGATGTCGTCCAGGGGATTGCCGGGGACGGCGATCACGTCGGCGAAATAGCCGGCCTTCAGCGCGCCGATCTGGCCCTCCCAATCGAGCAGCTTGGCCGCGTTCAGCGTGCCTGCGCGAATGGACTCCAGCGGCGACATGCCGAACTTCACCATCAACACGAATTCGCGCGCCTGCGTGCCGTGCGGAAACGGCCCCACGTCCGACCCCATGGCGACCGGGACTCCGGCCGCAAGCTGCTTCTTGAACTCGGCGGCATGGTAGCCCACCAGGTGCTTCTCCAGTTCCTGCTGCGCCTGCGTGGGAGCGTGGTCGGCGAAGTATTCCGAGATCGTGAAGGTGGGCACCGCGAAAATGTGCTTTTCGCGCATGATCCGCATGGTCTCGTCGCTCAACTGATCGGCGTGGTCGATTGAAGCCACTCCGGCTTTCGCCGCGTACAACGTGCCCGGCTCACCGGTGGCGTGCACGCCCACTCTTTTTCCGACGCGCGCGGCTTCTTCCACCGCGGCGCGAAGCTGCGCCTCCGTGTACTGATACACGGTGAAGAACTTGCCGTCGCGGAAGCTGTCGGGCCCCGTCTCGTAAATTTTGACGAAGTCCGAGCCTTCCTTAAACTGCTGCCGGATGACGGTCACCAACTCCGCGGCGCTGTTGGCGTAGGTGGCGTTGGAAAACACATGCTGCTCGGGATTGAAATGGTTGGCGTCTTCGTGTCCGCCCAGGATGTCCACCGCGTTGCCGCTCACGCGCAGGCGCGGACCGGGGAACATCCCCTGATTGATGGCGTTGCGCACGGCCGAATCGGCGGAGCCCGCGCCTTCCGTTCCCATATCGCGCTCGGCCGTGAAGCCGGCCAGAAGATCTTCTTTGGCCGCCGAGACCGCAATCAGGGTGCGCTGCGGAACGGATTCCAGCACCGTCTGCAGATCCTCCGCGCCGGGATGCAGAAACAGATGAACGTGCGCGTCGATCAGGCCCGGCATCAACGTGCGGTCGCCCAGATCGATCACCTCCGCGCCGGCGGGGCGAGTCACCTGTTTGCCCACCGCCACGACGCGGTCTGCCTGCACCAGCACTTCACCGGGAGTGAGAATGGCGCCGCTTTCCACATCCAGCAAACGGGCCGCATGCAGCACGATCGGGCGGGTCTGCCCATGCGCGAGCGCGGCGCAGTAGAGGGCCGCCAGAGCGGCAATCGGTCGTATCACTTCTTCTGCGCTACCTTTTTCAATTCGGCGTCGAGGACGCCCTTCATGGCTTGCGGATCCAGCGAGCCGTTATATCTCTGCCCGTTGATGAAGACCGTGGGGGTGCCTTCCACTCCGGCCTTTTCGCCATCCAGTTCATCGCGGTCGACGGTCTTGCGCGTCACCGGCGAATCCAGGTCGGCGGTGAACTTCTTCATGTCGAGTCCGAGTTTGGTGGCGATGGCCAGCAGGGAAGGCCGTGCCAGATTCGTGCGGCTGGCGAACAGCGCATCGTGCATCTGCCAGAATTTGCCCTGTTGATGAGCCGCGATGGCGGCTTCCGCCGCGCCCAGCGCCTGACCGTGGGAATCCAGCGGGAATTGCTTGAAGATCAATTTGACCTGCGTGGGATACGCCTTCAAGACGGTGTCGAGTTCCTTGATCGCCTTGGCGCAGTACGGGCATTGAAAATCGGAGAACTCCACCAGCGTGATGGCGGCCTTCTCGGGACCCTGCACGGGAGCGCCGGCAACCGGAATCACCACCGCGGCGTCCAGCAGTTTCGGCGGCGCGGGAGGATGGCCCCAGCGCGACGCGGTGGCGGCGGCAATCGCTGCGTTCTCGTCTTTGCCTGCGCGCATTGCGTCGGTCACTTCGCCCGAGAAGCCCCGGCTCCAGCCGCAGTTGGGATCCTTTGCGCGGCACTCGGCCATCTTCATATCGCAGCCGCAGTTGCAATTGTGGTTGCGCAGAATCCGCAGCGCGGTGTTGGTGCGTGCGGGCGACAGTTTGCTGAGATCGACGCCCGGCAGTTGCGTCATGGTCTGCCATTCCTGCGCGAAGAGCAGCGCCGCGCCGGCCAACAGGAGTCCCGCGGCCAGCAGCTGGCCTCTCTGGGGAAGAAAGTGCATACCCTTATTGTAAGAGGTCACTGCTTGGGTTGTCGCGGGGCTTGCGGCCAGATTGTAAAATCGCGCAGCGGGAGGCGGGTTGGGGTCCCGTTCATGGCCGCCAGCGCCTCCGCCAGTTCCAGCAATTGGCCGCGGGAAAGCGCCAGTTCATGCTCCTCCGGCTGGTACTTCGTACCGACGGGATAGTCCTTGTAGGGCGTCGTCGATTGCTCGATGTGCGTGCCCAGGATGTGCGTCACCGTTTTGCCGCGGGTGAATTCCACCAGGCGGTTGGTGCTGCGCACGAACTCCGGAAAATCGCGGACGTAGAGGCGGCCCGGGTACAGACTGTCCCCGGTGAGCAGGATGCCGGTCTGTCGGTCATAGAACGCGATGCTGAGGGTATCGTGGCCGGGTATCGGGATCACGTCGAGAATGCGATCGCCGAGGTCGATCTGTCCGGCGCCGTCGGGCCATTGCGAGATGGCGAAGAACTCGCGCGTGGCTTCCACGGTCAATGGGACCATGGTGGTGTTCGGCATGCCGCGGAATCCGGCGTCGCCCGCCACGTGGTCGCCATGGGCATGCGAGTGCGCCACAATCAGCGGGATCGGCCCGCGACCCTTGGCGGCCGACCACTTCGCGATCACGTCGGCCACCACGCGCGCCGCATCGCTCTTGCCCGCGCCCGTGTCCTCCAGCAGCGCTTTGTCTTTGCCGAAGATCAGGTAAAGGAAGGGCTTTTCGTAATTCGTGCAGCCGGACTCGCGGAGGATGTAGAAGTCCTCGTTGTACGCGTGGACCTGCCAGTCGGGGACCTCGATGCAGTTGGGTCCGCCGGTGATCCACTTGGCGGGCAGCGTGCCGGTGCGCACTTGCGCGCTAGCGGCGGCCGCGCATATCAACGCAGCAGTGAGTTTCATTGTTTCGGCGGTCCCAGGGGGCTCGGCTTGCAGCCTTCAGTCTCCGACGTATCGGCGATGGCGCTGGCCTTCCAGCCTTCGTCGGTCTTCAGCATCAGGAAAGCGTCGATACCGCAATGGTGGAATTTACCGTTCAGATGGAAATCGTACTCGGCCCAGACCATGGCGATGCCGCCTCGGACCATCACTTTGGGCGCCCAGATGCGCTCCAGAAGCTGCGACTTGTTGCCTGCAATCGAGGTGGCGAATTGTTCCGCGGTGGATGATGTGGCCTTGCCCTGCCGCGTCCGCACCAGGCGGCCGTCGGTGGTCATGGCGCTCTGAATCATGGCCGCATCGTGCGCCGCCATTCCGTCGAACAGTTTTTGGACGGCGGCCAGAACGGGCTTTTCCTCGTCGCTATCGGCTGCGGCGAGAGGAACGGAACAGAAAAGAAGTAGAGCAATCAGGCGCATTGATGGAGTGTACCGTGTTTTCGGCCAGCTTGGCCGGTGTTACCGAATGCGGGTGAAGACGATCTTCTCGTAGGGAGATTTTTCGCCGCGTTCGTAGAGCAGTCCCACCGTGCGGCCCTTCAGCAGCGCCAGCGAAGAGTAGGCCGACGGACCCGCGTAGATCGTTTGCGATACGGTCCAGGTCTTTCCATCATCCAGACTCTGCCGCACCGTCAGATTCTCCCGCCGTTTCGACGCGGGATTCGAAAAGACCATGCGGCCTTTGCCGGCCGAAATGAGACTCGCCTCGCACACCGGCTCGATCAGCGCGTCCACCAATCGCAGCGGACCCAGCGTCAACCCGCCATCGCGACTCACCTGCTCGGCGCGACGGTTCTTCCCGTGGTAACTGCGCATGTCCAGCAGCAGACTGCCGTCCTGGCGCTCGGCCACCGCCGATTCATTGGTGTCCGCTTCGGCCACGGCGCCGATTTTCCAGGTGGCGCCGCCGTCGTCGCTATAGATCAGATGCGAGTGGCGGGAATTGTCATCGCGCTGATTGTGGTCGCACGGAATCACGATCCGCCCGCTCCGCAGTTGGATCCCATTGCCCGGACCCGTCGCACACCAGGTCCAGTCATCGCGCTTCACCTGCGAGGTCAAGTCGACCGGCGCCGACCAGGTCGCCCCGTCGTCTTTCGACCGGACCATCCATACCGTGCGGCCCACGGGCGCCGTCCCCGCGATGATCTGCCGCTCTGTCACCGTACCCGGATTGCGCGTCAACAACAACAGAATGGCGCCGGTCTTGCGCTCCACCACCGGTGTCGGATTGCCCACCGTATCGCTGCCCCAATCGGCCACGATCTGCATAGCCGACCACGTCCCGCCGTTGTCGAAACTGCGCCGCAGCACCACGTCGATATCGCCGCTGTCCGCCGCCGAATTGCGACGGCCCTCGCAGAACGCCAGTAACGTGCCTTTGGCCGAACGGATGAGTGCGGGAATGCGATAGCTTTGGTAGGCGCCTTCGCCACCGCGATAGACGTCGATTTCTGAAGGAGGCCCCGCCTGGGCGAGCAGACTCACGCCCAGGAGGAGCCCGGTGAGATTACTTCTTATGAGTCAGCCTGCTGCAGGCTTCGTCCGCCTTGGTGGGATCCACCGCGTCGTTGCCCTGCTGGATCATCGCGATCTTGCCCTGTGTGTCGATCACGAATGTGGTGCGGTTGGCGATGCCCATCCGCGTATTCAGCACTCCGTAGAGTTCCGAAATTTTCCGGTCGTGGTCGCTCATCAACGGAAACTCCGCTCCGAGTTCCTTGGACCAATGCGACAGGGTCGCTACAAAATCCGTGCTGATCGCCAGCACTTGCGAATCGTTTGCTGTAAATTTTCCGATACCAGCCTGGTATCCCGTGAGTTCCTTCGTTCAGCCACCGGTGAAGGCGGCCGGGAAAAACGCCAGAATCACGTTCTTCTTGCCGCGATAGTCGGAGAGTTTGATCTCCTTACCGCTGGTATTCATGTTGGCCGCAATGGTGAAATCGGGCGCCATATCGCCTTCTTTCAAGGCCAGCGGAGCCGGTCCCTGGCCTTGCGCGAACATCGGCGCAGCGGTCAGGACCAGTGCCATCAGTCCAAGTATCTTCATTTCCAATTCCCCTCCAGTGGGAATACTTCTCGGAGCGGTTATGGCCGGAGGTTACCACTTCGGCGCGCGACTCCGCAACCGCGCTAGAATTCAGGTTCCACGGAAGGAGCAGTTTACAAATGTTGATAAACCGGACCCGCGAACGGCTGGCGCGGGGTGAAACCGTGTTCGGATGCGGCCTGCAGGTCTACCGGTCGGCCGAGATTCCGCGCGCTTTCGCGGCTGCCGGCTTCGACTACGTCTTCATCGACATGGAGCACGGCGCCTACGATCTGGAGACGGTGCAGGACATGATCGCCGCCTCCAACGCCGCCGGAATCACTCCCATTGTCCGCGTCGCCGAATTGCTCTATTCGCTGGTGGCCCGCCTGCTGGATGCCGGCGCGCAGGGCATCATTCTGCCGCGCGTCGAAGATCCCAAACTGCTGGCGGAGGCCGTCAGTTGGATGCGCTTCCCGCCCGTGGGCAAACGCGGCTACGGCGTGAACCCCACCATGGTGAGCTACGAGGCGCACTCCTTCGCCGAAATTATCGAGCACCAGAACCGCAACACCGTCTGCGTGGTGCAGTTCGAAACCCAACTTGCCATGGATCGCGCCGATGAACTGCTCTCCGTCCCGGGCGTGGATATCGCCATGGTGGGTCCGGCCGACCTCTCGATTTCCCTCGGCGTGCCGGGCGATTTCGAAAATCCGCTGCTGGTTTCCACCGTGGAGCAACTGGTCCAGAAGTGCAACCGTCACGGCGTGGTTCCGGGAATTCAGACGCGGACCGTCGCCATGGCCAAGACCTGGGCCGCCCGCGGCATGCGCTTTGTGGGTGCGGGCGGCGAACACGGCCTGCTTCTGGAAAAATGTAAGGAGGCGGTGTCGCAGCTTCATGCCGTGAATGCCGCGCCGTTGGGACGCTAAAATGCCGACATTTCCAATTGGATTGAATACGTATTGCCTGCGCGCCATGCGCTGGCCCGACAAGAAACTGCTGGAGTACACCGCCGGGCTGAAACTCGACGGCGTCTTTTTACAAGACTCGGTTGACCCCGGCACCAACGATCCGGCGCATTGGAAGGACGTGAAGGAGCAGGCGGCCGCCCTCAATCTGCATCTCGAAACCGGCACCGCCGGCTCACTGCCGCGCACGCCCGACCGTTTCGATGCCTCCGTCAAACTGCTGACCGACGCCATCAAGCGCGCCTCCGGCATGGGCAGCAAATTGGTCCGGACCCTCATCGCCAGCGATCGCGCGGCATTGCCTCCCGGTCCCGTGGAGCAGCACATCGAGACGATGATCAAGCTGTTCCACGCCGTCCGCAGCCAGGCGCAGGACGCCAATGTGAAGTTTGCTCTGGAAAATCACAAGGACCTGCTCTGCTGGCAGACCCGTCAGGTGCTCGAAGGGGCGGGGAAGGACATTGCCGGCTCCTACCTCGATACGGGAAATCCGGTCTTCGTGATGGAAGATCCCATGGAAACCGTGGAGACGCTGGGTCCGCTGGCCGTCACGTTTCATCTGCGCGATTCGGTGGTGTACGAAACGCGGCGCGGCATCGCGGTGCAATGGGTGCCGCTGGGCGATGGTGTGGTGGATTTCAAACGCATCATCGCGCGCGCCAAGGAAATTCTGCCGCCGGTCTACGTTTACATCAAGCCCATCACCGGCCGGCCTCCGGAGATCCTACCCACGCTGGAGACGGATTTCTGGAAGAAGTGGCCGGACAAAAAGGCCGAGTCCTTCGCGCGCTTTCTGGCGTTGGCGAAGAGCGGCCATCCCTACGAGCGCGAGATGGTGATCGAAGATGTGCCCGGCCGCTCCAACCGCCCGGAATTCGCCGAAGCTCTCCAATTCCAGCAGCGCGACCACATGGAACGCAGCGTGGAATACGGCAAGAAAGTCCTCGACCTGGGCGTGAAGTGGCGTAGCTGAAACTGCTATTGCGCGTACTGATTGTAGAGGCGCCCCGGTAGCGCAATTGCAGACTCTGGCCCTTCGTCAAAGTGAAGGAGGCGTCCGCTACTTCTTTGTCGAAGGCTTTGGCGGGCTCGGCGAGGCGCACGGAAAAGGCTCCGTCTTTGGCGTCGCCGAATCTGGTGTCGGTGAGCGCTTTGAGCCTGATCGCGACATCCACAATACGCAGGGAGCCATCGCCGGAGAAGGTCATGGTCCGGTCTTCTTCCAACATCGCCTCGCCTGCGGGAGAAAGCCACGCGAAGACGCCCGCTGGCCGAGCGGAGCGGATGTAGAAACGGATTGGGAGTGTCAGGCCCGTAGTAGAGGTCGGTGGGAGGAAAAAGGGGACAGACACCTTTATGGTGAGGTGTCTGTCCCGCTTGCTTAGTACGGGGTCACGAAGGGGCAGGCGGCAGCGCTGGTCTGGACGTACAGGCTGTGATTATTCGCCATGCCGTCGAGCAGCGATTCGAGTGCCGACTGGCAGGCGTTGCCGGTCGTGGTCAGGGGATGAGCGGCAATCGCCGCACTGGCGGCGGCCAGCAGTTGCGTGACGGTGAAGTAGTTGCCAGTCATACCGCAAGCGGAAAGTCCCGCGGAGGCGTACGCCGTCGAGATTCCCGGATTCAGGATCTGGGTGGCGTCGATGGTCATAGCGGCCAATTGCAGGGAAAGCTGGTATGCGCCATTGTTATGCGGTCCTGTGCCGCCTAGGAAATTGGCCACGTCGGTTGCATTCGCGAAAGTGACGGTATTGCCGCCGTTGTCCACAAAGTTCTCACCGGCGAGAGCCGATACGGACTGCGACGAGATCGTACCGTGATTGGCCCAACCGCCCTTGGAACCGTCCTGCGAGAGGCCCGGCGCGACGCAGACGTTGCCGAAGTCCCGGCCGGTGGTGGTCTGCGAGTAGGCGCCATAATAGCAACTGCTACCCTGCGACGGCGTAGCATTGGGCACCGGTCCGGTTTGGACGAAGAAATTGCCAGAAGTGGTACTGGCCGGAATGTTCTCGCAGATCAGGAAATTGCGCGCCGTCGTGCTGTTGGTGGCAAATACGTAGGGTGTGGTGGTCCACGCGCCGCCGGTGGCCGTGTAGAACGCGGCGGGCGAGCCGATGTAACCGGTGAGGCACGAACTGTCCGCGCATTCGGTGACGCTGACCTTAACGCCGGTGATGCCGGCTTCGCTGTTATTCATCGTGCCGTCTTCATTGGTGCTCGCGCCGGGCGTCGAGGCGTTGGCATCGTAGAACTTCGTGCCGCTCAGTGTGATCTGCTTGTTATTGCCGAAATCCACTTCCAGCGGATGATTGACGTCGTTGCCCGCCGTGAGGGTAACGCTCGTGCTGGTGGCCGGGGTCAGCGGTGAGCCGCCGACGATCAACGCGGTCTGCACATACGGCGCGGCGAGCGTGCCTTCACTGATAGTATGGGCAGCGACTGTCAGGTTGTTGAACGTAGTGCATCCGTCCGCGCCGGTGGTCTGCGTGGTGAGGCTGTCTACGGTCATACTCCAGCCGGAAATGGGCTGGGAATCGTCGTTCAAACCATTGTTATTGGCGTCATACCACTTACAGGCCTTGAGGTAGGCGGTATTCTGCTCGACATTCTGCGTATAGAAACCCTGGCTGCCAAAGTTATTCCCATCGCCGGAGTAACTTGCATAAATATCGTGGCCTCCCATAGCGAGTGTGGAGAGGGAAGGCAGACTGGCCGTCTGGCTCAAGCCAACGCCGGGCAGGGTCGCTGTTCCCAGGTCAGTACTGGTGGTATTGTCGAAGAAATCCACCGTGCCCGTGGGCGCGTTTGTACCCGCGGTGGAGACCGTGGCGGTGATGATGATGGCCTGTGCGAGATTAGAGGGGTTATGATCGCTGGTCACCGTGGTGGTGGTCAAACTGGAGCCGCCGCCGCCCGGAGGCGCGGTGGAGCAGGCGGGACCAATCACGACGAAACTGTTGCCGCTGGCGTTCGATGACCCGTTGTCGTGCGAATCTGCCGGGTCGTCCAATTGAACTTTCACATTGCGGGGGGCGCAGGTAGTGACGGTGTTGGGGATGGTCAGAGTGATCGTCCCAGAGCCGCCTGTGGCTCCCGTCGTAATGACGACTCCGCTCACGGTATGGGTGAGCGATGCGCTCGGGCTGCTGACGGTCACGTTGACCGGACTGCCCGTGAAGTGGTCATACTGATAGCCCACCGTCATGTTGACGCTGGTCTGGTTGGGTGCAAACGTAATGTACTGCGGTGTCAGGCTGGTGATGGTGACGTTCGGGCTAGCCGGAGGCGCAGCGTGAACGAAAGGAACAGCCGCCAGGAGAAGTGCGGCGGCCGCCGAAATGCGGAGGTTCATACGGTTTTCTTCTTTCTGTCCTATGGCGCGAAGGGTGAAAAGCGAGAGTCCGCTGACTCGCGCAAGTCATCCCGCGTTTGAAATTGTATTCCCCGATACTCCGGCAGTAAAGGCTTATTTCACTCATAAGTGGGCACATTAGTCCTAGTAGTTCTGCAGGTGCTTCTAGTCCTCCCGGCTATCTGTCCTAGAGCTATAACCAAGCAGTTAACACTCTGCTAGCGAATCGCGTCTTTCCGTCAGACTGATCCCGAAAGGAGGGATGAGAAGATGCGAAATACGTGGAAGATGCTGGCAGGTCTGGCGCTGGCGGGACAATTGTCGGCCGGTGGATTCTTTCTGCAGGTCGGCAATCCTGAAGCCAGCAAGGAAGCTCAACAATTGGGTGCCGTCATGACGATCCAGGCGGCGGGATGTCACGACCCGGCGACGGCGAAGATCACGGCGACCGCCATCGGGGTGGTAAACGGACGCCGCCGCGAGATACCCCTCAAGGTCGTGCCGATGTCTACAGCGGGTATGTTCGCGGTGACCGAGCGCTGGCCGAGTGAAGGCACATGGGTGATCGAACTGGTCGGACGCAATCCGGACCAGTTCACCAACACCCTGGTGGGCGTGAACGCCAATGGCGTGGACCGGACGCGCCTCAAAGAGGACATGCACCAGTTCAAGGCTGCCGACGTCGAGGCTATGCTGAAGTAGGCCGGCATGATAGTGACCATGGAGCCCGTCGAAGACGATGTGCTGATTCGCGCCGCGGCGAGCGGCGACAGGACCGCCTTCGGCGAGCTCTATGTCCGGTATGCGCGCATGGTGCACGGCATCCTGCTGGTGCGCGTGCCGCCGGGGGATGCCGAAGATCTGGTGCAGGAGGTATTCCTGTCGGCGATGCGCCAGTTGGGCGGTCTGCGGACCACGGCGGCTTTTCGCGGCTGGCTGGCCGCCATCGCGCGCCATCGCGCCGTCGATTATTTCCGCGGCCGCAGGCAGGATCAACCACTGGCCGACCCGGATGCGCAGGCGGCCCGCGCCACCGGCGGCATGGCCGAGGCGCGCGAAGTGCTGGACCTGATACGCAGTTTGCCCGAAGCTTATCGCGAGACCCTGGTGCTGCGCCTGGTGGAAGGTTTGACCGGACCCGAAATTGCCGCGCAGACGGGACTCACTCCCGAATCCGTCCGGGTGAACCTATGCCGCGGCATGAAGATGTTGCGGGAACTCTTGGGAGAGAAGCCATGAACGAAGACTATCTCTGGGACCGCTCCGGGCCGCCCGACCCGGCAGTGGAGCATCTGGAGCGGACGCTGGCGCCGCTGCGCTACCGGCACCGCGCGGAGTTCACACCCCGCACCCTGTGGCCGCGACTGGCCGCGGCTGCGGCTCTTGTGGCTGCGGCGGGACTGTTGCTGAACACGGTTCCCAAAGCGCGCGTCACGGCCTGGCAGGTGGCCCGCTTCCAAGGCTCGGCCAGCATGGCAGGCAAGCAGGTGACTGTGGCGACGCCATTGGGCGCGGGACAGTTGCTGAAGACCGGCGCTCAGTCAGAGATCACGCTCCATGCCGACGAGGTGGGCAAGATCGACCTGGGTCCCAATTCGGAACTGCGCGCTACGTCGGGCCGCAGAATTCAATTGCAGCGCGGTCAGCTCCACGCGTTTATCTGGGCGCCGCCCCGGGAATTCGTAGTGGATACGCCTTCTTCTCGCGCGGTGGACCTGGGCTGCGAATACACGCTCAACGTGGACAGCGCGGGCAATGGCTTGGTGCACGTGGAGATGGGCTGGGTGGCCTTTCAATACGAGGATCGCGAAGCCTTCATTCCGGCCGGCGCGGAGTGCGCGACTCACAAATCGCGGGGGCCCGGCGTTCCGTTTTATGCCGATGCGCCGCCGCAATGGCGCGCTTCTCTGGCCGCGTGGGAAGCCGGCGATTCCTCGCGCCTCGATGCCGTGGTTGGGGCCGCCCGTCCGCGCGATGCCATCACGCTCTGGCACCTGCTGACTCGTCTGCCGCCCCCTGCTCGCGGCGTCGTATTCGACAAGTTCGCTGAGATGGTCCCGCTTCCCCAGGAGGTAACTCGCGATGCGGTATTGCAGGGTGATCGTCATGCCCTGGACCTCTGCTGGAACGCCTTGGGCCTGGAAAATACCAGCTGGTGGCGGGGCTGGGAGCGGCCCTGGCGGTAGCGGCGCTACCTCACCGTAAGTTGAAAATCCAGCACCAGCGCCAGCGCGTCATTGGTGACGCGGATTTCCTGCACTTTGAAGTTCCGCAACTGGCGCGGATAGGCGCGTTGGATGGTGGCGTCTTCCAACGCCTTCTGAAACTGGCTGGCGAGCGGATATCTGAATTCGCGGCCCAGGCTGGCGGAAAGCGCGGTGCAGACGCGGCGAATATAGTAGCCGGTTTTGCCGTCGCTGACGGCTTCCACTTTGGTGAGTTCGATGTTGCCGTCGTGAAACTCGGGCGTGGCCGAGATGGCGACATCGAAGGCATCGCCCATGCCCACGCAGACGCCGAGCGCGTTGAGCGCCGAGCGTCCCGTGAAGCGCGCGCGAATCACCAGCCGGCCGCCCTCGCCGCGCACACGGGGCTTTTCCAGGTAGGCGAAGTTGCACTTGTTGTTCTTATCGTTGTGAACGTAGCGCCGGCCGTCCTGTGTGAAGACGGTTTCGGAGAGCATGCGTTCCAGGGCGTTGAACTGAATGTCCAGTTCCACGGCGCGCGCCGACAGCAGGCCGCACGCGGACAGCAGGCAGAGTCTGAATGAAAGGGACAAGTCTTATTATGAGCGAATGTTCACGCCCGACTTCGACTAATGTTCATGCCACAGCAGGACGCCTTGCTTGAATTTGTTTTCGGCCTGCTCCTGCCAGAGCACATAGACTTTGTCATTGCCGGCTTCGATGGCGTGGAGCGTGGCGGGCTGCGGTCCGAAATTGCCGCCTTCGGCTTTGCCGGGGCCGCAGGTCTTCCACTGTGTTCCGTCATTCGAACGCGATAGCGCCGGGAAGTTGCATCCTGTCGTGTCGGTGCCGGAATTGGCGCCGAAGACAGCGACAATCCGACCGCGCGAATCGAGCGTCACATCCAGCGGCGGATTCGTCGAACGCGGCCCGTCGATCGGCAGCATGGAAGGCTTCGACCACGTCACGCCGTCCGTAGACTGTGTGTACCAGACCCCGTGCTCGTCGTCCTTTTCGTTGAGCAGCATCCCCATCAACAGGCCCAGTTTTCCGCCGCCCGCTGCTAACGCCAGATTCGAAGCATCGCGTTTGGACTCGAACACGGTGGATACCTTGCCGCCCGGCCGCCATAGTTGAAAACGGCGGCCTTCGCCGTCCTCCTGCGTTTCATACCACGCGATGACGGGCGGCGCCGAAGGCGGCAGCGCCAGCCCCACATTGACGTCGTGCGGCTGTTTCCACCCGGCGCCCGCGGGCAGTCGCTCCATCTTCCAGGACGCGGGGTCGTCGACCGGTCCGGTGGTGTAATTCGTGCCGCCTTCCGACGACGTGATCACGGCGTGCAATTTGCTGCCGGCAAGCGCCACTGCCGTTGCAGACACCGTGGCAGCAATGCCGGCAACGGGCGCGCCGCTCCAGGTGGCACCGTGATCTTTGGAGGTCAGGATCATCGCACCTTTGTCGGAGATCGGCGTCGCAATCGCCAGTACGCCGCTTTGCGGGTCGCATCCAATCGACACGGGATTTAGGTTTTGACTGGGGATGTCGCCCACCGTTTGAACTTTCACCGGCAGAGTCCATTTGTAAGCGGCCCGATCCCACCGGACGAAGCGGATCTCGCTATCGGAAGCATCGTTGTCGCCGTTGGGATCGACCCATTCGAAGGCGATCACGGGGTCGCCATTTTCATCCATCGCGATGGCTGTGGCCGGTCCGTACTTGGCCGGGTCGACGTCCTTGGGCACAGGTGCAACGTTCTGCACGCCCGCCGGCGGAGCCCCGGCGATTACCACGTTGGACGTGTGGCCGCCCGCCGAAATCCGGTAGCGATATGCTCCGTACCGGTCGATGGTGGTGTCTTCGTAGTGGTCCTGACTGGTGGTGGCGAGCTTCTGGGGAGCGGCGGCGGTCAGGCGTTCCACATCCACCGGGCCGGTGTCGCCGGTCCAAGCCAGCTCGATGGATTTCGCATTGGCAGACTTGACTCGCAATGTCTGGCCGGAAGCCAGCCCCACCAGACAGCTCAGCAGAAGAACAAAGCGCATCCTATGTTTCTACCACGCGCCGCGCAGCGACTTCTTTCTCCTGTCTTCTGCCTCCTGCCTCCTTCTTGTAAACCCCGCTGTGTCAGAATTCGTCTAAATGCTTGAATGGAGCAAACGTCAACCTCGGGGTTGGTAATCAGCGTGGCGCCGAGTCCTGCCGAGATCGACGATTTTGACGAAGTAGTGCGCGTCTACTGGCCTCGCGTCTTTCGTTTCGCGCTGGCGTCTCTGCGCGATTACGATGCCGCCCAGACCGTGGCGCAGGACTGCTTCTATAAAGCGCACAAGAACCGGTCGACCTTCCGGGGCGATTCCAGCTTGAGTACCTGGCTCATGCAGATCGCCGTCAATACGGTTCGCGATCATCTGCGCAATCGCCGTCTTCAGTTCTGGAAGCGCAGCCAGTCCATCGATCCGGCCGCCCGGTGGATCCCCGACGGCCAACTATCTCCGGAGAACGAAGCCGCCTTGCGGGAGCGAGTGCAGACCGTGTGGCGCGTCGCCGAGACCCTTTCAGAGAAGCAGCGTACGGTGTTTCTGCTGCGCTTCGTGGACGACATGGATTTACTGGAAATTGCCGCGGCCACCGGAATGAAGGAAGGGACGGTGAAGACCCACCTCTTCCGTGCGCTGCAGACCATTCGAGAGCAATTGGGAGATCGCAATGAACCACTTGTCTGAGGAACAAATCGTACAATGGGCGGCCGGTGAACGTTCCGCCGATGCCGAGTTGCATGTGGCAGACTGCCCGGCGTGTCGCGTTCAAGTGGCGGGTTTCGCGGATGTGCTGGCGCAGTTTCGCCATTCGGCCCAAGGCGTGGCGGCGCCGGCGCCGTGCGTGCCCGCTCGCAAGCCAATGGTCTGGCGGCGTCTGGCAACCGTAGCCGCGGCGATGGCCCTGCTCTCCGCCGCATCGATCTATCACCAAGGCCGGGAGCGGCAGCAGGCCCTTGTGGCCCAACAGGATGCGCTTCTGTTGCAGCAGGTGGACGCGGAGATCTCGCGCGTCGTACCTGGTTCGATGGATCCACTGGTGAAGCTGGTCTCTTGGAATGCAGGATCGACCGAACACAATTAAACGAGGGAGAAAATGAAAATACAGATAGGCATCATCATGCTGCTGGCCGGCGTCGCACTGGCGCAGCCGCCACAACCGGCGCAACCGCCCCAGCCGCCGCAGCAACCGGGCCAACAACCGGCGCAACCGCCCCAGCCTCCTCGCCCCGCCATGGGCAGGGGCGGAATGGGAATGCAGGCGCCGCCGCCGATGCAGGCCAGCCGGCCCCCCATGGAGCGTTCGCTCATGCCGGGCATGCCGGGACGCTGGTGGGATAACCCGCAGATGGTCCAGAAACTGGCCATCAATAGCGATCAACAGAAAAAGATGGACGACATCTTCCAGCAGAACCGCCTGAAACTGGTGGATCTGAATGCCACACTCCAGAAGGAGGAGATCACCATGGAGCCGCTGGTGTCGGCCGATTCTCCCGATGAGACTCGCATTCTCTCGCAGATCGATAAAGTGGCGCAGGCGCGGGCTGAGTTGGAGAAGGCCAATGCGCGCTTCCTGCTGGGCATTCGCCGCGTCCTGACGGCCGACCAGTGGAAGAAACTGCAGGCCGAGAGTCCACGTCCCGCCGCAGGCCGAGGTCGCGGACCGGCCGGGGGCCTCGGACAGCCGGGACCTGCGATGGCGCCGCGGCCCGGCAGATAACGGGTTTCCTTACAGCGAGGCATGATGTACTTTGAATCATGTCTCGCTTTTTTGCCTTATTGTTTACTCCTTTACTTCTCGGCGCGACCACCACGGTATTGTTCGATCCCTCTACGCCGTCCACAGGTCCATTTCCTACCGACGCTCTGACCGTTTCCGATCCGCAGCAGAAGACCGGATTGCGTCTCAATTTGCCGCTGCCGCCGTGCGCCTCTCAGTACACCGCGTGCGAAGAGACCGGTCTGCTGGAGCAGATGGACGGCTTCAGCGTGCGCGCCCGCATCGCGGTCCGATTCTCGGCGGCAGTCAACACCGCGACTCTCCGCACCGGCGTCTTCTATGTGGCGTTGAATAACCTGACCAGCGAAGAGCCCGGCATCCACAAAACCGGCGACGTGGTGGCCATCGACCAGGTGGTCTACGATCCCCTCACCAACACCATGTACGCCAAACCCGTCGCCGCGCTGGATCAGCATCGCCGCTACGCCCTGGTGATTACCGACGCTGTCACCGATTCCGCCGGCGCTGCCCTGGCGCCCGACCCGGCCTTTCAAGCCTGCCTCCAGGCCTCCTCCGCGTATTGCGCCTCCCTCGCATCGGCGCTCAACTCCATCGCGCCTTCACTTGCGCCGCGCAGAATTGTAGGCGCCTCCGTCTTCACCACGCTGAGCGCCACCGCCTGGCTGGAGCACGCGCGCGCCACGCTGCCGTACGTTCCGCCGGTAGTGATGCTGGCCCTTCCGCAGAGCACCTTCCATGTAGCAGACCTCGCCACCATCACGCTGCACGAGCAGGTGAAGACCAATCCCGCGGCCTTCAGCGATATCTCGCTGCCGGTCAGTTCGGGACTGCTGGCAGGCCTGGACAGCATCGTGCTCGGCTCCTACATGTCCCCCAATTTTATGGCGGGTGATCAGACCATTCCGCCCGGTCCCACGCTGCCGCAACTGGGGGTGCCGGACAACGTCAATATCGTCGGCTTCAACGCGCTCCTGCCTTCCACGCCCAAGCCGGCCGCCGGTTACCCGGTCGTCATTTTCGGACATGGCTTCGGCGATAGCCGCTTCGGCGGGCCCACGGCCGTGGCTCCTTCGCTGGCGAAGGCCGGCTTCGCGGTCGTAGCCATTGATGCGGTGGGCCACGGCTTCGGACCCGAGAGCAGTGTCACCTTCGTGGATAACGCCGGCAACAGCCGCACCATCAACGCGCTCGGCCGCAGTCTCGATCTCAATGGCGATGGCATCATCGAATCCAACGAGGGCTGCGCGCTGGTAACGCCCATTGCCTACGGCACCCGCGATTGCTTCCGCCAGACCGTGGTGGACCTGATGCAACTGGCGCGCATCATCCGCTCCGGTCTCGATCTGGATGGCGATGGCGTGCCCGACCTCGATGGCACGCACATCTATTACGCCGGCGAATCGCTGGGCGCCATGTACGGCACTATGTTCATGGCTGTCGAACCCACCGTGCGTGCCGCGGCGTTGAACGTGGGCGGCGCGAGTGCGGAGGACATCGCGCGCTGGAGTCCGGCCTACCGCAGTCTGTCCAATCAGGCGCTCGGACAGCGCATTCCGTCGCTCTTGAATCAGGGGAGCACGTATAACGAGGATTACGTTCTGCCGGGACAGCCCGTGCACAACGTGACCGTGCCCGGTGCACTCCCCATTCAGGCTTTCTTCGATACCGTGGAGTGGCTGGGCAATTCGGGCGACCCCATTGCCTTTGCGCCGCATCTCCAGACATCGCCGCTCACCGGCGCAGCGTCGAGACCCGTGTTGATGCAGTTCGCCCGGCAGGATATGACGGTGACGAATCCGGCCAATAGCATGTTGATCCGCGCGGCCAATCTGCAAGCCTCCACGTGGGAATATCGTCACGACCTGGCGCGCGCCAAGGCCCCGGACCTGCCGCAGGATCCGCACCCTTACCTGGTGCTCTTCGTGTCTCTGAATGGCAGCAGCGTGCAATTGCCCGGACTCTCGGGGCTCGCCATCAGTCTGGATGCGCAGGGGCAGATTGGCGGCTTTCTGGCGGCGGACGGGTTGACGATTCCGGATCCGAATCAGTTTTCGAAGCTGCTGTTTGGCTTCAACGTATTCGAACAGCCGGCGAATCTACCCTTCGATTTCGGCTATTGAACCCCGGCCCGCCTGAGCAGGCCGGCGTGAGCAGCAAACCGCGCTGCCGGATAAGATGTACCATCATGACCCGCCGCACCGCACTCGGCGCTTTGGCCGCGCCGCTCCTGCTGGCGCAAGACCGCCAACACGTCGAACGTTGGGGCGTCTACGAAGTCACGCTCAGCGGTCCGCGAGACGGCAACCCGTTCGTGGACGTCCGCCTTTCGGCCGAATTCCGCCGCGCCGATCGCTCCGTTCCGGTAGATGGTTTCTACGACGGCGACGGCGCCTACAAGATCCGCTTTTCGCCCGATGCCGAGGGCGAGTGGCGCTTTGCCACGCACTCCAATAGCCGCGAACTCGACGGCAGAACGGGATCTTTCGTTTGCACGCCGCCCGCCGCCGGCAACCACGGGCCGGTGGTCGTCCGCAATACCCACCACTTCGGTTACGCCGATGGCACGCCCTACATCCAGATCGGCACCACCTGCTACGCCTGGACGCACCAGCCCGACGCGCTGCAGGATCAAACGGTGTCCACGCTCCGCGCCGCGCCCTTCAACAAATTGCGCATGTGCGTCTTTCCCAAGTGGTACAACTACAACCGCGATGAGCCGCGCCTCCACCCCATCATCGACCGCCCCGGCTTCACGCGCTTCGAGCCGCTCTATTGGCGCAATCTCGAAAAGCGCGTCGCCCAGTTAGCCGCCCTCGGGATTGAGGCCGACCTGATCCTTTTCCATCCCTACGATCACTGGGGCTACGCCTTGATGGGCGCTGAGGCGGACGCGCGCTACCTGCGCTACACCGTCGCCCGCATGGCTGCCTTCCGCAACGTTTGGTGGAGTGTCGCCAACGAGTGGGACCTGGTGAAGGGCAAGACCAAGAGTGACTGGGACCGGTACTTCGAAATCCTCCAGGCGGCCGACCCATACGGCCGGTTGCGCTCCATCCACCACTCGCGCCAGATGTACGACCAGAGCCTCCCCTGCGTGACCCATGCCAGCATCCAGGGCGAGGACTTTCAGAAGATCCCCGCGTGGCGCGAAGAATGGGCCAAACCCGTGATCTTCGACGAATGCAAGTACGAGGGCAACATTCCCAGTCGATGGGGCGACCTCTCGGCCCAGGAGATGGTGCGGCGCTTCTGGCTGGGTACGGTGTACGGCGGCTACGTCGGACACGGCGAGACGTACCTGGACCCGAAGGACATCCTCTGGTGGTCGAAGGGCGGAGTCCTGCATGGGCAGAGCGCGCCGCGCATCGCGTTCCTGCGCAGCATCCTGGAAGCCGGCCCTGCCGAAGGGTTGGCGCCACTGCGCGATCCCTACTACCCCGCGGCGGGCAAGCAGGCCGAGTATTATCTCTACTATCTGGACTTCCACCAGGCGGCGCAGGTCGATTTTCCCGCGCCTACCGAGGGCCGTTTCGCGGTGGACGTGATCGACCCATGGGAGATGACGGTCGCCTCCGCCGGCCTGTTCTCCGGCCGCATCACCGCCAAACTGCCGGGCCGCCCCGGTCTGGCGCTTCGGTTGCGAAAGTCGGGGTAAACCGCCAGCCCAATGGCTATTTGACCGGGCGTGAACCGGTGATCAGGATATCCACCAGCCTCTTGGCGCTTTGCTGCCACTCAGGACTCGACGCCACGAAGGACACGCCCACCAGAGCGCGCAGCAGATCGATCGGGTCCAGGTCTTTTCGGATGTCGCCGCTCTGGATCGCGCGCTTCACCAGCGAGCTAATCGCGCCCCAGATCTGAGTGTAAGAAGCCTCGATCACCTTGGACTGCTCCCCAACCAGCGTATTCAGTGCCTGCACGATGATCTTCTTCGTCGCGATGTAGTCCACGAACAGCATCATCCAGGCTCTCAACGCTGCAAGCGGCGGCATGGTCTCCGCAAAGTGTCGCTCCGCGGCAGCCAGCTTTTCGACCTCGGTCCGATACACCGCCTCAATCAGAGCCTCGCGCGACGGAAAATGACGGTACAGCGTTCCCGCGCCCACGCCCGCTTGTTTGGCAATCTCGTCCAGGCTCGCATCCGCGCCGGACCGCGTGAATGCCTCCATGGCAACCTCCAGGACGCGGTCGCGATTGCGCTCGGCGTCGGCGCGCGGCTTTCGTGGGGCGGGTCGGGAACGCTTGGTAGCCATTTGCGAAAAGATTTGCAACCGGAGACTGTCTCCGGTACTCTAGATATACGGAGACTCTCTCCAGTTTGTCAGATTCGATGAGGCTGGTCAATCCCAGCACTGAATGGAGTGGAATATGCGTGTTTTCGTTACCGGAGCAACAGGATTTGTGGGCTACGCCGTGGGGCAGGAACTGATCGGCGCGGGCCATCAGGTGCTCGGCCTGACGCGGTCCGATGCGGGCGCCAAATCGCTTGCCGCCATTGGTGTCCAGGCGCATCGCGGTGATCTGGATGATCTGGAAAGCCTCCGGCGTGGAGCGGCACTGTCGGATGGCGTAATTCACTGCGCCTTTAATCACGACTTTTCGAAGTTCGCAGCCAACTGCGAACAGGACAGGCGTGCCATCGAAACGCTAGGTTCTGCGCTTGAGGCTTCTGACCGGCCTCTGGTCGTGACTGCCGGCATTGGACCGCTTGCCCCAGGCCGCCTGGCCACCGAGGAAGACGCGCCCGCTCAGCCTTCCGCCTCCCTCCCGCGACTCTCCGAACAGACGGCGATTTCGCAGGTGACCCGGGGTGTGCGCTCGTCGGTGGTGCGGCTACCGCAGGTCCACGATGCGGTCAAGCAGGGTTTCGTCTCATACCTGATCGCGGTCGCACGGGAAAAAGGTGTTTCGGTGTTTGCCGGTGACGGGAGCAACCGCTGGGCCGCGGTACACCAACGGGATGCCGCCCGTCTCTACCGGCTGGCGCTGGAGAAAGGCACATCCGACAAGAACTCAACGGGAGCCCGTTATCACGCAGTGGGCGAAGAGGGCGTGGCCATGAAGGAGATTGCGGAGGCAATCGGCCGCGGGTTGAATGTGCCGGTCGTGAGCAAATCTCCCGAGGAGGCAGCGCAGCATTTTGGCTTCCTCGGATTCTTCGCGGCTCTGGACATGCCGTCGTCCAGTGCCCTGACGCAGGAGCGCTTAGGTTGGCATCCGACCGGGCCCGGGTTGATTTCCGACCTGAAAGAAATGCACTTCTAAAGTATCCGGCCCTACTTTAGTTCCCTAGCGATCGCGGCTGCGGCGTTGCCGGCCACCACCCAATTGGCCGAGCCGGCCACCACGGCTTCGTGCTCGAACCAGAGGAATCCGAAGTCGTCGATGCACTCCGGGAAGTCCGGCTTGATGACGATGTATCCCGGAATCACGGCGCCCGGAATGTACGAGTTGTCGGCGCGGTTGTTGCTGTACGTCTTGGTCTTCGATACCGTACCCACCCCAGCCACATACGAAGTGCTGGATACCGGGTGCGTGCCCAGAATATAGTTGACGGCGCGCAGTGTGTATTCGGCGCTCACAAGATCCGGAAACGTCCGGTGCAGGAAGTACATCCGGGTAGCCATTTCAACCACGCTGCCCGATCCGCCCCAGGTCCCCAGGCTCGGCGGTACGCCGAACGGGGTGGCGTCCAACTGCCTGTCGATCCCCGCCATGTACGTCTTTACCGCTTCCCGGAGTTGATCCTTGGCGCTCGCGTCCAAATAAGGCAGGGCGCGGATTGCCGTCCAGCCACGGCCGCCAATCTGCTGCTGGCTGATCATCTCGGGAAATAGCTCCTTCAGTCGGGCTTTGTAAGGCTCCGCGCCGTGCGTGGCGATGGTCAATTCCAGAGCCGCGGCCCAGTCCTGCGCCGCCCCGAAACCTCCACGACCGGGTCCGGCCGGAGCCGCTGCCGGAGCGCCCGCTACCGCCGGAGCGCCCGCACCGCCGCGTCCGCCCTCCACCACACCCTGAGACGCAGCCAGCACACCCTGCGTGGGAGCGCCCGCCGCCGGTCCGCCTCGCCCGCCGCGTCCCGGATTGGGCGTCGGGTGGGCCTTCTCGTCCTGCCAGGCTTTGATGGCCGTCTCCAGACAGTCTTTGGCTAAAGCGTCGTCCCAGCCTTTCAACACGTCCGCCGCCGCGGCCAGCGCGGCGATGCCGCCCCACTGATTGCCCGCGTTCGTCGTGGAGAAAATCCAGCGATCGTCCGGCTTGCCGGAGTACTCGCCCTTCACTTCGTTCGGACCGAGCTTCGGATCGTACAGGCGTCCGTCGGTCTTCGTGGAGCCGTCGCCCAAATGCGTATACTGACGCAGATCCGGTTCATGGGTGCCACGAATCGTGTGGCCGATGTTTTTAAATTGCGCCAGTATCAGCAGGGCGCCGTGCTTGACCTGCTGCACCGCGTCCGGCACGCCGTCCGGACGGTGCATCTCCACTTCACGGGCCGCTTCATCCACCGTAAGCTGGTCGTATTTCAGGTTGAATTCGCGATAGGCCAAAGCCAGGCTCTGGATGACGCTCAACTGGGCCGGCTCCTCCAGGTCGAAATCGCCCGCATCGTACCAGCCGCCCACGTTCATTCCCGGGATGTGGTCGCCGCCTTTGTACTTGCCGTCCGTTGCCGTAGCCTGATTCCAGTTATCGAATTGCTCGCCCACAACCGGCGCCAGGCGGGCGTCGTCCAGGTGCGAAGCGCCGTGCCATACACGGTAGCCTTCGCGTACGGAAACATGATCCATTTGCACCGCGATGTGATGGTCCAGGCTGTCCTGCCAGATGTTGGCGTAAGCGTCCTTGGCGATCGGAAAGGGCGCCGTGCGTTGACCTGCGTATTCGATGATGTAGAGCCCCGGGTCCTTCACCGCAGTGAAGTCGAATTTCGAATAAACGTAGCGCAGCCAGGGAGTGGAAGCCGTGATCGGACCCTCGAACGCCTGCATATAAGAGCCGTCCTCCATCAGGCGCAGAACCTTGGCCGTCTTCGGTCCGGTGAACTTCGGATCCAGTTCGAGTACCGCCACTTTGGAGAAACCGGGCGCATACCCCACCTGGCTATGCGCGATCATCGGCGGTCGCGTCCAATTCGGAATCACGTCCGGCCGGATGTGCCACACGATGGCGCCCTTCGTCTTGCCCGAAGGAATCAGCGAGCGCAATACGAACCAGCCGTTCTGTGCCCGTCCGCGTCCGTCGAACAGCATGAGGTCGGCGGTCTCCGACTTCACGTTGACCCGGGCCAGTGCATCGTCAATCCCCAAGGTGATGCTCTTCCCCTCGGCGAACGGCAGCGGCTGCGTGTATCCCTTGGCCTTGTCCCAGTCCTCCAGATAGTAGGCCTTCTTCGGTTCACCGGCCAGCGGCAACACCTTGATCATCGGGTCGTTGGGCGTTCGCGGGAAGATGCCGGCTTTGGTTCCGTCCACCAGGTAAGCCTTCCCCATGTACAGCGAGGGCAGGAACTCCAGGTTGAAACCCGCCCGCCCGGCCAGTTTCTCCGGTAGCGGCTGATCGAGATTGATGCTCACCTTCACGCCGCCCGGTTCCGCTGCCACCTCCAGGCTGTAGCTCAGATCGAACACCGGGACACCCAGCTCGGCGGTGAGCCGGTTGTTCGCCTTGTCGGGCCGGCGACCTCTCAGCGTTGCCACCAGGTCCCACTGTTCGGGCGTGGGCATCAGGCGTACGTCGCCGTTGGTGGCGATGCGCTGGCCGTGCAGAATCATCTCCATCGCCGTGTTCTTTTGGTCTACAAAGACAGGATGGTACGTGCTGTCGTAGAGAAAGACGCTGAAACCCTGAGTATCCAGATAATTCTTATCGGTCACCGTCATGGCGAAATCGGCGGCAAAGAGGCTGGGGCCGGAGGTCAGGGCAAAAAGGACGCAAACTCTGATTCGGGTGAGCATAAGATATTCAGATAAAACCACGTGTTTGACTTAATCTAGCATGGATGCCGCCGGGCCGCCCATGGTCCTCCCACGTGTCCTCAAGCGCGCCTAGCGCGGTTTGAAGCGCATCTTCGGCAGCGGCTTGCCCAGATCTTCCTCTGGAAATGCCGTCTGAAAAAACTCTTCGGATTTCGGCAGCGCGCCCGGATACTTCTGCAAGAGCACCGCCCAATAAAGGACCCGATTTTGCGTGGACAGCGTGGCTTGGTCGCACTTCTGAAGGTATTTCAGGTACGTCAACGTCGCGGCGTCGGCCGTGCCCCAGCGCGATGCCGCAATGGCGAGTTCGGCCCAACGCCGCTGCAGAATGCAGTGCGACGTGTCCCCGCTCATCAGTTGCAGAGCCAGCGGCGCCGCCTGTTCGCAAGCGGCCAGGTCGCCCGCTTTCACCGCATGGGCGAAGGCAAATAGCGCTGCCACGGCTTCGATATCCTGCTCCGACGCTCCCTCGGAATTCTGCCGAGTGATCTCACGGGCCGCCTCCAGCGTGGGCGCGTCCCGGCGCAAAAGGCTCACACGGATGTAGAGCTTGGAAGCCGTGCTGATTTCCTGGAGCTTCGGTTTGGGCGGCAGCAGCGCTTTCACCAGTTGAATCTGCTCCTGGTGCGCCTCCACGAAGCGGAACAGATTCTCCGCGATGCCGCTCAGCGCGTAGAATTCCCGATCGCAGCCATCCAGAATCGCTGCATCCCCCGCGTTCCCGATGGCCTTCGCGGTGAGTTGCGCAACGTCCTCGCAGCCAATCTGCCGCAGCGACTCGACAATGATGGGCACGAACCGCCGCGACGAATTGTGGAAGAACTGGTCGTATCCGCCGTTGTTGACTTCGCGCTCCAGACCTTTCACGGCCAATACCAGGCGCTCTTCCTCGGTAATCGCCTCGCCCTTCGCCTGAATCCCTTCTTCGAAGGCGCAGATCAGCGAATCGATGCGATGACTCTCCTTGCACGCCAGCAGTTCCGCGGTAGTCTGTCCGCTATAGTCGAGCCATGGCAGTTCAGCCAATTCAGAGACTCCTCTCCAAAAGAGATTAGCGCGATCCGAGGAGTTCGAGAAAGGCCTGCGTGGCGCGATTGAATTTCTTGCGCCGCCGGTGGACCACGCCCACGGGCCGCACCAGTTCCGGAGCATGCAGCGGCACGGCCACCAGACGACCCTGCGCGATTTCCGCCTGCATCGTGCGCGCCGGAAGAATGCTGACGCCCGAACCGAGCGCCA
>DASZMZ010000157.1:0-19372 GCA_035551455.1 Candidatus Sulfopaludibacter sp.
TCCCCGGGCTTCACCACAATGTGATCGGCCTTATCGCGAAACGATTTGTACTCGTTGAACAGAATCTCCGCGTCTTTTCCCGTCTCCGTCTGCTCGCCGTGGTCTATAAAGTGAAGGATCGGCAAGCGCTTCGATAGTCCTTGCACCCCGCCCACGTGGTCCTGATGGTAGTGGGTGATGAGCAGGTAATCGATCTTTTTCACCCCCGCGGCTTTGGCCGCCGCCGCGATCCGGTTGCCGTCCCGGTGGCTGAACCCCGGCCAGCCCGTGTCGATCAAGAGGGATTGGCCGCTCGGACTCACAAATAATGTTGCTTGGCCGCCTTCCACGTCGATCGCATAGATCTCCAGGTCTTTGGCCGCTCCGAGCACGGAGGCCGAAGCCCACAGCAGGAGTACCGCAAACAACGCTCTCATGGCGAAAATGGTAGCATGGCGGGTTGCCGGAACAGTTTGGCCCGCCGGCACGTATGAGATAACGGATGCCATTTTGTAGCCAATGCGGAAACCAGGTCGCACCGAGCGATATCTATTGCGCCCGGTGCGGCACGCGCCAGCCCATCGAACCGGGAGCGGAATCCGTCGTTCACGACCCCCTTTCCGGCGTTTCTGCGCGGACGGCCTCCATCCTTTGCTACATTCCAGCCATCGGTTGGATCTGCGGCGTGATCGTCCTGGCGTCGATGAAGTTCCGCAACAACAAAGTCGTCCGCTTCCACGCCTTCCAGGGCCTCTACTTATTCGTCGCCGGCCTGGTCGCCAAATTCGTCCTCCAGCCCGTCTTCTGGATGCTCCCCGATGAACTCCACATCTATCGCATCGTGGAACTCATCCTCCTCATCGCCGCCGTCTTCATGATGGCTAAAGCCGCCCACGACGAAGCCTACTCCCTGCCGCTATTCGGAGAGCTAGCCGAACGCTCGGTCGCCGAGCACTAAGGCCTGTTTGCGTCAGTGCTAATCCATATTTAGGTAGCGGCCGGCCCGACTAGAGGCGCCATGCGGGGGGCTCGTTTCCGGTCCAGCCGGCGGCTTTTTTGGAGGCCAGGTTGGGTTTGGGGGCCTCGCAGGGGGAAGTGCGGAACGAAGCCAATTGTTGAGTTTTCTCTTTGGTTTCAGTGGGCTGGCGGAGGCGTCTGTAGGCGGCCATGGCTTCCTTGTAGGATTTCTCGGAGGCGGCGACCCGGCGGTGGAGGCGCATGAAGGTGGGACTGGTCTTGTCGAAGGCTTCGCCCAGTTGGATGCCGGTGCCGGGTTCGGCCTGTTTGGCTTCGTGGATCCAGAGTTCGGCTTCGACGCGGTGGAAGCGTCGGAGGAGCCATTCGTGCCGTATGGCGGTGTCGAGGTAGAAACGCTGTTCGGGATTGTCGACGGCGTAATGGTCGTAGTATTCGGATTGGAGTTTGGCGAAAGCTTCGCGCGATTCCCCGATGACGAACTGAGATTCGGCATCGAGTCCTGATTTGAGGGCGTTCATGGAGGATATGGCTTTTCCTTCTTCGGACTTGGGTCCGGTGGAGAGTTGGGCGTTGCGGCGGTTGGCGTCGAGTTGTTTTTGAGTAGACATAGTTTCCTCGGGTCAATTTCATGGTGACAGAGGGGGTGGGGGGAGTCTGAAATTGCGGAGGTGGAAGTGGTTTGTTTTGTAGGTAACAAATATTGGCGAAACGGGAAATGGATTTTTACCGCGGAGGCGCTGAGGCGCTGAGGAAGACGCGGAGGAACGCGTGAAACGGGGAATGGATTTTCAACACGGAAATACGGAGGACACGGAGGAAGCACGGAGGAACGGCAACGGCAGAGACGCGCTACCACGGCTCGGTTTAGTGCAACCCGGTGTCGCGACTTCTCAACATTTCCGACCAACGCGGATCGTGTCTATTTATGTCTACTTCTTTCACTTTTTTGCTTGACTTGTGTCTATTCACAAAATATACTCCTTATAGACATGGCAATCGATTACAAGAAAATCTTCGCTGAGGCAAAGGCGGAACTCGCGCAGCTTCGAGCGGAGGAAGCCAACTTGGAAGAGCAACTGTTGAGCATCCGGACTCAGATCGAATCCGCCGAGCAGGTATATAACACGGTGGCGCCGGTCGTTGGCGAACCCCGGATACCGAACGCTAAAGATCCTTTGCTCCCGCCCCTGAACGCGGCGGATTTGCAGGCCTCTGGATTGACCGTAGCGATTCGCTCGGCTCTCGATGAACGGATAGATACCAACTTCAGCGCGGCTCAGATGCGCGACCATCTGACAAAGCTCGGCTGGGACTGGATTGGGTACAAGAACCCGCTCTCCACCGTCCACACCACCCTGGTGCGGTTGGCTCACTCTGGCATGGCAAGGGAAGTCCTCACGCCGGAAGGCAAGAAGGCTTTCCACTCGGCGAATAGAAAGCAACCATGGACGCTGAAAGAACTGGGCGGAGCGCGTTCCGCAAAAGACGAGCCGTCCGCGAAGAAGTAAACCCTTAGTGCGGCCCCGCCGTTCAGGGGTTCGCGAGACAAAAACAAAACCCGGTAGGTAGTTAGAGCTACCGACCGGGTTCAACCTCAGGCCGAAGCCCAAGGAATGGATTGTTGGTCCAATTTCATTGTGGCCCCGACCTGAAGAAAGGTCAAGGTCCGCGTGACCTGCCACAACTGCCGTATCGACTGCCGCACCTACGGCAAGAATCGCAACGGTTCGCAACGATTCCGCTGCACTCAGTGCAGCAAGACCTTCACTGAACCGCGCACCCGTCCCTATGGGAATATGCGCCTCGACTTCGACCGCGGCATTCTTCCCTTGGAGATCCTGGTTGAAGGCGGTAGTATCCGCAGCGCGGAGCGCATCTCCGGCGTACCGCGCAACACCATCATCGACCTGCTCCTTGCGGCAGGCGAGAACGCCGAGAGGTTCCTGGAAACGCGCCTTCGCAACGTGCCGGCGACCGACGTTCAGGCCGATGAGATTTGGACGTACGTCGGCAAGAAGGAAGGGCACAAGACCCACGGCGACGGCCCTTATCTCGGTGATGCCTGGTGCTTCATCGGCATCGAGCGCAACACCAAATTGGTCCTTGGATTCGAACTCGGCAAACGCACAGTGACGTGCGCAACGCGCTTCATCACAAAGCTGGCGAACGCTACCGACGAAAACCAACGCTTCCAACTGACCACGGACGGACTGAATGCTTACCCGTATCCCGTCGGCAACATCCTTGGGGATCGCGTGGACTACGCCCAGTTGGTCAAGATCTATTACCAGGACTCTCCCGAAGCGCAGCGTCGGTACAGTCCGGCTCGGCTTGCTGAGGCAGTGGCCACGGAAGTCTATGGAGGCCCAGACAAGAGAAAAATCTGCACGTCCCATATTGAGCGGCAGAACGGATCGCTGCGCCAGTGGTGCAAGCGGCTTACGCGGCTGACGTACGCCTTTAGTAAAAAGTGGGAGAACCTGAGAGCGGCCCTGGCGCTGCACTTCGCCTACTACAACTTCTGCCGCGTGCACCGCACTCTCAAGACTTCTCCCGCCGTTGCCGCCGGCCTGACTGATCACGTCTGGACGCTCGGAGAACTGCTGATGGAGGCCGCATGATTGAATGGCTTCCTGTTCTTGAACGTCCACCACCACGGACCAAAGCCCAGCCAGAAACGGCTGGGCTTTTTTATTGATCATCGCAGCGCTAGAATGGCGGCTTGTGATTTCTATCGAGTCCATCGCACGATCTTCATCACGAGAAACACAACGAGTCCCACAAGGCAAACAATGAGCGATTGGCCTTGGCGCTGGTTGTGGCGAGCCATAGTGCTCACCATCTCGGAGACTTCATCATCGGTTGATTCAGCACTCAGCTTTTGGGAGCGCGTCGAGTATGTCGCAGAGGCATTCGTTATTCTTGGCTGTGTCGGAGAATATCTCGCCGAATTCACGAACCTCCTTCCAAAAAGCCCAATCGACCGGAGGGAGCAGTGCAACAAAATATCTCTACTTCTACTGACGGCCGCCCTGGCTGTCGAACTGGCAGCCCTATTCCAGACCAACAACCTTTCCGGAATTGAGATTGCTCGATTACAGGTCGTAGCTGAAAAGGCCAGAGAACATGCTGCCGAACTCGAATCCCTTTTCGCGCCACGACGCTTAACCGGCACCCAAAAGGCAGAGGCACTGCGAAGCCTTTCAAAGTACTCAGGCATCTCTGTAGATCTATTCGCACTCGCCCAGGAGGACAGACCGAGTACGGTGGAAGCAGCGGATTTCGGGCGAGATGTCGTAGAGGGCCTCGGCGCATTCATGGATGTACGTGGGCACACCGGCATGGGCTGCCAGTCGTGGCCCGTAGTAGGGGTACTGGTCGAAGCCGTGCAAGACCTATCGCCCGACAGGTATGCGGCGGGGGAGCTACTCCAATTTTTCAAATCTACTGGGTTCGAGGTCGTGCCGTATGTACCTCCAGTACAAGTTCCGCCGTGCGCTGCGTTTCTCGAAATGCCGCGTAATACGACCAAGCACTCAGACCACAAAGGTTGGGCCAAGGTGGTCATCATTATCGGCAAAAGGGCCGCCACTCTCATCAAACCAAGTGCTGATAAGGTCCACTGAATGTGCCGCTTAGCCGCTTGCATATTTATGCAACGCAGTCTTGCGACACTACCCTCGTCACTATGTGGTATATTTATTCATACAAGCGAATAAATACACATGAGAGTCGGCATCGTTGGATATAGAGGATACAGCGGGGTGGAACTTACCCGCATTCTGCAGCGCCACCCCGGCGTGGAAACTGTACTCCTCGAGCATCGCGCCGAGGCCGGCGCGCCCTGCCCGCTCCTTCGTCCCAGCGGCCCTCAGACTCTGCCCTGCGACCCGGAAATCATTAAAGCCGAAGGACTTGGCCTCGTCTTCCTGGCCACCCCGCCCGAAGTTTCCATGGACCTCGCCCCGGCCCTCCTGAACGTCAACTGCCGCGTGGTCGACCTCAGCGGCGCCTTCCGCCTGCGCACGCCCGAGACCTACTCCGCCTGGTACAAGGCCTCCCACACCCAGCCGGAACTGCTGGCCGAAGCCGCCTACGGTCTGCCCGAATTCAACCGGGAAGCCATCCCCGGCGCCCGCCTCGTCTCCAACCCGGGATGCTACCCGACCGCCGCCAACCTCGCCCTTCGACCTCTCGTCGAAGCTGGCGTGATCGACCGCGCTGCCGGCATCGTCTGCGATGCCAAGTCCGGCGTCAGCGGCGCTGGACGCAAGCCCAGCCTCACCACCAGCTTCTGCGAAGTCACCGAGAACTTCACCGCCTACTCGATTCTCAAGCACCGCCACGTTCCCGAGGTCCTCATGACCTCCGGCCTCGAAGAGCGCGAGTTCAGCTTCACGGCCCAACTGCTGCCGCTCGACCGCGGCATCCTCGAAACCATCTACTTCCGCGCCACCGGCATCCACTCGGCCGACGACCTGATCGCGATCTTCGACCGCCGCTACCGCAACGAACCCTTCGTCCGCCTCTACGTTCCCGGTCGAACGCCCGATCTCCACGGCGTCGCCCGCACCAACTTCTGCGACATCGGCGTCACCTTCGACCCGGCCACCAACCGCGCCGTCCTGGTCAGCGCCATCGATAATCTGGGCAAGGGCGCCGCCGGCCAGGCCATCCAGAATATGAACCTGATGCTCGGCTTTCCCGAGACCGAGGCGCTGCTGTGAAACTCCTCGTCAAACTGGGCGGCACGCTGCTGGACGCTCCCGAATCCCGCGACCGCCTGGCCGCCGAAATTGCCCGGGCGCGCGGCGGCGGTGTCGAAATTGTGGTGGTCCACGGCGGCGGCAAGCAGATGACCCGCTACCTCGCCGAGCGCGGCATTCAGAGCCAATTCATCAACGGCCTGCGCGTCACGCTGCCGGAAGTGGTCGACGCCGTCCTTAAGGTCTTCGCCGGCACCGTCAATCACGAACTCGTGGTCAGTCTGAACCGCGCCGGTGCACCCGCCGTCGGGCTGAGCGGCATCGACGCCTACCTGGTGGAGGCGGAACAAATGGACCCCGCGCTCGGCGCCGTCGGCCGCGTCACCAAGTCCAATCCCGAACTGCTGCACCTGCTGGTGTCCGGCGGTTTCGTCCCGGTGGTGGCCTGCGTCGCGGGGGATCGCCAGGGCGCCATCTATAACGTGAATGCCGACCAGATGGCCGTCGCCTGCGCCGCGGCCTTCGGCGCCGACCAGTTGATTTTTCTCACCGACGTCGAAGGCGTGCTCGACGCCTCCAAACAGGTGCGGCCCCTGCTCACCGCGCGCCAGAGCGAAGAGTTGATCGCCTCCGGCGTGGCCACCGGCGGGATGCAGGCCAAACTCAACGCGGCCCTCGCCGCACTCGGCGGCGGTGTGGGGCAAGTCCGCATCGCGCCCGGCGCGGCGGAAGCCGTTCTCAGCCGCATCCTGGCCGGCGATTCGCTCGGCACGCGCATGATACTCACCGAAGGACAGGCAGCATGATCAGCGGACTCTTTGCCGATTCATTCGTCGAATCTCCGGCCACGGGCCAGCGCCTCACCGTGCGCAAAGCCGTGATGCACGATATCCCCCTCATTCTCGACCTCATCAACGCCTACGCGGCCAAAGGCATCATGCTGCCGCGCACCGAGTTCGAGATGTCCGAAGCCATTCGCGACTTCATCGTGGTCATTCAGGCCGATGAGCTGCTCGGCTGCGGCGCGCTCCATTTTTACAGCCCCAAGGTAGGGGAGATCCGCTCGCTCGCCGTCCATGAGAGCGCCAAAACGAAGGGCGTCGGCCGCATTCTGATCGATGGTCTGGTCCGCGAAGCTCAGTTGTACGAGCTCGATGTCGTATTTGCCTTCACCTACGTTGTAGAATTTTTCAACAAAGTTGGATTTCACGTCGTCGAGCGCGGCGTTCTTCCGCTCAAAGCGTGGAAGGATTGTTTGCGCTGCGCCAAGTTCTCCGCCTGCGATGAAATCGCGGTATTGCGCATATTACGGGCCGAATCCTGGTCCGAATCGCAGCCGCAGATGTGGACGCACACCGCATCGGCCGACGATCAATTCATTCAACTTCCAACCCCTTTGACGGATATACCCTCAAAGTAGGGATTCGCGTCACTCCCCACAAAAGACCACGCAAATAGTCGCTGGTTTCAACAGGTTCCAGATGTATCATTCAATTTAAGGACAAACAAGCCTTAAATCCATCTTCAACTTGCTACGAGGGCAAACATGAAAGCACAAACCGTTGACGTGAAGGCTTCGACCGGCAGAGTTCTCTGCTGCACCGTGTTCCGGCCCGGTGGCAAGAAATTGCTCGCCAAGGGACATGTGATTAGCGACGAGGATGTGCGCGTCCTCGAATCGGAAGGCATGGAGAGCATCTGGGTCACCGAACTGGAAGATGGCGAGATCGGCGAAGACGATGCCGTTTGCCAGGTAGCCAGTGAGATGGGCTGCGGCAGCTTCGAAATCCGCCTTGCCGCCGGGGGCCGCGCCAATCTGCTGGCCACGGAAAACTGCTGCGTACTGGTAGACGATGAACTGCTCAAGGCCATTAACAGTACGGCCAGTGTCGTCATCGCCACCGCGCTCAATTTCAGCTACGCCGTTGCCGGGCAGCGCATCGCCACCGTGAAGAGCGCCCCCTTCGCAGTCGCCAAAGAGCAGTTGGAAGCCGTCATCGGAATTCTGAAGGAGCGCGGTCCCATCCTCCAGGCCCGCCCCGTCCGGACACCAAGTGTAGGAGTTCTCTACACGGACCCGATCAGCGGTGAGCGTGCCCGTCAGTTGTTCGAGAACATCATGCGCCAGCGCCTGGAGCGTTTCGGCGTGAATGCGAATTTCGTTTTAGCGTGCACGGAAGATGAGAATTCCGTCGCCCGCTGCCTACAGCATCTCTTGAGGTCCAAGCCCTGCGTGATTCTGGTGGCATCCACCACCGCACCGGCCGGACCCGAAGACGTGATTGGGCAGGCCATTGCGCGAGTGGGTGGGTCGATGGAACGCTTCCTGGCTCCGGTAGAGCCCGGCAATCTTCTGCTGCTCTCCTATAAGGATGAGGTGCCGATTATCTCGGCCCCCGGTTGCTTCCGTTCGGCCAAGCCGAATGTGGTCGATCTCGTCCTGCCCCCGCTGCTGGCCCGCTATCACGTAACTGGTTGGGAAGTGGCCTGCTTGGGACACGGCGGTTTGCTAGCGTAACAAGCTCCTCCACCCCTGCGCTCCGCAAACCTCCGAGGCGGAGTGCGGGTGTTCCTCACCGGGTCCGTACTGTGGGCCCGGCTTTTTTTTGCTAAAACGGTTCCGGCCATCCGGCCCGCACTTCCACCCGTTCCGAAAAGTGGACCAGCGGCAAGCCTTCCGGCGCAGGCAATCCAGCCGCCTCGATCAGATTCTCCCGCAGACTCACCACCTCCGCCCGCTGCAACGGCCACGGTGCGTGCTCCACCTCCGCCGACCGCAACTTCCCCGCGCGGCAGGAATACAGCCGGTAGCGCGCCGTCAGGAATACCTCCAACGGGCTGGGCTCCCCGATCCGCTCCCCAATCCGTACTTCGATCTCGTACCCCGGACTCCGCGGACTGATCCGCCGTCCGCGATACCGTACCCGCTCCCCGTCCCGCTCGAGTCTCATCCGCGACCAGAAGTAGGGCAGTGCGTATGCCGCCCTCGCTCCCGCCACCGCCGCCAGCCTCGCCGCGTCCAGCGAGAAGAACCAGACCCCCCGTCGACCCTGCCGGTCCACCACGTAGGTGCGGACATTCGTCTCCAGGAAATGCGACAGCCAGGGTACCGGCGGCAGTCGCGGATGCGTCAGGTTCTCGATGGCGAACGGCACCAGCGCCACCCAGGCCGCCCCGTCCCAAAGGTCCAGTTCCAGGCCCGCAGGCACCAGACGCCGCACCGCTTGCGGAGCCAGGGGCCAGTGCAGGAACGTCAGATCCTGCCATGCCTGGTTGAGAGCGGGCTTCATTTGTTTCGAGAAGTACGCTTACTAGGTTAAGCTGAAAGCAACATGAGAATCCTGGTAGTCGAGGACGAAAAGCGGATCGCCGACTTTTTGTGCCGTGGATTGCAGGGAGCGGGTTATGCCGTGGATGCCGCATTAACGGGCGGCGCCGCAATGGAGCATATCCATGCCGCGGATTACGATCTGGTGATTCTGGATCTGATGCTGCCCGACATGGATGGCCTCCAGGTACTCGAGAAGATCCGCAACCGCAAAGTAGGGCCTCCCGTGCTGATTCTGAGCGCACGCGGCGGCTTGGACGATCGGGTCAGAGGACTCGAACAGGGGGCCGACGACTATCTCGTCAAACCCTTCGCTTTTGTCGAACTGCTGGCGCGCGTGCGAGCCCTGTTGCGCCGCGGCCAGCCTAGCCCCGAGAAACTCCAGGTGTCCGACCTTACGCTGGATTGCATCCGCCGCAAAGTGCTGCGCGGTCAGGAGACCATCGATCTGGCGCCCAAAGAGTTCGGCATTCTGGAATACATGATGCGCAACCGCGGCCGTCCGCTCAGCCGCACCATGATCGTCGAGCACGTCTGGGACATGGATTACGACGGGCTCACCAACATCGTGGACGTCTACATCCGCCACCTGCGCAGCAAGATCGACGATCGCTTCCAGCAGAAGCTGATTCAGACCGTGCGCGGCATTGGCTATATGATCGAGGTCCCCGACGGTCCGGCGGAACGGCCGGTCGACCAGGTTCCTGAACGGCAGGTCTGATGTGCGGCTGCGCTTCCGTAGACGCGATCTGGGGCGGCTGACGCGCAACCTGCGTGTCCAGTTGACCGCCGCCTACGCCGTCTTTTTCGCGCTTCTGCTCTTCGGCATCGCCTTCGGCTTCCGCGAGTATCTCAACAGCACGCTGAGCAATCAGGCCAAAGACGACCTGAATGAGAACTGGTACGCCATCAAGGGCGGCTACCTTCGCTTCGACCATGACACCGAAGTGGGCTGGTGCGCCGACTGGTATTACGCCGACGACGATCCTGACGAGACCACCGCGGTACTCGACATCAAGAAGACCTACCTGGTCACCGATGAGTACGGAAAGGTGTTGAGCGGCTGCAAGACCAACGAGCGCCAGGTCTCCACAACTTACGAGGATATCGGCATCGATAAGCCGGCTGACATTCAGGCACGCGTTCGCAAGGCGCAGCAGGATTACAAGCCCGGCGTCGCCAGCGTGCCCACGTGGAGCACTCCTTCGGACTCCTCGGGCGCGCGCTACCTGATTCGGAGCGTGGTGACCTTCGATAAGCGGGGCTCGGATCCGGGCCGCGGCGTGCCGTTCTTCGTGGCCCTCGGGACGTCGCTCGGCGAGAACGATAAGATCCTGCGCAACTACACCTGGCGCGTCTTCATCGGCATCATTCCGAGCGGCCTGATCATCGGCTCCTTCCTCGGCTGGATTCTGGCGGGCCGCGTCATGACGCCGGTCCGTGAAGTGGCCCATGCCGCGCAGAGGATCTCCGGGTCCAATCTCAGCCTGCGCATTCCCACGCGCCAGGCCGACGACGAACTGGATTACCTGATCCTCACCTTCAACCGGATGATCGAGCGGCTGGAAGCATCCTTCCAGCAGATGAAGCAGTTCTCGACGGATGTCTCGCATGAGCTGCGCACGCCGATCACGGCTATCCGCGGCCAGCTCGAGGTCGCCCTGTTCACCGCCAAGACCACCGACCAGTATCGCGAAGCCATCTTCAACGCGCTACAGGATATCGACCGGCTGTCGCAGATCGTGCGGGCGCTGCTGCTGCTGTCGCAGGCCGAGTCCGGCCAGTTGGTGCTGCAGAAGTCGCGGCTGAATCTCTGCGAGGTGGTGCAGGATCTGGTGGATCAGTTTCAGATTCCGGCCGAAGCAGCCGGCGTCAACCTCACGGCCGATCTTCCCCACGAATGCGCCGCGCAGGGCGACCGCGTGCAGATCGAGCGCATGATCACCAATCTTCTCTCCAATGCCCTGAAGTTCACCCCGGAAGGGGGCCGGGTTACGGTTCGCTTGAGCGCCACGCCGGGCTACGTGGAAATGGCCGTGGAGGATACCGGGCGCGGCATTCCGCGCGAATACCTGCCGCACATCTTCGACCGGTTCTATCGGGTGCCCGGTTCCGGCAGCGCGCCGGGTCCGGAGCAGGGACTCGGTTTGGGCTTGAGTTTCGTGGCTTGGATCGTGAAGGCCCACCGGGGCAAGATCGAAGTGGAAAGCACTCCGGGCCAAGGCACTCGCTTTCTGATCAAGCTGCCGGCGGACGGAGTCTCCTCCGACACGATGGAGATGGAACAGCCAGTAGGCCTCGCCTAAGGTGACGACCGAAACCGGGTGACCCACGGCCGTTGTTCGGCAGACGGGGGAGCGCCTACCGTTTGGGCCGGGATCACCCGGTATCACGTCTCACAGGGACGAATGCGTCTGCGTCTGCGTGAGCTTGTGCGCCGGACGGCTTCGCCCGGCGGGACGTCCGCGGGGCCGCTTACGGCCCACATCCAGACGTTCCAGATTTCCGATCACCTGGTCCAATAGAGCCTTTTCGGCCCTCAATTGCGCGAGAACCTCATCCAGATGCAACGCCAGGTCATTCTGCATGTTCCTTACGTCCAGCGCAGACCCACTTCGGATCCCCGCTGCCGCAGGAATTCCTCCGCCACGAAGTGGGTTTGCGACGGGCTCTCGCTCCCCTCTACTTCTTAAGGCGTAAAAGGCTGGTGAAAGGTGCCAAATTCCTTTGAACAGTGGATAAAATGACAGTTATGTCCGAGGGCGGAGTAGATCCGCATACAGGCTTTTCCGGGGGCGATTGGGAACTAGTCAAGGACCTCGTCTACACTTGCCAGACGCAGCCTCCTGCCGATCTGGACGACTGGCTGCGCGAGCACTGTCCCTCCGAAACCGTCCGCGCGGAGGTGGCCCGTCTGGTGCGGGCATCGGCGGAGTCCGCCGGTTTCATGAGCCAGACCGCTGCCGAAAAGCATTTGGGCGTGCAGTTGCGCCGTCCGGTTCGGATCGGCCGGTACCGCGTGACGGACGAAATCGGCTCCGGCGGCAGTGGGGTTGTCTATGCGGCCTGGGACGAGACGCTCAACCGCAAGGTGGCGCTGAAGGTCCTGCGTCCCGAAGCGGCGCAGAATGCCGAGTTGCAGAAGCGGCTCCGCTGGGATGCCCGCGCTGCCTCGGCGCTACAGCATCCCAACATCGTGGTGGTCCACGAGGTAGGCTCCGATGGCGGCGCCGATTACGTCGCCATGGAGTGCATCGCCGGTCAGACCCTGGCGCGCGCCCTCAAGCCGGGCGGCATGGCGACGCGCGAGGTTCTGCGCTGCGCCATCCAGATATGCCGCGGTCTCGAGGCTGCCCACGCCGCCGGAATCGTGCATCGCGACCTGAAGCCGGGGAATGTCATGATCACCCAACAGGGCGTGGTCAAACTGCTGGATTTCGGCCTGGCCAAGAACATCGATGGCGGCATCGACTCGAAAGACGCGCCGCAAACCGTCGAAGGCACCTTCGCCGGCACCGTGGCTTACGTCTCGCCTGAGCAGGCCGAAGCCAAAGCCGTGGATGCCCGCAGCGACATCTTCTCCTTCGGTTCCGTGCTGTTCGAGATGCTGACGGGGCGGCAGGCATTTCCGGGGATTTCCACCGTCGCTGTGCTGGCAGACATTCTGCACAACCATCCCCCGCCGCCCCATACCATCTCCGCGGATATCGACGCCCGCTTCGACGAGATCATCTACCGCTGTCTCCGCAAGGACCGCGAGCGCCGCTTCCAGAGCATCGCGGAAGTGCGGGTCCGGTTGCAGGAGCTGGAAGACCAGGTGCTGCATCCCGAGAGCCACCCGCAAATCGCCGTGCCCGCGGCCCGGAGGCAACGCTGGGTCATGCCGGCATGGGCGGCGTCGCTGGTGGCCGCGGCTGCCCTTGCGGCGGGATTCACTTATCTGCTGCTCCGCAACGGACCTCCCGTTCAGCCGGTCTCATACGCACTGGATCGGATTACCGCCGACCGTGGGGTCAGCGGGTATCCGGCGCTCTCCCCGGACGCCTCGCTGCTGGCCTACGCGTCCGACCGGGAAACTGACGGAAACCTCGATCTTTGGCTACAGCACATTCATGGCGGCGATGCCAGGAAGTTAACTGTGGACCCGGCAGACGATTCCGAACCGGCCTTTTCCCCAGACGGTACGCAGATCACGTTTCGTTCGGAACGGGATGGCGGAGGGCTTTACACGGTATCGACGTTAGGCGGCGACGCCCACCTTCTCGCTCCGGGGGGACACGAGCCACGCTATTCGCCGGATGGCCGTTGGATCGCCTATTGGACGGGGACAGAGGGGCAGACCTTGATGCCGGGCAGCGCGAAGATCTACGTGGTGTCCGTGATCAGCGGTGTGCCGGAGCCCTTTCTCCCCGATTTCCCCGCCTGTGCCCACCCCGTCTGGTCTCCCAACGGGAAGCAGATCTTCTTCTATGGCCGCGGACCCGACCCGAAGGGAAAAGGAACCGTCATTTCCTATTGGATCGCTTCATTTCCTTCCACTGGAGTGGTCAAAGCGATTCCCCTGGCGAATTACCTCCTTCACCATGCGCTGAACGGACTTCCGGGTGGCACCAGGGCTCATCCCGCCGCCTGGCTGCCCGACGACATCATGCTGATTCCCGCCGGCAGGGAAGATTCGAAGAACGTGTGGGCTGCGAAAGTTCTGGAAGACGGTACTCCGCAAGGAGAGCCCTGGCGCATTACGGCTGGGACCGCGATCGAGTGGCACCCCTCGATGGTCACAACAAAGGGGCAGTCGTACCTGGCCTATGAGGCGACGTCCGCGAATTCGGAGGTCTGGAAGCTGGCGCTGGATGGGTCCGGTCATGCCGCCGGGAAGGCGGAGCCGCTGATCACCGGGTACACCTCGGCGGAGAGTTCGGGACTCTCGCTGGATGGCTCGCGCCTGGTCTTCTCTTCCAGGCAGCAGAATCACCTGATCCGGCACGCGATTCACGCCGTGGATCTGAATTCAGGCCGCCGCACGATAGTGAACAACATTGCGCCAAGCGCGATCCCAATGCCGGTACTGAGCGGCGATGGAAAAACTGTCGCTTACATGGATGGCGCCGTGGGCTATGTGATTCCGGTGTCCGGCGGTACGCCGCAAAAGGTATGCAATCACTGCGGCGCGTCCACGCACATCAACTATGACGGGAAGTATTCTCTGTTCGATGCCGCCAACGATCCTGAACAAATCCTGCTCTGCTCGGTGGGCACGTCGCCCAAGCCGCTGGTGGAGTTGAACAGTCCTCGATACACCGTGCAATCGGGCGGCCGCTTCTCGCCGGATGGCCGCTGGGTGGCATTCTTCGACGGCAATCCGAAGGAAACCGCTAAAACGATCTTTATAGCGCCTTTTCATCCGGAAAGACTGGTGACGCCGGCCGAATTGATTCCCGTCACGGAGGGAAAGACCCTCGATGTGGCGCCATCCTGGTCAGCCGACGGCCGTACCATGTTCTATCTCTCGAGCCGGGATGGTCACCGCTGTATCTGGGCGCAGGCCCTGGATAATGAGAAGCGGCGGCGTGGAGCGCCGTACCCCGTGTACCACTTTCACCGGGTCGGGCTGGTCTTAGGAGGCGCCCATTCGTATCCGGGCACGGTCGGTCTCTCGGCGGGGCCCAATTTCCTGGTGTTCGGCATCACGCAATCTACCAGCGATGTCTGGCTGAAAACAGAGAAGCTTCCCGGCCGCTAATTTAGGTGAGAAATATCACGTCTTTCAGTTACTATCTGACGTAGGCATGTTCGATCCCAAGGTGAGCGTGATCGTGATCACGCGGAATGAAGGCGCCGAACTAGCGGCCACAGTCGAAAACCTGCGTTCGACACTGCCTGATGCCCGGCGCGAATTAATTGTTGTGGACGACGGTTCCACCGATGGGTCCGCCGATTTCCTGGAGGGCGTCCGAGATGTGCTGCTATTCCGCAGTGAAGGACTGGGCGTAGCCAAAGCCCGAAACTTTGGGGCCTCGCAAGCCACCGGTGACGCCGTAGTGTTCGCCGACGCTCACGTGCGTGCGCCGGAAAACTGGTATCAGCCGCTGCTGACAGCTTTAGAGGACTCGGAAGTGGGGGCGGTGGCGCCCGGAATTTTCAGCCTCACGGAACCGGAGCGAAAAGGCTTCGGCCTGGAACTGACCGGCGCGGACCTGCATGCCCGATGGCTGCACCGCAGGACCGATACTCCCCTTGAAGTGCCTGTTTTGCCGGGAGCCTTTCTGGCGATGCGGCGCGAGACGTTCGTTAAAACCGGCGGCTTCGATGCGGGATTGCGCCAATTGGGCGGCAACGATAACGAACTGAGCTGCCGGCTCTGGTTGTTGGGGTATCAGCAACTGGTGGTTCCGCAAGTGGAGGTGGGCCACCTGTTTCGAGCAACTACTCCCTACCCGTCCACATGGTCGGCAGTAGTGCATAACCGGTTGCGGATGGCATTCGTCCATTTCGAATCCGCGCGTGTAGAGCGGGTGTTGAAGGCGCTGCGAGCCTATGAGGCGTTTCCGGCAGGTTTGGCAATGATGTTAGACACCGACGTGCTTTCCCGCCGCTCGGCGATGGCACGGGAAAGGCGCTTTGACGACGAGTGGTTTTTCAAAAAGTTCGAATTGACTTGCTGAGGAGTAGAACATGAACCCGAATGAGCCGCATCCTTTGCCGCCGGATGAACTGGGTCCGCCCCCGATGGATCCAGGAATCACAGACCCCGGGCGCGACCCGGTGACCGCTACCACGTTCACGCCGTCGACGGTAACACCACCGACGACTACCGGAAAGCCCTAAAACGCAGCGCGTTCGGTTTCCTCCGGTAACACCTGTGTCTATGGTAAAGTGACCCTATTCAGTAAAAGTTTCGGGGTGACAAACGGGGCAACATTTTGAGAGGAAGAACTATGCCCGTACGGTTTTCGAATCATCGATCTACGTCAGTCATTCTGGGACTCGCGGCTTGTCTGGGAATTTCCGCGCTCGCGTGGGCGCAGGGCAGGGGAGCGGCAGTTCCGCAAACCCCACCCCCGAATCAATCCACAGACCCCTTGCTGCGCGGCTTCACATTCCGTTCCATTGGTCCAGCTACGATGATGGGCCGCATCGACGATATCCAGGGCTCCGAAAAAGACCCCATGATTGTCTACGTCGGTTTTGCAACCGGCGGCCTCTGGAAATCCACCGACGGCGGCAATTATTGGAAGTCGCAGTTTGACAACATGCCCAACGAATCGGTCGGCGCGATCGGCATTGCGCCTTCGAATCCCGACGTGGTTTACGTCGGTACGGGCGAAGCCAATAATCGTCAGAGTTCGTCCATCGGCGACGGCGTGTGGGGCACCACCGACGGCGGCAAGACGTGGAACCACCTGGGCCTCGAAGAGACTCAGTCCATCGGCCGCATCGTGGTAGACCCGACCGATCCGAACACCGTATACGTGGCGGCTGTGGGCCACCTTTTCGGCCAGAATCGCGAACGCGGGCTCTACAAGTCCAGCGACGGCGGCAAGACCTGGAAGCTGTCCAAGTACATCGACCCCGACACCGGCTTCAACGATGTGGCCATCGACCCGTCCAATCCGAAGATCCTCTATGCCTCGTCGTTCCAACGGCGGCGCACTTGGTGGGGATATAACGGCGGCGGTCCCGGCTGCGCGCTGTGGAAGACTACCGATGCCGGCGCCACCTGGACCAAACTGGAAGGCGCGGGCTGGCCCAAACCCAAAGACGGCATTTACGGGCGCATCGCTATTTCGGTGTTTCGCGCCAATCCCAAGATCGTATACGCGCAGGTGGAAGCCGGAGCAAGCGGCGGCACCGGTGCCGGCACCGGCGAGGATGGCCTGGCGCAGCGCGGCGGACGCGGCGGCGGTGGCGGAGGCGGCGGAGCGGCTACGGAATCGGCCGTTCCGGGTGAAGCTCCCAATGGTACGGCGGCTGGGGCGCAGGGCGCCTTCGGGGCTGCTGCTGGCGGTGGCGGCGGTCGCGGCCGCGGCGCCAACCTGCCTCCCGATCCCAACAAGAGCGGCGTATTCCGCTCTGAAGACGGCGGCATGACCTGGACTTTCATGAGCAACCAGGATCAGCGCCCCACCTACTTCAGCCAGATCCGTGTCGACCCGGTGAACGATAAGAAGCTCTTCGTCGGCGGCACTCCTGCCCAGATGTCGATGGACGGCGGGAAGACCTGGACTCCGGTCACTGCCTCGCACACCGATTACCATGCCTTCTGGATCAATCCCAAGGACCCGCGCATCGTCTTCACGGGCCATGACGGCGGCCTGGATATCTCCAACGATGGCGGCCACGAATGGGATTACCACAACGATATGCCGGTGGGCCAGTTCTACCAGGTGTCGGCCGATATGCGCCGTCCCTACGTGGTCTGCGGCGGTCTGCAGGATAACAATGCCTGGTGCGGACCGAGCGCGCTGCGCTCCCAGACCGGTCCGGTGAATACCGATTGGTTCACGGTGGCCGGCGGCGACGGATTCTATACGCGCCAGGATCCCACCGATTGGGCCATCGTGTACGCCGAATCGCAAGATGGCAACATGAGCCGTCACGATCTCCGCGCCGGTACGCAGAAGAGCATCCGTCCGAACGCGGGACGCGGCGCTACGGCCACTCCCAATCCGGCCGCGCCGGTTCCCAACCCTCCGGCACGGGCTGAAGGCTCGACCAACGCGGCGCCCGCGGCTGCGGCGGCGACGCCTCCCGATGAAAACGCTGCTGGTGGACGCGGCGCCGCTGGCGGCGGAGGTGGACGCGGCGGACCGCCGAACATCATCAATCCTCCGGCCAACGTCGAGGCCATGCGCTTCTACTGGAACGCGCCCATCGAGATCTCGCCCCACAATCCGGCGAAGATCTACATGGCCGCCCAGTATTTCTTCAAGTCCACCAATCGCGGCGACACGTGGTGGATGAATCCGAAGGACCTCAGTAAGAACATCGACCGCTGGTCCCCGGAAATGCCTATTATGAACGTGGCCGGGAACAAGCCGATGGCTGAAAAGCACGATGGCTATGCGGCCAGTTCCACCGCTACGCAGGTCCGCGAGTCTCCGTCGCGTCCCGGAGTTCTCTGGGTCGGCTTCGAAGACGGCAACCTGCAGGTGAGCCAGGATGACGGCGACACGTTCACCAACGTCTACGCCAACATTCAGGGTGCGCCCAAAGGCTACACGCACATCTCGCGCATCGAGCCTTCGCACTTCGATCCGGGCACCGCTTACGTCGCCATCGACAACCATCGCTACGACGATTGGAAGCCCTACCTGTTCAAGACTACCGACTTCGGCAAAACCTGGGTCAATGTGGCCGGCAATCTCCCCGGTAAGGGCAATATCAACGCCCTGCGCGAAGATTACGACAACCCCGACCTGCTCTTTGTGGGCACCGAATTCGGCCTCTTCGTCACGCTCGACGGCGGCAAGGACTGGAAGCGATTCATGACCGGTCTGCCCACCGTCCGCGTCGACGACATTCTGATTCACCCGCGCGATCGCGATCTCATCATCGGCACGCATGGCCGGTCGATCTGGATCTGCGACGACATCACTCCGCTGGAGCAGATGAAGTCGGCCAAGAGCGATGTGAAGCTGTTCGATCCGCGTCCGGCGATTCTGTGGAAGAACGATGCGCAGTCGCAGCGCCATGCGACCAATCGCGAGTTCAAGGCTACCAATCCGCAAGGCGGGACGGCCGTCAACATCATGGCCAAGACCGATATGGGCGCCGGTAAACTGGAATTCCTTCTCGGAACTACGGTTGCCAGCACGATGAATGTCGACATCAAAGCCGGCATGAATCGCTTCCAGTGGCCGATGACGAAAGTCGCGGCGGCGGGCGCCACGGCGAACGCCGCTGGCAATGGCCGGCGGGGTGGTCGCAATGGGGCAGCGGCAGATCCCGCGGATGCCGCGGCGGCTGCTCCTCAGGGAGGCGGCGGCGGTGGCGGTGGCGGCGGGGGACGTCGCGGCGGCGGTAACGGAGTACCCTTCGTTGCCGGCGGCGGACGCGGCGGTGGCGGCGGTTTTGGCGGCGGCGGCGGCGGTGGCCCCGTCGAGCCCGGCGTATACATGGTGCGGCTTACCATCGGCAGCGAGACGTTCCACTCGTCGGTCGATGTGCTGGAAGACATCTGGATGCGTCCACAGTAAGCGGAAAGGGGCCGAGCCTGGCTCGGCCCTGGACAGGCTAAAGCCCAATACTGTTCACTTAGCAATTGATCCCATGCACACGTCAACGTCCCGGCGGCAGGCTGGCGGTCGTGGCAGTTTCAGCACGGCATAGGCGGTCATGGTGCGCTTCACCGCGCGAGGGCTTGAGCGGTTTCGGCTGG
>DASZMZ010000158.1:0-5488 GCA_035551455.1 Candidatus Sulfopaludibacter sp.
TCGATATGAAAGTTGGTGATGATGTTGCCGAAGCGGTCGATCTTCAGAATCCGGCCGGACCAGGTGCGCTTCCCGGCGCGCGTAGGCTTCCCAAACGCGGGGCGGAAGTAGTCTTCAATCAGCTTGCCCATCCGCGACGCAGCCACGCCCGCAGCCACGTGGGCCCCGACGGGAGAGAAGATATCGCGCCCATGAAAGGTCCGGCTCACCGGGTGCAGGTAGTATTTCTCGTTCGAGATGAGGCGGATCCTGGCCTTCTCGCGAGAGTAGATCATGGAGAGCACGCCGTTATCGGGCGCGATGAAATACTGGCCGGCGGCTTCCATCAGGATGGGGCGGCGCGCCGTCCCAACCCCCGGGTCCACCACCACCACGTGCACCGTCTTCTTCGGAAAATACCGATACGCCTGCGCGATCAGGTAGGCGCCTTCGGTGATCTCAAACGGGCTCACCTGGTGGCTGATGTCCGTGACCCGTGCCTGCGGGCAGATGCCGGCGATCACGCCCTTCATCACTCCGACATAGTGGTCGGAGAGGCCGAAATCGGTGGTCAGAGTGAGGTTCGGGATTGGCATTGTTAGAATAGGTAGATAGTGCAGCGCTTCTATTTCGACCATAACGCCACCACCCCCGTTGCTCCCGAAGTTCTGGAGACGATGGTGTCGTGTCTCGGTCAAGTGTATGGTAACGCTTCCAGCATCCATCATTTCGGCCAGGCGGCCAAACAGCGGTTGGAGGCGGCGCGGCGTCAGGTGGCGGCGCTGATTCACGCGAGCGCCAACGATATTGTCTTTACCGGCGGCGGTACGGAAGCCGACAATCTGGCGGTGCTGGGCGTGGTGCACGCGGCCGCGCGGCGTCCCGTGCACGTGGTCACGTCGGCGATGGAGCATCCGGCGGTGCTGGCGCCATGCCGGCAACTGGAAGCGGCGGGCGTGGAAGTGACCCGTCTGCGCGTGGGCCAGGCGGGCGTGGTGTCCAGCGACGATGTGGAGCGCGCGCTGCGGCCGGAAACGGTGCTGGTCTCCATCATGCACGCCAATAATGAGCTCGGCACGATCCAGCCAATCGCCGAGATCGCACGCATCGCGCGGGCGGCCGGAGTTCCTCTGCACGTGGATGGCGTGCAGGCGCTGGGCAAGATCGCTGTCGACGTGGACGCTCTCGGCGTCGACCTCTACAGCATGAGCGGCCACAAGCTGTACGCGCCGAAGGGCGTGGGCGCGCTCTACGTACGCAAGGGGACGCGGCTGGCGCCGGTGATTTTCGGCGGCCATCACGAGCGGGACCGGCGTCCGGGTACGGAAAACGTTCCGGGAATCGCGGCGTTCGGCGCGGCGGCGGAACTGGCGGGTCGCAGTCTGGCGGCGGACGGCGAGCGCTTGAGCATGCTGCGCGACCGGCTGGAAAAGGCCGTACTCGAAACCATTCCGGGTACGGGCGTGAACGGGTCGAAGTGGAATCGGACGCCCAACACCAGCAATCTGTACTTCGATGGAATCGATGGCGAAGCGCTGGTGATCGCGCTGGATTTGCGGGGCTTCGCGGTCTCGACCGGGGCAGCCTGTTCGAGCGGAGCCATCGCGCCGTCGCACGTTCTCACCGCCATGGGAGTTTCGGCCGACCGGGCGCGGGCCAGCATGCGCTTCTCGCTGGGGCGCGGCAACGACGTGGCGCAGATCGACGCGCTCGTGGAGGCGCTGCAGGCCTCCGTAACTCACCTGCGGAGAATTTCGGTACATGCCTGACACCACTCCCATTGCCGTCGCCATGAGCGGCGGTGTCGATAGTTCCACGGTAGCCGCGCTACTGGTGCGGCAGGGCCACGCGGTGGTGGGCCTGACGATGCAGTTGTGGAATCAGCGTCGTCTGCCGGAGCTCGCCGTGGAGGGCGCCACGGGCCGCTGCTGCTCGCTGGATGATGTCTACGATGCGCGCCATGTGGCGGAGCAGATCGGCATCCCGTATTACGTGGTGAACTTCGAGCAGCAGTTCGAGGAGCACGTGGTGAAGCCGTTTGTGGAGGAGTATCTGGCGGGCCGGACGCCCATCCCCTGCACGCTCTGCAACAACTACATCAAGTTCGAGCGCTTCCTGGAGATGGCCGATTCGGTGGGCGCGCAACAGATCGCCACGGGCCACTATGCGCGCATCCGCTACGATCAGGAGTCGGGCCGGTATCAATTGCTGCGCGCGGTAGATGGCGGCAAGGACCAGACGTATTTTCTCTGCGGACTCACGCAGCCGCAACTGGCGCGCACCCTGTTTCCGCTGGGCGAGTTGAACAAGCCCGAGGTGCGCGAGTTGGCGCGGTCGATGGATTTGGCGGTGGCGGCGAAGAGCGACAGTCAGGAAATCTGCTTCGTGCCGAATGGCGATTACGCGGCCTTCATGAGCGCGTATCTGAAGGAGACCGGCGTTCCCGAACAGGAGACCCGCGGCGAGATCGTCACTACCGACGGCCGTCGTTTGGGCGAGCATGCCGGCGTCCACCGCTTCACCGTGGGCCAGCGCAAGGGCCTGGGAATCGCGACCGGTGAGCCGCTCTACGTGATCGCCACGGACCCGGCGTCGCAGCGCGTGGTGGTGGGCGGGAATGACGATCTGCTGCGCGATCGCTTCTTCGCCAAGGACGTGAACTGGATTTCCATCGCCGGCGTGGACACGCCGCGCCGCGCGCAGGTGAAGATTCGCAATAAGCATGCCGCCGCCGCGGCCACTCTGTACGCTACTGAAGACGCGTGCCGCGTGGAGGTGGTGTTCGACGAGGCGCAGCGCGCAGTGACTCCGGGTCAGGGCGCGGTCTTCTACGATGGCGAACTGGTGCTCGGAGGGGGCTGGATCGCGTAGCCCTGCGGGACTACAATGCTGGACAGGAGGCTCTGCATGTTCGGCATGTTGGCTGTCCTGGTTTACCTGACTGCGATGGGCGTACCGCTCTGGCTGCTGCATCGCTTCGGGTCGTTGCAATGGTTCTGGCACGCACTGGCTATCAGCGCGGCGCTGGTTCTGGGACTCATCCCTGTTCCGATCGAATTCAAAGGCATCGCGGTGGATCTGATCTTCGGATTCAGTTTCATCTTGCTGTTGGTCTGGGGTATCGGCGGAATCGTAGTGTACCGGCCGCATCTGCATAAGCATGCGTAGGAAGAACGGTACAATGCGGGTTCATGCGACACCGCTCACCAGTACGCAATCGGGCTGAATACTGCCTGGCGCTGAGCGTGTTGAAAGTTCTGGAATGGCTGCCTTCCGTGTTGGCGCACCGGATGGCGCGGTGGGCGGTGCGCCTCTTTCTGGACTGGCCCGTTCCGAAACTGCGGCGCACGGCGGAGCGCAATCTTTCGATGGCGCTGCCGGAACTGAACGCGGCGCAGCGGCGGCGAACCATCGACGCAGTGTTCGCTTCGGTGGCGCGCACCATCGTGACCTTCGCCAGGTTCCCGCGGATCAACCGCGGCAACGTGGCGCAGTGGATCCGGTGCGAAGGCGGCGAGTATTTCACGGCGGCGCTGGAGCGCGGGCGCGGTGTGCTCTTCGCCACGGCGCACCTGGGAAACTGGGAGTTGAGCGCCTTCGCGCACGGCTTGATTACCGGCCCGATGAACGTGCTGGTGAGACCGCTAGACAATCCACTGATCGACGCGATGGTGGAGCGGCGGCGGGGACTCTCGGGGAATCGGATCATCGCCAAGCAGGACTTCGCCCGCCCGATTCTAAAGGCGCTGGCGGCCAATGAGGCGGTGGGTATTCTGATCGACCAGAATGCGTCGCTGGACGGCGGCGTCTTCGTGGATTTCTTCGGAGTGCCGGCCTGTGCGGGCGCCGGCTTCGCCAAGATCGCCGCGCGCAGTGGGGCCGCCGTGATTCCGGGCTTCGCGCTGTGGAGCGAGGAGGAGCAGCGCTACGTGCTGCGCTTCTATCCGCCGGTAGAGATGACCGGAGATTCGACGGTCGATACACAGACCTTGCAGTCCCGGCTTGAGCAGGTTATTCGTAGTTATCCGGACCAGTGGCTATGGCTCCACCGGCGCTGGAAGACGAGGCCGCCGGGCGAGCCTTCGTTGTACGCACCGTCACCCGAGGCCACTTCCGGGGTGTAGTATCCTGATGGCCGTGCCGCTGCGCATCAACACGCTCAAGCCATCTCCGCTGAACAGCAGCGTATTTGCGCTCGCGTTGACTGCCGTAGGTCTGATGATTACTCTGTTTCTGCGGCCCTTGGTTTCCACCGATGCGTTCCTGCTTTTTCTGCCGGCGGTTTGGTTGAGCGCCTGGTTCCACGGGCGCACCGGCGGCTTCACGGCCACGGCGGCGTCGGCATTTGCGATCTATTACTTTTTTCAGCCCGAGCCGCCGGTGAGTTCGATCGGCTTCGTGGTGCTGGGCGCATTCCTCACCTGGATTACGGCAGAGTGGCGAGACAGCCGCCGCATGCTGTCGGCCACGCTGTCCAGCATCGGCGACGCAGTGGTGGCGACGGACCGCGACGGCCGTGTGACGTTCCTCAACTCAGTGGCGGAAGCGCTCACCGGTTGGCCGCGCAATGAGGCCGTCGGGAAACCCGCATCGGAAATCATCCACCTGATTGACGAGCGGACGCGTGCGGCCATCGATAGTCCGGTGGCCCGGGCGATTGGCGAGCGCGTCATTGTGGGCGTACAGGATCACGTGGCGCTGGTCTCGCGCAGCGGCGCCGAAGTGCCGGTGGAGCATAGCGCGGCGCCCGTGCGCGACGAGGCCGGAGCGGTGCGCGGCGCCATCCTGGTTTTCCGCGATATCAACAAGCGCCGCCAAACCGAAGAGCAGGCCACCCATGCGCAGAAGATGGAGGCCGTGGGCCGCCTGGCGGGAGGCGTGGCGGGCGACTTCAACAACGTGCTGACCGTGATCACCGGGTACGCCGAACTGATGCGCAGCGAGATTCCGTCGGCCAGTCCCACGCGCCGGTACGTGGACGAGATCATCTATGCGGGCGAGCGGGCCGCGGCGCTGACACGCCATCTGCTGGCCTTCAGCCGCGGACAGTCCACGCAATCGCGCGTGCTGGACCTGACCAGCGTGATCGCCGGAATGCGGCCGATGCTGGAGCGGCTCCTGGGTCAGAATATCGACCTCATCCTGCTCAATTCTCCCCATCTTGGACGGGTGAAGGTTGACCCGGCGCAAATCGAGCAGGTGGTGGTCAACCTCGCCAGCAATGCGCGCGACGCCATGCCGTCCGGCGGGAAGTTGGTGGTGGAGACGGCCAACGTCGACGTGGAAGAGGGTTCCAGCGCGAAGAATCTGGGCATCCGGCCGGGCCGCTACGTGATGCTGGCGGTGAGCGATACGGGTGTGGGCATGGACCCCGAGACGCGGTCCCGCCTGTTCGAGCCCTTCTTCACTACCAAGGCGCCGGGAAAAGGCAGCGGTCTCGGATTGGCCACGGTGTACGGCAGCATCAAGCAGGCCGACGGGCAGGTGACGGTCTACAGCCAGCCGAACT
>DASZMZ010000159.1:0-56565 GCA_035551455.1 Candidatus Sulfopaludibacter sp.
TGACAATCGGGGTTGACCCGCCATAAGGATCTCCGGCCACCGCGTCGTCTGGCGCAGCACAAGACTACTCCTGTCGCCGCCAATTTTCATCTACGTGGGTGGCCGGGCGGCCATGCTTGGTTGACAACCGAATCGTCCTTACGCCCGAACTGCGCAGTAGGACAGACGATCGCCTTTCGTCGTCTGTCTCCGCGTCTTCCTCAGCGCCTCCGTGCCTCAGCGGTGAAAATCCCCCTACCGCCTCGCGCCGATCCCGCCATATTGATTGGGACCACCCGGCGTCGGCAGACTGTTCGTCACCGGCGTGCCGACCTCGTGCGATTTCGTCAACGGTGCCGTCAGCGTGATGCCGGAGCCCGCCACCAGCGAACCGGCCGCATGCCCGGCCTTCAGCGGCGCCGAGACCGTGATGGATCCGCCCCCTCTCCCGCGTCCCGCAATGGCGGCGACCACCGCCGGTTCACCATCCACGTTGATAGCCTCGCCGGCCACAAAGCCGAACGCGCCCTCGACAGGAACCACGGTGGCGCCAGGACTAGTGGCCGTTCCCACCGTGGTGGCGCCCGCAGTCCCGACGCTGGCAATGACGGCAGTCTCGAACCGGGAGCCGGCGTCAATCAGGATCGTCTGGCCTGCGGCAAAGTCCGCCACCCCGGCGACTTTGATGTTGGTCGCGCCGGCCGCCGAAGCCGCGGGCAGCGTGGTGGCAGCCTGCATCCGGTAATCGGTGCAATTGCTGTCGGTATCGACGCCGTCCGGGAAGCGGCCCACGCTTCGATTCGACAGGTTGGCCGCCGCCGGGCCGAAGCCTCCACGACCTCCGCCGGGCGCAGGCGCGCTGCAACCGCTTCGTCCCGCGCCCGAGGCCGCCTGGTAGCCCTCGGCCGCCCACGGATCCACCAGGCCGCCGTAATTGAGGCTGTCCACCACCAGGCCGGCGGCGTCACGCAGCACCATATTCCCGGCGCTCCCGGAAAGGGCCGGACCGCCGAACCACTGGTTTGGCTTCGGCGTCCCCTGGTAGCCGGCAGTGGTGACCCGCCCGTCGGCCACCACGCTATCGATGGCGTGCTCGTTGGCCAGCGGCCGGTCGAGCGTCAGGCCGCTGCCCAGCGGTTGGATCGGCTCGTTGCTCGAGTGCGCGAAGGCCGTCGCTGGCTTGAAACTGATACCCGTGCCGCGATCGCTAAAGGGAATGTTGGCGGCATGATTGAATTTCAGGGGGGCCGCCAGGCTCAGGCCCGTGCCGTGGTCCACCACCGCTTCGTGAATGGGATGCGCCTTGGCGAGCGCGGGGGTGAAGTTCACCGCCGAGCCGGCGCCATCAGCGGCCACCGACGTGATCGTGACCGTTTCCTGGGTGGCGGGCGTGCCGATCGTCATCTTGTCGCCCACCGCGGGAACACCCGCCGGGACGCCGCCCAATCCGCCGCGGCCCTGCACTTTGACGCTGTTGGCGCCGGCAGCCGCTTCCGCCAAGAGCGTCCCGCGGGTGGACGCCGTGCCCACCTTATTAATGAGCACGGTCTCGATGCCGTGGCCCACGCTGGCGATGTCCAGCACGATCTTGTCCCCGGCCGAAATGTTGGCGACGTTCGTCACGCTGATATTGGTGGCGCCGGCCTTCGCGTCGGCTCCCAGATACGCTTGCGTCCCGGGTTTGCCCACCGCGGTGATCGTCACCACCTCGTACTTCTCCGTAGTCCTGGAGACGGCGGGGTAAGTGGCGCCGTGGCCCAGGCCGAGCTTCTGTCCAACCACCAGGCCGTTCAGGTCGATTCCGCCGCGCCCGCCAGGGGCCGTAAAGGGCACATTGCTGGAGCCGGCCGGGATCGTGATAACTGGACCTTCCGGCAGGGGTTGCCACAACGTAGTGGCATTGGCGGCGGCCGTTCCGATGGCAGCGACCTTTCGGGTTTCCACCGCCGCGCCGGTATCGATGGTGACCGTATCGCCGGCGTTGATACCGGTGGTGCTCCGCACGTGAATGGTGGTGTCACCCTTGTGTGCCGCGACGGCCAGACCGGAGTTGGCCAGTCCCAGCAGGTAGAAGCCGTGCGACGCCAGTTGCGTCCCGGCGGGAATCTTCACCGAGGAGAAAATGGCCTCCTGCGTGGGGTGGTGAGTCAGGCTCCAGCCGGAGAGATCCACCGCGGCCGCGCCGGCGTTGTACAGTTCGATGAATGAGTCGGTCAGGTTGCCGGCGGCGCTCACCCGGAACTCGTTGATCTTGACCGGGCTGACGTTGCGCACTTTGCCGGCGATCGTGCCGGTTTGAATTTTGCCGCCCGGGTTGGTCCAGGTGACCTTCGCCACCAGGTCGCCATTGAAGGCTGCCGGTCCCGACGTAACTTTGAACGTTGCGCTGGCGCTCCCACCGGGAGCCACCGTTCCGCTGACGCTCTGCCCTGCGGCCACGGCTGTCCATCCCGCCGGTGCGGCGATGCTCAATTTGACGTCCGTGGCGGGCGCGCCGGTGGTATTGGTGAAGGTCACCGTGGTCTCCTGCGAAGAGCGCGGCGAGAACGTCTGCAGGCCCGGCGGAGTTGCCGTGGCCGAGGCGGGGGCCATAGTGAGCGGCGCTACATCGTAACGGGCCGCCACCACGTTTGCATGCACCAGTTGGTCGGTCGCGTTGGTTGGAAAGGTTCCGGCGGCCGTCATGGCGCCTTCATAGAATGTGCCCTGCGAGCCATTGCTGTTGTCCCCGCCATTGGCCAGCAGAATCGCGCCCTGCTTGCGCATCGGGTCGTACGTAGCATTTACGCGAGGCCCATCGAACATCACCCCCAGGTCGCCATGTTGCGCGTCGCCGCCCATGGAAGTCCAGTGGTGCGGTTCGCCCTTGGCCATCGTGGTCACGAATCGCCAGTTGATGCTGGGCAGATTCTCGCAGTGTTTGTTGGCGCCATCGGGATTGACGCAACCCACCAGGTTGTTCTCCTGATCGGTCATGATCCAGGGACCGGCGCCGGAGCCGCGATACCACGAGCCCGCATTGCCGAAGTAAGTGGTTTCCATGGTGCCGTTGTCGTCATCGCGGCTGTCGGTTTCGGCATTCCCGTAATCGAAGCAGCAGCCGGAGTTATAGTGGTGGCCGTTGATTACCCAATACTGGCCCTCCGCCTGATCGTCAACCGCCGTGCCCTTCGGGTTGTTGTTGCGAATGCCCATGCCCGGCTCGAAAAAAACGCCGTAGACTTTGTGGCCCATGATAGTGACCGGGGCCATGTCGGCAATGGGAGAGTTGTTGAAGCCGCCCATGGCCGGTCCGCTGAAGCCGCCGCGAGGCGCTTGCGTGAGGTCGTTGTGTTTCGGGGACTGGTCGTAGACCGTGCTGATCCAGCAGTAGGTGTTGGCGCAGAAAGCGTCCTGCGCGGCGGCGTTGGCGTAGCCGCCCGCGTCCGACCCGCTGCTCGGCACAACGCCGATGTCCATGCTCTTGCCGTCCGACTGCCGCAGTACGCGGTAGAGCGGCCCGTTGTACGCGGCGTAGAGCGCGCGCGTGGTGCTGTGGGCGGCTACGCAGGGGTCTCCGCCAGTGGCGTAGATGTCGCACGGACCCTGTGGACGGGGCAGGGAAGAGGTGCGTCCCGGACCGGCCTGTTGCGCCATCAGCAGAGTCGCCGCTCCCATCACCGTGAGCGCCAGTGCGACGAGGAACCAGATATTTCGCGTTTTCATATTGTGACTACGCATTGTAATCGCTTGCCGGGACATGTGCAAACGGTATGATACCCAACCGAGCGATGTGATATTGTAAGCGCTTGCCATCGCGCGTGGCAGTGGGGAGAATCAATCTATGCGACGAGATTTGACGTATGCGTTTCTCGCGGCCATCCTGGCCACGGGCCTTGGCCTGGCACAGCAGCCGCCGGCTCCAGCCGCCGGCAGAGGCGCAGGCAGAGGTGGCTTCGGTGGGCCCATCGAGTTAGGGCCTGACGATAAGCCGGCATTCCCCGATCCTCCTGCCGGCTTCAACGCCAGGCGCGACAACATTCCTCATGGCGAGTTGACTCCCGTGGAGTACGATTCCAAGTCGCTCGGAACCCGCCGGCGCATGCGTGTCTACACGCCGCCCGGCTACTCGGCCAGCGTCAAATATCCCGTGCTCTATCTGCTGCACGGCATCGGCGGCACCGACACCGAATGGACGGCATCGTGCCACGCCAACAATGTAATCGACAACCTGCTCTCCGAGGGCAAAGTCCCCGCCATGGTCATCGTCTTCCCCGATGGCAATTCCAGCCGTACGGTGGCGGATCTGGCCAACGGAGGCCGGGGAGCGGCCCCCGCCGCCGGTCGCGGCATGAACATGGATGCCTGGCTCACGCCGTTTGAGAACGACTTGCTCAAAGACATCATCCCCTTTGTCGATTCGCACTATTCGGTCTATACCGACCGCGACCATCGCGCCCTCGCCGGCCTTTCGATGGGCGGCGGCCAGACTCTGAACATCGGGCTGGTTCACCCCGAGACCTTCGCCTGGGTCGGCGGCTTCTCCTCGGCGCCCGATACCCGGCAGCCGCCCACCGCCCTGGTGCCCGATCCCTCGGTGCCGAAACAGTTGAAGCTCATCTGGCTCGGTTGCGGCAACAAGGATGGCCTCATCCGCATCAGCCAGGCCGTCCATCAGTACCTCAAGCAAAATGGCGTCGCGCATATCTGGCACGTGGACGGCAATGCGCACGACACTACCGAGTGGGACAACAACCTGTACCTGTTCAGTCAGCACATCTTCAAGCCGGTCACCACGGCGATGGCGCAGGCGCCGCAGGGGCCGGGAGGCCGTGCGCCGCAACCGCCGGTCGAGATCGACAAGAGTGCGCCCGTGGAAGACTTCAAGCCTTCCGCTCTGAACGCCACACCCAACGGGCAGCTGAGCCAGTATCCCGAGGTGAATTCGCAGCGCCGCGTACGCAGCCGTTTGCGCGCCCCCAACGCCCAGAGCGTCCAGTTGGATATCGGCGGCGTGAAGTATCCGATGACCAAGGCCGCCGACGGCTATTGGATCGGCTTCTCCAATGCCCAGGACGAAGGCTTCCACTACTACCAGTTCAATGTGGATGGCGCCAATGTGCCCGACCCCGGGAGCCTCATGTTCTACGGCGCCAGCCGCTGGGGCAGCGGCGTCGAAGTTCCCGCGCACGACGCGGATTTCTACGCGATGAAGAACGTGCCGCACGGCAATTTGCGCGAGGTCCACTTCTACTCCAAAGTCGCCAATGCCACTCTGCAATGCTTCGTCTACACCCCGCCGGATTATGAAAAAGGCTCGAAGCGCTACCCGGTGCTGTACATCCAACATGGCGCAGGCGAAGACGAACACGGCTGGGGCGGCCAGGGCCATGCCGGCCTGATCATGGACAACCTGATTTCGGAAGGGAAAGCGAAGCCCTTCATCATGGTGATTGGCACGAGCTACATTCCGGGCATGGGCGGCGGTCGTGGCCCTGCACCGGCCGGTCCTCCTGCCGGTGGCCCAGGCCGCGGCGGTCCGGGCGCAGGTCCAGGCGGAGGACGCGGCTTCGTGATGACCAACACGCCCTTCGAGCACGTGCTGTTGGAAGACCTGATTCCGTACATCGATACCAACTTCCGCACGCTGGCCGATCAACCTCACCGGGCCATGGCCGGCCTCTCCATGGGCGGCGCGTTCACCCATGGCATCACCCTGGCGCACCTGGATACGTTCTCGCACATCGGCATGTTCAGCGGCGGCAGCATCGCCCCGTCTGAGATCAAAGACATGGCCGACTTCAAGAAGAAGGTCAAGCTGGTATTCGTGGGTTACGGCAGCCGCGAGAATGGCGCTCCCGGCAAGGCAAACATCGAGGAACTGAAGAAGGCCGGCGTCAACGCCGTCTATTACGAATCGCCCTTGACCGCCCACGGGTGGTTGAGCTGGCGGCGCGACCTGCACGAGTTCGCGCCGTTGCTGTTCCAGGCCAAATAACCGCCGCAGTCGGGCATCCTACTTCCAATCGAGCTCCACCACCTGAACGGAATATGGCGGCATCACATGCTGCATGTGTTCGCCTGTGACGGCCGCGGTGGAACGGACCGGAACGATGCGCTCGGGACGCGTGATGGTGTTGGTGGCCCAGACGCTGTTGGCCCGCAGCGTGTCGATCTTCGCCGTATGCGCGCCGGCGCCGATGCCGTTCAGCGCGATGGCGAGGGGCTGCGCGGTGGAAGTGGCGTTGACCAGCTTCATGCACAGCTTGCCGGGCGACGTGGTGACCGAGTAGAAGAACTTGTCGCCGGCGCCGGAGATAGCGGAATTCACGGTGTGATCGCCCAGGCAGGAGGCGAACATCACCTGAGTGTAGTAGCTGGGCGAGCCGTAGCTGGTGAGGGCGTCGTAGCCGATCAGGTCGGAGCTCCACTGCATGCCGCCGGGGTTCACGTTGACGAATAGCGGAGCGTAGGCCGACATCACCACCACATCGCTATTGCGCTCCAGGCCGGTGAGAAACGCGGCATCGCCCAGAGCGGCGCCCAGGTTCGGGGTAGGCGTGCCTTCGCGAGTGGCCCATTCGCCGACGAAGATCTTGGGGCCGTTGCGGTCGGTATGGTCGTAATGGGTGGCTTCGGCGAACATACCCTGCTCGCGCTTGTAGTAGTGGTCGTCCACCACGTCGGGAGTCATGCCATTCACGGGCATGGTGGCGATCACCTGGATCTTCGGGTACTTGGCTTTGATGGCCTTGTAGAACTGCGCATAGCGGCCGTCGTAGGTCTTGGCGCGGTCGAAATTGTCTTCGTTGCCGATCTCGACGTAGCTCAGGGTGAACGGCGCAGCGTGTCCGTCGCGCGCACGCACCGCGCCCCACTTCGTGTCCGTGCCGCCGGTGATGTACTCGATCTCCTCCAGGCCTTCCTGCACGTATGGGTCGAGATCCGGCCCGGGCTTCACCACCTGGCCGCCTAGGGAGTATCCGGCGTAAATGCCCACGAGCGGCTGCATGTGGAGGTCCTCGCACCATTCGAGGAATTCCAGCAGTCCCATGCCGTCGGTCGAGTGGTAGCTCCACGTGGTGGGGTGGGTGGGACGGTCCACCAGCGGACCGATCATCTTCTTCCAGTCGAACCGGGTGTCAATGCGTCCGCCTTCGAGGTAGTTGCCTCCGGGGAAGCGCAGGAAAGACGGATGCATGGCCGCCAGCTTCTGCATGATGTCGGGGCGGTTGCCGTTGGGCCGATTGTGATAGGTGGGCGGGAAGAGGGAGACCAGTTGCAGCCAGAGCGTAGCAGGCCGGTCGATGGTCACTTCCACGTGATTCTCGGCGCCCGGCGCGGCGGCTCCGGATTGCATCTCGAACTGGTACTGCTTCCATTCGGCGCCGGTGACCGAGACGGATGCTTTGCCGAGAACCTGTCCGGATTGGTCGGCCACCAGCGCGACATGCACGGGCAGGGCCGCGGCGTCGGTCTTGGCATAGAAGGAGCCCGCATAGCGGCTGTTGGGCCGCACGGCCATGCCCCAGTAGCCTTCGTTGATCAGGCCGGCGGGGCTGTTGGCATCGGCTTTGGTGACCTCGAGCCTGGCGCTGGTGGTGAGCGCGGCGGAGGGTCCGCTCTGGTTATCGACGGAGATTTTCGCCGCGGCAGAGCCTTTCTCCACCAGGAACCAATTCAGGATTCCGCTCCAGTCGGACCGGAAGGTGCGGTTGCGGACCAGTTCCGCGTAGAGGCCGCCGTCGTACGAATAGTTGATCTCTTCGGTCATGAGGCCGTACAGAGTCGGGCTCACCGCCGCTTTGGTTTGCTTCACGTCCACGTTGAGTGTGGCCGGAGCCTGGGCGTGCAGCAGCGGCATCGCAAAGGCGCTCAACAACAATGCTTCGGAAATAATTGCCGAAAGGGTTTTCATATGGTTTTGCCTGAAAGCCGGCGGACGACCTCCCGATAGAAAGAAGGATGCGATTGCCACGTTTGTCCCGTGATGGTTCGACCGTCGCACACGGTCTGCTCGTTCACAAAGATGCCGCCGGCCTGCTCGGCTTCCACGCGAACGTGCTCGTAGCAGGTCACCCGCTTGCCGCGGACCAGTCCCGCGGCTGCCAGAATCTGGACGCCGTGACAGATGGCGAAGACCCATTTTTCCTGGCGGTCAAACTCGCGCACGATCGCGATCACTTTGGCGTTATTGCGCAAATACTCCGGCGCGCGGCCGCCCAGCACCAGCACCGCGTCGTAGTCCTCCACCTTGACGTCGTCGAACGAAACGGCGGCTTGCAAGCCGTAGCCGCGCCGCTCGATGTAGGTGTCCCAACCGGGCTTGAAATCGTGCATCACCATATTGAGGCGGCGCTGCGAGGGGGCCGCCACCACGCTGTTCCAGCCTTCCTCCTCAAAGCGATGCACCGCGTAGAGGGCTTCATACGATTCGCCGCCATCGCCGGTAATGATCAGGACGTTAGACATTTCCATACTGTAACCCGCTGCTCAATCGCGGAACAGCAGCGGCGCGTATTTGGAGAGGTAGACTTGCCAGTTGGGCCAGCTATGGCCGCCGCCCGACTGGTTCCAGACATGCTTCACGTTCTTCTTCGTGAGCAGGTCGTCCATGGCTTTGACACCGTTGTAGCCGGGATCTTCCGTGCCGCAACCGAGCCACAGGACCTTGAGCTTTTGATTCAGCATGGCCGAATCGGCCCTCTCCCATTCGGCGCGATTGCCGCCGCCGCTGAACGCCGCGACGTAGGCGAACTGATCCAGATGGTGCAGGCCGATCGCCATCGATTGGCCCGCGCCCATGGACAAGCCCCCGATCGCCCGGTGATTGCGATCGGTCAAGACGCGGTACTTGCTTTCGACCAGCGGCTTCACGGCGGTGAGCAGTTCTTTCTCAATGGCGGCCGGGTCATTCGCCGGAACCGGCGACGCCGTTTTGATCTCCCGCGGCACGTGGCCGTAAGGCATCACGATCACCATGGGTTTCGCCTTGCCCTCGGCCAGAAGGTTGTCCATGATGACATTCGCACGGCCGGTCCAGGTCCACGAGGCTTCGATCTGGCCGTTCCCGTGGAGCAGGTAGAGGACGGGGTACTTCAGCTTGCCGGACTCGTAGCCCGGCGGCGTATAGACGTAGACCATGCGCGCGGCATCCAGGTTCTTGGAGTCGTAGAACTCTACGTGGACTGAGCCATGCGGCACCCGGCGTTCTTCGAAGATGGCCTTCTCTTCACCCGGCACGGTGAAGATGCTGGTGTCTCCCCAGCGGCGCATTTCGAGGTTTGGATTCGACGGATCCGGCATGCGGAGGCCGCCGTCAATGGCGTATCCGTAGGTGTAGAAGCCCGGCGGAAGCGGGCCTACGGTCAGGCTCCACACGCCCTTTTCGTCCTTCTGGAGGGGCATGGGTTTCTTGATCGCTTCGAGGATGCCCGGCGATCCCATCAGCAGGACTTCGCTCGCCTTGGGCGCGAAGAGTCGAAAGGTCACGGTCCGATCGGCGTGCACTTCGGGCGAGACCGGGACATTGTTGGTGTCCTCGTAAAACGGCGCGGGACCTCGCTGGCCGTAGAGCGTGGATGCGGCGATGGCCGCTACGATGAGAAAGCGCACGGGGCCCTCCTTCGATTTCATTGCCTCATCCCGGTGGGATGGAACTCGCCGCCCTTCACCAGAAGGTCGAGAATCTCCCTGGTTCTGGCGGGACAGGCGCGTCCTTTCTGCGGCGTCAGGTTGTCGTGTTCGGATTCGATCATCGGCAGCGGTTCTTTGGGAGCGGCGATCTGGTTGAGGGCCGTCCAAACGCCCGCGGGCGGCGAAATGGTGTCGATGAAACCCATCCCGGCCATCACCGGAGCCTGGATGCGCGACGCGAAGTTGATGGTATCGAAATAGCGCGCCGTGTTCATCACATCGGGATTGTCCGCCTGCCAGTTGGGGTAGCCGGCCTTGCGCTCGTGAAGGTCGCCATTGGTGTCCGCGCCGGCAGGTACGCAGACCAGCACCGCGGTGATTTTGCCGGGCCGCAGACCGGCCAGCACCAGACTCTGCTGGCCGCCCATGCTGCCGCCGGTGAGCACGATGGTCTTGCCATCCCATTCGGGCCGCGTCAGCAGGTAATCCAGGACGCGCGAATCGCGCAGGTACATGTTGAGGAAGTAGGATTTCTCGCGGTCCGTGTTGCCCACGGCCTGATAATTTCGCGGAATGCCTCCAGAGGGATCGCTCGGCAGCTTATCGTGCGAATCGACGTTGAGAAAGAGCCAGCCTTCGGCGGCATGCTGGGCCGCGCCGCGCGCGTTCAAGGCGTACACGCCCGCATACTGGAGTTGGATGAGCGCCGGGAATTTGCCTTCGCGGGCCGGCTTGGCGAAGTAGCCATGGGCCTTGGAACCGAGCGCGTCCAGCACGAACATACTCAGCTCGACGCCGGCCACGTCGGTCTGGACAGGCGTGAGCACGGGATTGATCGGGACCTTGGATTGCGCGGCCAGTTTGCCGTCCCAGAAGGCGTCGAAGTCAGCCGGCCGCGGAGTCGCCAGGCCAATCTTCTCCGGCGCAACGGCGGCGCCGACGGCGTAGAGTCCGGTATTGCGGCCGGTGTTGCCGCCCACGAAGCCGGCCTCGGGACGAGGGCCGGACGGCTCGATGTCGCCGTAGATCATTTCGGGCCGGTCGCCGGAGACTTCGATTCGGGCCTTGCCGGACGAGAGATCGAGCATGCCCTCTTTGAGCACGACAGCGTTATTGCGGCGAAGGGTCCACTTGAAGGAGTAGGCGGGGGTCTCCGGACCCGGCGTAACGGTCCAGCCGACGGTCTCGCCCACCTGGTAGATGCCGGTGGCGTGATCCGGGGTGAAGGTGAGTTGTTGGGCGATGGGGACGCGCTGCGGAGGCCCGGCGGGCGCGTCACTGAGCCGTACGGTGTAGCCCCGCAGCGGACGATCGTCAGCGTCCAGGAAGCGGGCGCAGAAATCGGTGGCTCCCCCGCCGTTGATGATGGCGGCGCGCACCACGTTCGGCCCCTTTTTCAGCGTGAGGCGTTTGGAAACGCCGTCATCGATCACGGTTTGGCGATCGCCGTAGATGCCGATGACCTCCTGGCCGTTGACCCACCAGACCGACGCCGCGTTAGAGCCGATGGCGAGGCGAACGCCGGGCATGTCCTGCGGGACGTCGATCACGGTCACGACCCAGAACAGGACGTTGGTAGTCGGCTTGGCCAAGGCGTGGGCGAAATGGTAGAGGTTGACGTTGTAGAGCTTGGTATCCACGGCATGCCAGGTGAGTTGCGCGCCGCCGACGGTCACCTTGTCGCCGTCGTGCGGAAGGATGGTGAGCTGATTCGGGAAATACTCCTTCTTCACGGCCGCTTGCACGGCGCTGTCGGTGAGGCCGTTGCTCTCGATGGGTTCCAGCAGCAGCCAGCGCGGAATGAAACCCTGGGCGTCGGGGGCCGTCGCCGGTGAGGCTGGAGGCGTGAGGGTGACGGGCGGAACCTGCGCGCAGATGGCGGCGGTGAACGCCAGCAGGATGGCGAATCGATATCGATGGAGTTTCATGGGGTCTTAATCAGCCAACTGTACTTGTCGCTCTTCGGATCGAATTTCGACAGGGTCGCGAAACTGCTGCCCACGGCTGAGAGGGCGAAGGGCTGTTTGGATTTGGGCTCGATGCGCCATGCGCCGTCGGGGAGCTGCTCGATGCGCCACAATTGGCCGGGCGCTCCGGTGAAGGCAGGGAGGACCACGAGTTCAGCGTCATCGGAGGCGGCCAGGGCGCGATCCGTGCCGGCGATGGTGATCTTGAAATACGGCGATCCGGGATAGCCGCCGCCATTGGCTACCGGAGCAATCGCCCACTTCTGCTGAGCCTGGCAGAGATACGTAGCCATGCGAACACCAGTATCGCCCGCCGGCCAGTTTTTGGATACCTCCGCGGCGTCCTGCGGCGGGATGGGAGAGCCCGTGCCGGCGAACATTCCGCGGCCTCCGGGAGGGCCGCCGGGCGCGGGTGGACCAGCCGGTGGACCTGCGGGTGGACCAGCGGGTGGTGCGCCGCCTCGACCCGCGCCGCCGCGGCCGCGCCGTCCGCCGACCGGCATTCCTTCGACGGCAAGCTCGAGCGCCGTGCCGGTGCGCGCGGATTCTATTTCATACGTGCCTTCCTTGAGATTCTCGCCGGCAACCGGCCAACCGTCCTTCCACTGGAGCGGGCGGATATCGAGCACGCTGGCGCCGCCGCGGTCGAGGTCGGCTTCAAAGTGCAGGGAGAACTTTTGAACGCCGTCGCCGAGATCGAGCAGGCCAAAATGTCCGGGTCCGATGACGCGGCCTTCGGAGCCGATGAGGAGCTTACCGCCGCCCTGAATCATGTCGACGCCCGTGTTGTCGAGGAAAGGGCCGGTCACCTTTTTCGCGCGGCCCATGCGGATGTTGTAGCCCGAGTCCGCGCCGCGGCAGCAACTGCCGTGCGTGGCCAGCAGGTAATACCAGCCGTCGTGATACATCATGTCGGAGGCTTCGCAGTTGATGGCGAGGTCGCGGGGGTGGTCGTTGGGGTTGAGCCGCCTGCCGTTTTTGGGATCGAGCTCGACCAGGCGGATATAGCCGAAGTACGAGCCGTAGACCAGCCATAGCCTGCCGTCGGTGGGATCGAGAAATACACCGGGGTCGATGGCATTCGAATCTTCGACGCCGTCGGAAGACGCGACCACGCCGCCCTCTTCCCATTTGTAATCGGGAGAGTCCGGGTCCAGGCTCTTGCTGGAAATCATATTGATGGCGGCTTTGGGCTGCGCTCCGATATTGGCGGCGACGTAGACATAGTAGCGGTCGCCGAGGTGGATGATGTCGGGCGCCAAGCCGCGGCGCGGGAGCGTGGCGCCGCGCTTCCAGGTCCAGCCATCGTCGGAGACCAGCGACCCGCCGCCGGTGCCGTAAGTGTAGAACTTGCCGTTGCACAGCGCGATGGTGGAGGGATCGTGGATGCCAAATTGGCCGTCGAGGGCCAAGCCCAGGGAAGCGAGGGCGAGGATGATTGTCAGAAGAACAAGTTTCATAGGGGTTTAGTAGGACGGACGATCGCCGTGCGTCGTCCGTCCAGACGAGCGGAGTCTCGACTACGCCTTGAGTTCCCATCCCTTACGCAGGGACGGTTTGAGGAGGCGGTTGGCTTCTTCGTTGTTGCTGAAGCGGCGTTTGGCGCCATCCCACATCAGCTTGCCGGGAACGCGCAGGGCGATGGCTCCGAGCGAGAGCCATTCGATGTACTTGGTGGCCACGGCGAAATCGGAGACGCCGGGGGCGCCGCCCTTGCAGGCGCGGATCCAATCCTGCTGGTGGTTAACGCCACGCTGCAGCATTTGCGGCGGGAGCTTGTAGTCGGCCCACCGGGATGCGGGCAGCAGCCAGACGCCCTCGCCGCGGGAGGTGGTGGCCATGGAGCCTTTCGAGCCCACGAAGACCGCGCCATTGCCGGGCGCGCGCATTTTCGGATCTTGCGACATGCCTGGAGGCAGGCCGCGACCTGCGCCGGGTGCGCCGGGTCCGCCCCGGCCACCGGGACCGCCCGGTCCGCGCCCCGCGCCAGCCGGCGGGCCGCCTTCCCGGGGAATCGGTTTTCCCTCCGACGTGAGTTGGGTGCTGACCAGCATCATGCCGTCGCCGCCCTGCACGAAGGGACGGCCCTTCTCGGCCAGATTATTCATTGGCGGGAAGAGACGGTCGCCCTCGGCCATCCCCTCGGGATTCTGGAAGTCGCCGCGCATGTTCTGGTAGGTGTGTACGGTAACGGGAGGCATGCTGCCGCGCGCCGGAAATTCGAAAACGATGTGCGCGCGCAACGGCCAGAGCCACTGATTCTTGCCTTCGACGTAGACGCATTCCACGCTGGTGGGGCTCGCCTTATCGAGCTGCAGCGCGAGGTGAGCCGGTCCGAGATTGTGTACCAGCCAATCGCCGAGGGAGCCGCCGGTCGAAAAATCGATGAAAGCGCGCCACTGATTGGTCATCAGGGGATTGAAGGCGTGCGGTTCGGCGCAGCCCTGCCAGAGATCCCAATCGAGCGTTGAGGGAACAGGCGTGGTCTCCGGACCGGTCTCGGGGATGTTCGGCTGACCGCCGTAGATGCCGCCCGTGAAGGCATGCACTTCTTTGACGTCGCCGATCTCGCCGGACCAGAAGATTTCGCAGGCAGTCTTGGTGCCCTCGTGATTCCAACCCTGGTTGCCCATTTGGGTGGCGATCTTGTACTTGACGGCGGCATCGGCCAGCAGTTGGGCTTCCCACGGCGTGCGGGTCAGCGGCTTTTCGCAATAGACGTGTTTGCCGTGCTGCATGGCAAGCAGGGCTATGGGTGTGTGCATATGATCGGGTGTCGCGATCATGACGGCGTCGATGTTCTTACCTTCGGTCTCGAACATCTTGCGATAGTCTTTGAACTTTTTGGCGTTGGGATACTGGGCGAAGCCTTTTGCGGAGCGCTCTTCGTCCACATCGCAGAGCGCCACGATGTTCTCAGTGGCCGCGGCTCCCACAATAATCGCCGGGCCGCGAATGCCGAAGCCGATGGACGCGACGTTGAGCTTTTCGTTCGGCGACTTATAGCCCAGCGCCGAAAGAGAAGGCGTACTGCCAAAGCCGCGCGACGGAACCGCGCCCGCGAGTAAACTGCCGTAGAAGAAATAGCGCCTAGAAAACCGGTTATGAATCACTGCAAGCCTCCCTGGTTAATGGTCAGTGAAAATGTAGCAGATAGCGCACCGCACGGTTACTTAAACAGGCGCGGCGCGAAGTCGTTCAGACAACGTCGCCACGTCAGCCACTCGTGAGCGGTGCCGGGCGATTCGAAATACACGTTGTGAATTCCAGCCTTGGCGAGCGCCTCGCTGAAGGTCTTCGTCCCGGGTCCTTCCACCGAGCCGATGCCGAGGAAGAGGAGCTTCATCTTCTTATTGAAAGCCGCGGGATCCGCGTACACGCCATTGTCGGCGGTTTTCGGATCGAAGCCGCCGCGCCCGCCGCTGCTGCCGCTAAAGCCGCCGAGATAAGCGAATTTGTCCAGATTGCCGAGCACGGTGAGGAAAGACTGCATGCCACCCATGGACAGCCCGGCCATGGCGCGATTTTCGCGTCCGGGCAGCACGCGATAGGTCCGCTCCACCATGGGGACCAGATCCGTGAACATCATGTCCGTAAAGACGCCGCCCCAGTTCGAAGGGAAGCCGCCGCGGCCTGCGCCGGGTGCTCCGCGACCTCCGCCGGACGGCGCCACATCCGCCATCGAGGCTTTGGTGATGACGCCGCGCGCCGCGTACAGGCTGGCGTCCGCGCCCGGCTTCACCGCATTCAGATTGTCCATGACGACGAGCATGGGCTTGGCTTTCTTCGCGGCGAGCAGGTTGTCCATGATGAAGTCCACATGCCCCTGCGTGGACCAGCCCTGCTCGTTTTCGCCCCAGCCGTGGAGCAGGTACAGAACGGGATAGCGGGTCCGCGAATTGGCATCGTACTCCGGAGGCGTGTACACGTAGCAGCGCCGCCACGCGCCGGTTACTTTCGAGAAGTACCAGCGCTGGCTCACCTGGCCGTGCGGCACGTCCTTAGGCGCGTAGTAGGCGGCGTCGGCTTCGGACTCCGGGATTTCGATGCCGCTGTTGGCCCAGCCCGACCCGAAGAAGGTCCGCGTCGCCGGGTCCGCCACGGCGGCGCCGTCCACCACGATGGTGTAGTAATGGAAGCCGACCACTTGCGGTGGAATGGTGACCATCCACAGGCCGTCCGCGCCTTTGGTCATATCGTGCGCGCCGCTCAACCTCACCTGGACCTTTTGTGCGTCCGGCGCCTGGATGCGGAACGTAACGCGGCGATCCGCATGGATACAGGGGTATGGCGCCCCCGGAATGTTTAGCGACGAAGGTTTGCATTCGTCCGCCGACTGCGCCCAACAGGCGCTGCACATGAGCAGCGCCCCGATGATCGTTCGCATGAATCACCTTTCAAAATGAGTATTTCAAACCAATCTGAAGCTGCCGCATGCCGCCTTGCGTGCCGTTGATGACTCCGAAATTCTGATGCGCGTTGGTGCCCGGCTGTCCGGGGAAGGCGGCTCCGGAGAGAATATTCAGGTTGGGCATACCCCAGTTCGGATGGTTGAGGACGTTGAACGCCTCCAACCGGAATTGCAGGATATGACCTTCTTTGTACGGCATTCGGAACTGCTTATGGACTTCCATGTCGAAGCCGAAGATGCCTGGTCCTTCGATGGTGTTGCGGCCGACGCTGCCGAAGAATCCGGGCGGCGCTTCGGTGAAGGCCGCGGGATTGAGCCACCGCGACGGTGTACGGTTGTCGGCGAAAACGGCGGCACCGGTGGAATTCGGCCGGTCGTAGCCGCCGTCGGAAGTGGCCGCGTTATCCACGCCGCCGATGCTCAGGGTGCCGGGGACGCCGGTTTGCATGGTGATGATCGCGCCCGTCTGCCAGCCGCCCGCGATGGCGTTGAGTACGCTGTTGTTGATGTTCACACTCTTGGCCCTGCCGACAGGGAGGTCGTAGAGGATGGAAGTGACGGAGCGATGGCGGACATCGAAAGAGGAGAGCCCGCGCTCGCAGCGGATGCAGTCGCTATTTTGCGGGAACAGCGTATCGAAGCCCTGCGTACGGATGCCGCTGGTATCGTCGATGGATTTGGCGAAAGTGTAGGAACTGACGATGCTGAGACCCTGGCCGAAGCGGCGGGTGACTTTCAAACTGAGCGCGTGGTAAGCGCCGTTGCCGCCGTCCTGGACGAGTTGGATCACGCCGTAATTGAGGTATGGCAGGCGCGTGGAGACCGGCGTGGAAGCGCCATTGCCGAGATAGCCAAATGGAATCGCCTGGTTGGCATCCTGGAAGCCGTAAAGGTGGTGGCTCTGGTTGCCCAGGTAGCCGGCTTCGATGACCGTGCGGGATCCAAATTGGCGCTGAACGTTCAGCAGGTACTGCATTGTGTAGGAGGTGTGGTGATCGTAAGCGTCCACGTAGGCGTAAGGGGGCGGAATTTGGGCCACCGCGCCGCTACCGCCCGGAACCGAGTTGTTGTAGAACAGATTCGGCACGCCGACGGTGCCGCCATTCTGGCCTGAAGTCTGGGTGACGCGTCCGGCGATGTTGCGCGCCATATCGAAGTAGGCGTTGCCGATGTCCTGGTTGTAGAAAATGCCGAAGCCGGTGCGGATCACCAACTGCGTGTCGGGCGACCAGGAAAGGCCCACGCGCGGCGCCCAGTTGTTGTAAGCGGTTTTCATGAGGGCGTCGGGGAACGTGCCGTTGCTGCATACCGGGGGCGGCGAAGCCTGCGTGCCGGCTTTGCCGGTGGTGTCGGTCCAGTTGATGGCCAGGCCCTGATAAGGATCCGTGCAATTACCCTGGCGGACGAAGTGGGGCCACTGCGACTGGGGCGCCTGCGGGCCGAAAAAGAGCTTGGGCAGGGCCACGGTAAAATCGTCGCCGCGCTGATCTACCCAGGGCGGGGTCAGTTCGTAACGCAGGCCGAGTGACAGGGTAACTCGCGGAGTGATGCGGTAGGTATCGTCGAGGAAGGCCGCCATGGTGTTGCGCCGGTACTGCGCGTTGGCGATGGCCACGGCTACGGTGGACTGGTAGAGGTCGCCCAGCAGGAACTCGGCGAAGGCATCGCCGCCGGTATGGGTGGGGCTTTGCGTGGCGTTCGGCTGGAACACGAAGTTGCCGCGTGAAAACTGGTTGCCCACCTGATTGAAGTTTTCCCGGTTGAACTCGAAGCCGCCGCGGAAGGTGTGCTTCCCGCGCGTCCAGGCGATATTGTCGACGAACTGCAGGGAATTGTCCTGAATCACGTAAGGCCCGTCGGTGTTGTCGCCGATGCCGCTGAAGCCGTCGCCATTGATGGAGATGGCGGGGATGCCCCAGGTGGCCGGATCTCCGGGGTTCAGTCCCGGAATGCCGAGCGTTCCCACCACGTTGTTGTTCCCGGCGGAGAGCGTGCCGGTGGAATTGTAGATGCGGGTGTAGCCGAAGCGCGCTTCATTTACGAGCCGGGGGGTGAGGGTACGGGTGTTGGTGCCGAGGTACTGCTCATAGTTGGTGAGGATCTTGCTGCCGAGGCCGCCCAGTCCGTTGGAAGATTGATTCTCGTCGCCCCAGCTATAACGGCCGGTCCACTGGGATTTCGGGGACTCCACGAAATCCATCCGCAAGGTGAAGCCATCGCGGTTATTGGGAGCGTTGACGATGAAGGGGTAGTTGTTGGTGGCGGTGGGAAGAACGGCGGCGGCGTAGTAGTTGAGAAGCTTCTGGGAAGTGGGGTCCAGACGGTTGGTGGGGATGACATTGCCGGGGAACGGCGTCTTGGACGCGCCGGTGGCGCCGCCGGTGGCGGGGTCATAGATGGTGGCTGTGAGCGAACTCAGGTCGCCGGCTTCCATGGCGGCGGTGGGGAGCGTGTAATTCGCCTGGCTATGCGAACGCTGGGTTTTCCACTCATCGTTAGCCATGAAGAAGAGGCGATTGCGGCCGTTGAAGAGCTTGGGAATCCGCACCGGGCCGTCGATTTCGAAGCCGTAATCGTTCCACTTGAAAGGCGATTTGACGGGGTGTACGGTGCCGAACTGGTAGGCTACGGCGTCGAACTTGTCGTTACGGATGAAATCGAAAAGCGCCCCGTGATAGCTGTTGCCGCCGGACTTGGTGACCACATTGATCTGCGTGGCCTGGTGGCCGAACTCGGCGGGGTAGACGCCGGTCTGCACCTTGAATTCCTGAATGGCGTCGATGGAGGGCAGGGAAACGTAGGTATTGAAATCAGGGTCGGTGTTGTTGACGCCGTCCAGCGTATAGTAGTCGAACATAATGCGCTGACCGGCGGCGGAGATGGACTGCGAGGCGCGGTCGCCGCCCTGGCGCGAGCCGGCCTGGCCGGAGGAGGGCGAGAGGGTGTCCACGTTGGAAGACAGCGCGACCAGGCTGAGATAGTTGCGGCCGGAGAGCGGCAACTCGGCCAGCAACTTGTTCTCAACCACCGTGCCCATTGCCAGGTTTTCGGTTTGGAGCAGGTCCGCTGACGCCGACACCTCAACGGACTCGGTGACCTGGCCGACTTGGAGCGTGAGGTCCTGGCGCACGGTCTGCTGCACCTGGACTGCGACCTGGCTGGCTAACGCAACCCGGAAGCCGGCATGTTCGGCTTTTACGAGATATGACCCGGGTGGAACCGAGGGGAAAGTGTAGTCGCCGTCGTCTGTGGTGAGCGTCATGCGGGAGGCGCTGGTGGCGGTGTTAGTAAGTGTTACGGACGCACCCGCGACGGCGGCGGATGAGGCGTCGGTGATTCGTCCGGTGACTTGGCCGAGCGTCTGGCTGAAAGCCGGCAGACCGACCAGTGCAAAAATTCCACACGTCATAAACAATCGAGCGGCGCAACCTCGTACGTGGCGGCAACGCATAAATTCCCTCCTGTGCGAGCGGTGTTGGCATCCGGGGTGGTGGGAGAATCGCGTGTCGAAAGGTTCTGCGGTCCCCTCTCCCACTGATCTGCGGTATGCTACACCGCAAACCGGAAGGGTTGTAGGTTCGGTACCGTGTGCCGGAGGCGGGGGCTAATGGAATGTTTGGGTTGGGTCTGTGTCGAAGGGCCGGAGGGCTAAGCGGCTAACAGTTAGCCCGACCTGTTAGGAGCGCCTCTTCGCGCGCAAAGAGCACTGTGGTATGATGCGGCGGGGCACCAGGATGTGCGAAAGCGACGCTACGCCACTTAACCAGTCACAAACGCAGGAGGTCCGGGCGGAGCTCAATCGTCTGTTGGAAAGCAGCGCCTTTCGCACGAGCAAGCGATGCCGTGAGTTCCTTGAGTACATCGTTGAGAATACGATCAATGGTCCAACGGGGGCACTCAAAGAACGTTCGATTGGAGTCGAGATCTTCCAGCTTCCGCAGGATTTCGATACCGGCCAGCACACCATTGTCCGCGTAACCGCCAACGAGGTTCGGAAGAAACTGGCCCAGCACTATCTGGCCGAAAACGGAACCTATCATCCGGTCAGAATTCAGTTGCCGCCGGGATCTTACAGCGGCGAGTTCCAGTGGTCGGAGCCGAGGTTGCCTCCGGTAGAGGTGTCATTGCCGGTGGAAGCGCCCCCCGAGTTGGCAATCAGCCCGGTCGAGACGCCTACCGAGGAACAGGCTCCGCGGCGCAGTGCCTGGCTCAGCGGCCCGGTAATTGCTGTCTGCTCAGTAGCTTTGCTCGGCGCAGTGGGGTTCGTATTGTGGCGGTCCCATGCGGTAACGACGATCACGGCGGATGCCAAGTCACCGTCCGCTCCTGCCTCGGCGGGCATGTTGTTGCCGGTGAGCGAAGACCTTCGGTTCATCGCGGGGTCGAATGATTCCTACCTGGATCGAAGCGGCCGCACGTGGGGTCCCGACCGGTTTTTCACGGGAGGCAATGTGCTGGCCCGCCCCTCCGAGAAAATCCTGCGCACGCTGGATCCCGACATTTACCGGCATCTGCGGAGTGGCGACTTCCGCTATGATATCCCGCTGGCGCCTGGGAACTACGAGCTACACCTGCATTTCTCCGAGACGGGGCTGGCCGATTTTATCAGCGCGGAATCCAGCGGTGAAGGTCAGCGAATTTTTGGAGTGGCCGTCAACGGAAACAGCATCCTGAACGGGTTCGACGTGGTGGCCGATGCCGATGGCGCGAACGTGGGCGATGAGCGTGTGTTCCGGAACGTTTCGCCGGCGCAGGATGGCTTCCTGCATCTGAGCTTTACGGCGATGCGAAGCACTGCCTTGCTGAACGCGATTGAGGTGCTGCCGGTGAAGGCCGGCGCGGTCAGGCCGCTTCGAGTTCGCGCGGGCTGGACGACGGGCTGGCAGGATCCCGCGGGACAACGGTGGGAGGCGGACTCCTATTTCAGGGGCGGGAATGCACTGGTCCGGACTACGAATCCGGCCGAGGCCAGCAATTCCATTGCGCCGGACATGGCGCTCTACGCCAGCGAGCGGTGGGGCCATTTCTCGTATGCATTGCCGGCGGCCGAGGGACGTTATCGTGTGACGTTGAAGTTCTGCGAAGGCCATTACGGGAAGCGGAACACCGGGGTCGGCGGACTGGGGAGTCGCGTTTTTGACGTGTACTGCAACGGCGTCGTACTGATGAAGGACTTCGACATCTATAAGGAAGCGGGCGGGGAAGGCCGGCCGATCGACCGCGTGTTTGCCGGCATCCGGCCCAATGCACAGGGCAAAATCCTCCTCACCTTCGTGCCGACCGTGGGAATGGCCTGCGTGAACGGTATCGAAGTGGTGGAAGACGCCAAATAGCGCCGCGGCACTGGCGATTGAAGGTTAGGCGAGTGGCTTAACCGTACCAAACCTATTCCCATCCGTTCTCACATGATAGGGTTATCAGAATCGGAAGGGTATTCGTGTCTTCGAGGTTGCGCTCGACGCGTTCGCCGTTCGCGACCCTGTCTCCCAACGCGCGTTACCCCTGCCGGGAAAGTTCACCGACGCTCCGATCTTCCAGGGCTACCAGGAGGTACTCATGCTCAGACCGAATCGCAGAAATATTCTAAAAGGCGCGGTGCTGCCGTTTGCCGGCCTCGCCGGACTGCCACCGCTTCGCGCCGCAGTGGAGCAAGCCGTCAGCGAGTATCGCCGCCCCAAGCTGAAGATTACGGATATCCGCACGGCGGAGGTCCGCGTTCACGGCTACCAGGTACATGTTCGGGTGTACTCCGATCAAGGCATCTTCGGTCAGGGCGAATCGACCGACGCCTCCTCGGGAAACGTTCCGATTATCAATTCGTTCTCGCGCCTGCTGATCGGCCAGGACCCGCTGAATGTGGAAGCCGCTTTCGAGCGTATTCGCACTTCGGGCGTCTTCGCGGGAGCGCAGGCCGGACAGTACGTCACGGCGTTGACGGCGGTGGAAATTGCGCTCTGGGATCTGGCGGGAAAGGCGGTCGGACTGCCGGTATACCAGCTACTGGGCGGCATGGTGCGCGATCGCGTGCGGGTGTACTGCGACTCCGGCGCGCGTGAGATGATTCCCGGCGACGAGAGGTCCAAAGAGCGCATCAAGCAGATTGTGGAGATGGGCTTCACCGCCGCCAAAATCGACATTGACGACGCGACGGACCCGGCGCGAATCGATCGCGTCAACTGGACCGCGTCCAATGGCGAGATCGATCACATGGTCGCGAAGGTGGCCTTCACGCGCGGGCTGTATCCGAAGAACTTTGACCTGGCGGTGGACATGCACGCGCGCTACGACGCGACCACCGGCAAGCGCGTCGCCAAGGAAGTGGAGCCGTTCAAACTGATGTGGCTGGAAGAGCCGGTGCCGGCCGAAAATATCGACGCCGTGCGCGACATCCGCGCGTCCACCAGCACGCCCATCTGCTGCGGCGAGAACGTGTACATGCGCTGGGGTTTCCGCGAGATTCTGGAGAAGCGCGCGGCCGATATCATCATGCCCGATTTCCAGAAATGCGGCGGTTTGCTGGAAGCGCGTAAGATCGCGGACATGGCGCATACCTATTACGTGCCCGTGGCGCCCCACGCGGTCACCTCGCCCATCGGCATGATGGCCACCGCGCACGTTTGCGCCGCCATTCCTAATTTTCTGGCGCAGGAGTGGCACTGGATCGATTCGCTGGACCTGTGGCGCAATTGGGTCAAGCAGGGGGAGATCATTCACAAAGGCTTCATCCCGCTGCTGGACCGGCCCGGTATCGGCGTCGAGATGAATGATGAGGGCGCGCGCAAGGCGCAGGTGGCCGGGACGCCATGGTTCGAGCCTACGAGGAAGGGATAGAAGATGCGGCTATCGACGCTCTATTGTGCGATCTTCTGCGCGGCTACGGCGCTGGCGCAGCCGGGAGTTCTGAGTAAGGATCTGCTGATCAAGTACACGCCCGATTGGAAAGGCGAGCGCTTTGCGGACGGCCGTCCGAAGGTGCCGGACGGCGTTCTGAAGCGAATGAAGTCGGTGACGCTGGAGGAGGCGTGGGCCCAACTGCGCACCGCCGGGTTCAATCACGAATACGAGGATGGCTGGTACACCATCCATCCGGACAAGGTGTTGGTGGGCCGGGCGCTTACCGCGCAGTGGCTGCCGGGGCGGCCCGACATCCAGAAAGTCATTGAAGAGCAGGGTAAGAAGGACGGCCGCATCGGGGGTGAGAACGCCTGGCCCGTCGACATGCTGCAGGACGGGGATGTCTACGTGTGCGACCATTTCAGCCTGAAGCAGGACGGACCTTCGATTGGCGATAACGTGGGCAACGCCATTTATGCGAAGAGCCACAATGGGATTGTTTACGATGGCGCCGTCCGCGACATCAACGGACTGAATGAGCTGGAAGATTTCGTGTCGTTCGTCCGCTCGTACGACCCCTCCCATCATTTCGGCAGCCTGGCTACGGGGGCGCGGCTGAACTCCACGATGATCGGCATCAATATTCCGATCCGCATCGGAAAAGCGACTGTGATGCCGGGTGACGTGGTGCTGGGCCGCAATGGCGGCGTCCTCTTCATACCGCCGCAAGTGGCGGAGGCAGTGGTGCAGTATTCGGAGATCACGCATCTGCGCGACATGTTCGGACATCAGCGGCTGCGGGAGGGCAAATACACGGCCGGCCAGATCGATACGGGGTGGACCACGCCCATCGAGGCGGATTTTACGGGCTGGCTTCGGACGAACATGGATAAGCTGCCGGTGGCGCGGGAGCAGGTGGAGGAGATTCTAAAGCGGCGTGAGAAATAGCGGCCGAGCCTCTATGCGATTCGCTGCTTAAACTCGCTGTCCAGCCACTCGTCGCTTTCGATTGTCTCCACGACAGGACGGGGGCTCACGCTCTCCATCACGGTCATCAGGTCTGTGGCGAAGAGTTGCGCCTCGGCGGGGCCGGCCTCGGCGGGCACCATGTGGCGGGACAACTCGGGCAGGTCCATGCGCAGCCTGGCGATGCCGCCTTCGGTGGATGCGAGGTGCAGCGCCAGGTCCCGGCACTGCTGTTCCAGATTCAGATTCAGCCAGTCGCGGAAGCTCTGCGTATGCAGTCGCGCCAGCGTGCGATTCGTCTCGGCTTCGCCGTATTCCCGTACGGACGCCACTTCGTAGTATCCGCCGGTGGTGCGATTGCGGAAGGACGTGACATAAGCCAGCGTGCCGAACGCGGTGGCGATGTGCGCCAGACGGTCGCCCCAGTGATCGGGACACGAAGGCACGCTCGAAGGCATGATTACCGCCTCAGGCACCGCCTCGTTCTCATCTTCCTGGAGGAAGCAGCTATTGTAGGCGCGATCCAGTAGCTCTTCGTTCAACTCCACGGGCAGCTTCTCGAAATGAATGAGGTTCAACGCATGCGACAGCACGTCGCGAGGATGGCATCGGCGGAACACCTTGCCGGTCTTGCGATATCGCTTTTCGATAAAGCGCTGCACCAGGCCCTTCGGGTAAGGCAAACGGCGCGCGGCGCAAAAGCCCTCGAAGATCTTGACGAACTCGTTTTCCGCGGGACCGCGCAGCAACATCTTGTATTGCAGGCGGCGCAGGAAGGCCTCGTCACCGAGGTCGGCCGGATTGAGGTTCGTGGAGAAGACCAAAAAAGCCTCGAACGGAGCCGTCATCTTGCCGCCGGTGAGGAAGGTCAGATAGTCCACCCGCCGCTCCATCGGTACAATCCAGCGATTGAGCACCTCCGCCGGGGTGGCGCGCTGCCGCCCAAAGTCGTCGATCAGATAGATGCCGTTGTTGGCCTTCAATTGGAAGGGCGCTTCGTAGATCTTGGACACCGCGTTGAAGCGGAGGTCCAGCATGTCGAGCGAAAGTTCGCCGCCTGAGACGATGAACGGCCGCTTACACTTGATCCACCGCTGATCGCTGACGCCTTCGAGCGCAACGGTCAGCGCCGAGGGTTCCTTCACCTCGAGCGGCTGGTGATATACGGGGTCAAAGAGCTGTACGATGTTGCCCTGACATTCGATGGCATACGGGACGTAGATAGGCGCGGTGTCCAGGTTATTCAGCTGCTCCACCAGGAACGTTTTGCCATCGCCCGGCTTGCCGTAAATCAGCATCGAGTTGCCGGAACTGACCGCCGGACCTACCTGCGACAGCACGTGCTCGGTCAGCACCATGCCTTTGAAGGCTTTGCGCAGCGCCTCGCGTGTGAGCCAGCCTTCGCGCGGCTTCTGCTGCCGCACCATGTTGCTGTATTGTTCCAGGGGAACAGGCGCCGGACCCGCGTATTGATTCGATTCCAGATACTCGTGCGCGCGGGAGCGTCCTGCTTCGGTGAGTGCGAAGACCGCGCCCACGTTGCCCATGCCGAGCGATCGTTTTACCTGCACCTGATGACGCAGCTTCAGCGATTCCACGGTGTCTTGAATGACGCTGAATTTGAGGCCGATGGCGTAGGAGAGGTCTTGTCCGTACAGATCTCCGCGGAAGTAGAGGATCTTGACGATCAGTTGTTCAATTAGCGACTCAGGCAGCCCCGTTTGTTGCAGGGATTCTGGTTCCGGAGGCGCGAAGAGACTAATGTCCGCGGGGTTCATAACCTAACTAATTCGATTCAAACTAAATCAATTAAATCGAATCACTCCGCGGAAATATAGTTAACGTTGGATAAGTAAGTACTGGATAACCTAACCCGGTAGACGGAGCCGCGCGATGCAGCCCTGGCCATCGGTCCGGTTCTCCAGCGCCAGCGCGCCGCCGTGGCCTTCGGCAATCTGGCGGCTCAGCACCAGCCCGATTCCGGAGCCGCCGGGCTTCGTCGTAAAGAACGGGACGAAGAGGTTGGCCGTGCTGGAAAGGCCCGGCCCATCGTCCTTGATCCAGATTTCCAGCATGGAGCCGTCCCGCCGCCATCCGGCCCGAACGCCTCCGTTAGTGGCCAGCGAGGCGTCGGCCGCGTTGCGCAGCAGATTGATCAGCACCTGCTCCAACTGGTCCGGATCGCCCTGCACTGTGATGGGCGGACCGGGCTGCACCTGAACCGGCAGCCGCGTCTCGAAACTCACCGCCCGTTCGACGCAAGAGGCCACGTCCAGCGGCTGCAATTGCGGACGCGGCAGCTTGGCCAGGCGGGCGTAGGCGCCGATGAAGCGGCTGAGACTCTCCGATCGCGAAACGATGACGTGCAGACCGCGCCGCATATCGTCGCGCCAATCGTCCGGCAATTCCTGCCTCGCTACGATGGCCTCCAGGCTGCCTGCGATGGATTTAATGGGCGCCAGCGAATTGTTCAGTTCGTGGCCGAGCACGCGCACCAGACGCTGCCAGGCCTGCAATTCCTGCTCGCTGAGGGCTTGTGTCAAATCGCTGATCACCACAAGTTCCAGCGGCAGTCCGCGCTCGCGGATGCGCGTCCGGCGGACTCCAAATCTTCCCGCGCCGCCGGGGAATACGGATTGCAGCGTGGTCTGTTCGGGACCGTCCAGGCAGACTTCCAGTTTCAGTTCGTCGGCCGTCTGGCCGAGCAGCCTTTCGGGCGGCTGATCCAGCAAACGCTCTCCCGCGCGATTCACCAGGCGCAGCCGTTGATTCTCATCGAAGGCGAAAATGGCGACGTCGATTTCGCGCATCACCGTGCGCAGCAGCATGGTGGCTTCCATTGCGCCCAAGCGCTGCTCGCGCAGAGTGCTGCCCAGCGTATTGACCTCGCGCATCACTTCGCCCAGGGCGTCGTCCGGACGGGGAGAGCGTCCGCGCACCGAAAAATCGCCTTCGCGGAGCGCGCCCAGAAGGTTGGACAGCGTTTGCAGCGGGAAGACCACGCGCTCCCGCACCGCCATGGCGAAGCCGATCCACGTGGCGACGATCACCACCGTGAGAGTGGTCTGCAGATTGAGATGGATACCCGGCACCCAGAACCAGAGCAGAACCAACGCGCAGATGGAACCGGGCAATCCGGCAAGGAATGCCAGCAGCACGACGCGGCCTTCATAGCCGACGCGCGCCGGTTTCTGCTGGTGCTCGAAGGGGTCGAAGTGCTCAGCCACAGCCTTGCTGCCTTCCGCTACAGGTCATACCGCTACAGGCCATACCGCTGCAAGCGGCGGTACAACGCGCTGCGGCTCAGGCCGAGCGCATTCGCGGCGTGGCTGACATTCCCATTGAACCGCGCCAGCGCCTTCTTAATCAGGAGGGCCTCCACGTCTTCCAGACTCATCTCTTCCAGACGCGGCGGACCCTCGCGGCCCGCGCGCAGTCCCAGATCCACGGCCTTGATGGCGTCGCCCTGCGCCATCAGCACGGCGCGCTCCACGGCGTGGTCCAACTCGCGGACGTTGCCCGGCCAGGTGTGAGCCAGCAGCGCCTTGATCGCGCCTTCGTCGAAGCCCGTCATGGGCTTGCGATAGTGGTCGCAATGCTGCCGCAGGAAGTGCGCGGCGAGAACCGAGATATCTTCGCGCCGGTCGCGCAGCGGAGGCAGGCGGATTTCGATGGTGTTCAAACGGAACAGCAGATCCTGCCGGAAGCGGCCATCGGCCACGCTCGCATTGAGGTCGGCATTGGTCGCCGAGAAGACCCGCACATCCACGCGGCGCGTCTTGGAAGAGCCCACGCGCTCGAACTCGCCGGTCTCTAGCGTACGCAGCAGTTTGGCCTGGAGCGCCTGCGAAATATTGGCGATTTCATCCAGGAAGAGCGTGCCGCCCTCGGCCATTTCGAAGCGGCCCACGCGGTCTGTTTTGGCGTCCGTGAAAGCGCCCTTTACGTGGCCGAACAATTCGCTTTCGAAGACGCCTTCGGCCAGCCCGCCGGTATTCACCGTGACCAGGGGCCGTGTGGAACGCAGCGAAACCGAGTGCAGCGTCTGCGCCACCAGACCCTTGCCCGTACCGTTCTCGCCGGTGATCAGCACGTTGGCGTCCGACGGTCCGACGCGTGAAATCACGTCGAGCACCGGCCGCATGGCCGCCGATTGCGCGATCAGTTGGGGGAACCGTTCCGCCCGTAGCGCCCGATTCTCCGCCTCCAGCCGCTGGCCTTTGCGCAGCGCGCGGCCGAGTTCGATCTGCGTTTTCAGAATGGCCGAGAGGCGCGCATTGTCCCAGGGTTTCTGAATGAAATCGCGCGCTCCGCGGCGCATCGCCTCCACCGCCAGTTCCACCGATCCCCACGCCGTCATCACGATCACCGGCAGCGTGGTGTCCAGCGTCTGGATGTGGTTGAGCAGTTCCAGCCCTTCCTGACCGCTGGTGGTATCGCGCGTGTAATTGAGGTCCATCAGCACGGCATCGAAGTCGCGGGATTCCACGGCATCGATGGCGGCGACGGGGGAATTTACGGACTCGGACTGGTAGCCTTCACCCTTCACCAGGAAGCGCAGCGCCTCCAGCACATCCGGTTGATCGTCGGCAATCAGGATGCAGGGCGTTCGGGAATCGGGAAATTTCATCAGCTTCTATTGAATCACGATGGCAACTGCGGGGCCATTCGGAAGCATCTGATGAAGAAAGGCTTAACTGCTGCACGGCGATGCCGCGAGTGTCCGCTTATGGGACGGGCTTTGCGATTTCGGAGGCCTCAATTCGGGCGCGTGACAATGGCTTCCACCTGAAAATGGCGGGTCGTCACCGGATCGTCGATGGCGGCGATTGCGGTGGCTTTGCCCGGTTCCATCGTCGTCAGCAAATCCAGCCGCGTCTGCACCACCGTGGGGTTCGGCGGATTGGCCGCGTTGGGCGGAGCTTCGGTTTTCGAGATGGTGCTGAAGTCCAGATTGCCCTGCATTTCGATATGTCCGTTGACTTCGTTGATCACGCACTCGATATTCACGCCGATGTCCAGGTAGGTGTACTGCGTGTTGACCAGCGGATTGATGCCAACTCCGCCCGTTCCCGGTTGAAACGACCCACTCGCCACCGGCACGCGGTTGCCCACACGGAACAAGGACTTGTGGCCCGTCTGCATCAGCAGGGTGTAATGGCGTACCGTTCGCGATGCGGCGTCGCTGCCATCGCGGATGTTGAACTCGACCTTGTAGGTTGCCGGTCCGACGTTCCGTTCCTGCGCATACGCCGGCAGCAACAGAGCGGCGGCGATGAGCGCGCTGGAAATGCGAATCATTCCTGATCCTCCTGACCTGTCAGACGCAAGCCGTACGGAAAGCGTGCAGATCAACTGCCGGGTCGCAGCATCTCGAAGCGGTCCGTGGTGCGGACGTACTGGGGTCCGCCCATGCGCCCGATGGCGTGGAGTTTGTCGGGGTCGATGCGATTGCCGGTGAGCACCGCGTCGTCCACATGAAAGCGCAGCACCTCGCCCAGCACCAGACTGCCGCCGCGGGGCAGGGGACTCACGTGTACCACCTGCAGCAGGCGGCACTCCATCTGGATGTGCGATTCGGCCACGCGCGGCGGTTTCACCAGGTCGCTGGAGCGCGGCGTCAGACCGGAGATGGCGAATTCATCGGTGTCCGGTGGATACTCCGGCGCGGTCAGATTCATCTTCTCCTTGAATTCCTCGCTCACGATGTTGACCACGAATTCGCCGGTCTCTTCGATGTTGCGCAGGGTGTCCTTCTTCGACCCGTCGCGGCGGATCATGGGCGAGAAACAGATCACCGGCGGATTGGCGCTGACCGCCGTGAAGAAGCTGAAGGCCGCCAGATTCAGCACGCCGGCGGCGCTCACCGTGGATACAAAGGCGATGGGGCGCGGCACAATCGCGCCCACGAGAAGCTGATCGATGGCCAGCGATTCGGCCGTTCCGGGATCGACGATCAACTCTTTTTCTCCATCCAACTGGACCAATACTCCTGCCACTCCACCTGTTCGCCGGCGGGCAGCACGTGAATGGGATTCAGTCCGTCGAGCATCACGGCGTACTCATCGGTGTGCGTCTTGTTGTGCTGGTTGGCCAGCGCCTTGGGATGCGGTCCGTGGTGAATGCCGCGCGGATGCAGGGTGGCGTAGCCCGGCTTGATGTTGTCCTTACTGAAGAAATCGCCGTCGTGATAGAAGAGGAACTCGTCGTAATCGGTGTTGCGGTGGAAGAAGGGAACGCGCAGCGCCTCCACATCCTGCTCCAGCGGACGCGGCAGGAAACTGCACACTACGGCGCCTTCGGTGACAAACGTGGTATGCGCGCTGGGCGGCAGATGGGCGCGATGACTCATCACCGGACGCAGGTCGCGCACGTTGATCTTCCATGTGGTGAGGTCGCCCTTCCAACCCACCACATCGATGGGATTGAACGGGTAGAAGACCTTGGAAAACTCGTCCTCCACCTTGATGCGGACCTCCCATTCGCGATTGTCTCCCAGCAGCGGCGCCGGTTCCGGCACCGTGATCACGCCGGGATCGTACAGCGCGTGATGGCCCAGCAGACCTTTATCCGGCTGCTCGAATTCGGTGCGGGATTGAATGATCAGGAAGAAATTGTCCGTGGTCTGGGGCAGCAGGCGATAAGTGACGGCGCGCGGCAGCACAATGTAGTCGCCGGGTTCGAACGCCATGGGGCCGAAATCCGTCTCGATGGCGCCGCTGCCTCGATGGACGAACATGAGCTCGTCGCCATCGGCATTGCGGTAATAGAAGGGCATGGGCTGCGCGCGGCGCGATACGTACAGCGTCACATCGTCATTGCCCAGAAACGCTACCGGAGCGCCATTGGCGTCGGTCTGATCCGTGGGCTCCAGCTTATTCAAATCGAAGAGGTGCGGCCGCAGCTTTCCTTCGAATCGGGTCCAACCGGTGGGCGGATGGGCATGGTACAAATGCGAACTCTTGCCATAGAATCCCTTGCGCCCGTGCTCCTCTTCGAACGTCCCCTCGGGAATTCCTACGTGGGCCTGTTTGGCAAATTTCCCTCTCTTGAGCGGGTACATACGACCTCCAATCTTAGGATAGGCCAATCCTCTGCTGCGGTAACGTAATAAGCTGGAATCGGTATGCCGATTCACCGTGCGTGGCTCGCGTTGGTCTGTCTGGCCGGCCTGCGCGCGCAGAGCATCCGGGTGGATCGCGTGATTCCCTCCTTCGGCGAGACGCCGCAGATGCTGGCTCCGGGAATGCCGGTTTCGATTTACGGCAGCAATCTCGGTCCTGCCGTGGGCTGCGTCGGCTACGGCGACCAGAAGCAGGTCGAAACGCTGCCGCCGGACAATCCGTTCCATATCTGGGAACGGCTGGCCATCTATCCCAAACAGCTTTGCGGAGTCCAGGTGATGATCGGCGATGTCGCCGCGGGCTTGCTGTGGGCGCAGGCCGGCCAGATCAATTTTCAGGTGCCGCGAGATTGCCCGTTCGAAGGCGCGGCGGATCTGCGCGTCCTCTACGCGGGGGTGAAGAGCGCTCCCTTCCCGCTACGGTTCGGGCTGGAGCGGATGACCATCACGCAGGACGAACCAGCCTATGCCGGCATGCCGGTCTGGGTCCGCGTGCATACCGCGTCGGATTTGATCCGGCCGATCGAATTTCCATTTCGTGAAGATCCGCTCTGGCTGATGTGTACGGATATCGAGGTGCGCCGTAATGGCGCCGCGCTGCCGAGGCAGACGGCCAGGAACCGGATCGGCTGGGTCGGCAGCGGCAGTATCTGCGGGACCATCGGTCTGCCGGAGAAGTCCGCCAAGCCCGGTCGTCTGCCGCTGCACCTGTTCTATCGTTTCGACCAACCCGGCGCGTACGAGGTGCGTTTCACTCGCATGGGCGGAGACAATCGCACGATCCGCGATCGAACCGAGTGGACCACGATTCAGGTACGGCCGGCCGGAGATCGTGCCGCATGGCTTCGGCGACTCTCCACCAAGGAGATGCTCACCGATTACTTGCCCTCGCTCATGGGGTACGGCGATGCGGCGTCGCTTCCCTTGATCGTGAAGGGCCTTCACGCCCCCGACGAAGTTACCCGCCAATTCGCCATGTACGGGCTAGCCGATTACTACGACCGGGACTCTTTGCTGGCGGCCCTGCGACAGACGCCACCCAACGAGACGATCACCCGCTTCCTGAGTTACCTCCGGAAGCTCGAGTGATCACTCACCACGGAGGCACGAAGAACACGGAGAAAACACGGAGAAAGACAATTCTGGTTTCCGTGTTGAAATTCATTACCTCCGGAAGCGCGATTGATTACTCACCGCGGAGACCACGGAGGCACGCGGAGGCACACGGAGAAAACCAATTGAACTCTCCGTGTTTTTCTCCGTGTCCTTCGTGCCTCCGTGGTGAAGCTCATCTACAGGTTTCCGCGCCGCTCCTGTTCGCGCTCGATGGCCTCGAAGAGCGCTTTGAAGTTGCCTTTGCCGAAGCTGCGGCTGCCCTTGCGCTGGATCACCTCATAGAAGAGCGTGGGACGATCCTCCACGGGACGAGTGAAGATCTGGAGCATGTAGCCCTCGTCGTCGCGATCCACCAGAATGCCCAGTTCCTTTAATGCGGCGATCGGCTCATCGATGGGGCCGGTGCGCGCCAACAGATCGTCGTAGTAGGCATTCGGCACGCGCAGGAAGTCGACTCCCTGCCGCTTCAGCGTGCCGACGGTCTCGATGATGTCGGCCGTCGCCATGGCGATGTGCTGCACGCCGGGAGCGTGGTAAAACTCCAGATACTCCTCGATCTGCGATTTCCGTTTGCCCTCGGCCGGCTCGTTGATGGGAAACTTCACGCGCTCATTGCCGTTCGACATCACCTTCGACATCAGCGCCGAATACTCGGTCGAGATGTCCTTATCGTCAAAGTGCTTGAACATGCGGAAGCCCATCACGTCGCGATAGAAATCCACCCAGCGATTCATCTCGCCCCAGCCGACGTTGCCCACCATATGGTCGATGTACTTGAGGCCGACCGGCCGCGATACGGTGTCCTCGCTCTCCACTGCGACGAAGCCCGGCAGGAACGGCCCGTTATAATTGCGGCGCTCCACGAACGTGTGAATCGTGTCGCCATAGATTCCGATCGCCGACAGGCGGACTTCGCCATGCGCATCGCGCAGCGTCTCGGGTTCGCGCACGCTGCGCGCGCCGCGTTTGGTAGTCTCGCGCCACGCGGATTCGGCATCGTCCACCCAGAGCGCGATGTCGCGGACCCCGTCGCCGTGCGCGCGCACATGCGCATTGATGGCGTGGTCGGGCTGCATCGCCGTGGTCAAGACGAAGCGAATCTTGTCCTGCACCAGGACGTACGACGCGCGGTCGCGCACTCCGGTCTCCGGCCCCTGGTAGCTCACCAGTTTAAAGCCGAAGGCGCTGCGATAAAAGTATGCGGACTGACGGGCATTGCCTACGTAAAACTCCACGTAGTCCGTGCCGTTCAGCGGAAGGAAATCCTTTTCAACCGGTGTGGGTTGCTCCAATATTTGCGGCATAGCTCCTCTTCATTGCCTCGACGCAGAGGCGGTTGTCCTGGTCGGTGCCGGTGGAGATCCGCAGACAGTTCGGCAGCCCGAACGCCTTCAACGGACGCACAACCACGCCCTGTGCCAGAAGTTCTTCAAAGATACGAGTCGCGTCCTGCTCACTGGGCAGAACGGTCATCAGGAAATTCGCTTGCGAAGGCACAACGGTCATGCCCATTTCGCGCAAGCTTGCGGAAAGATAGCTGAGGCCGCGCGCGTTCAACTCCAGCGAGCGGTGCAGAAACTCATGATCGGCCAGCGCGCCGATTCCCGCCGCTTGCGCCGTGCTCGACGGCTCGAACGGCAGCTTCACCTTCAGCAGATTGCGAATCAGTTCTTCGTGAGCGAAACCGTAGCCGATGCGCGCGCCGGCAAGTCCGTAGATTTTCGAGAACGTGCGCAGTGTAATCACGTTGTCGTACCGATAATGCATGGAATCGGGATAGCGCGGATTATCCTTCGCGTATTCGAAATAGGCCTCGTCCAGAATAATCAGGACGCGCTCGGGAACATGTTTGTAGAATTCGTCGAACTGTTGCCGGCTGAAAATCGTGCCGGTGGGATTATTGGGATTCGCCAGGTAGATGATCTTGGTATTGCTGTTGATTTGCGCGGCCAGCGCGAGCAGGTCGTAATGCCAGTCGCGATAGGGTACCGTGCGGTACTTGACCCCGCGCGATTTGGCCAGCACCTGGAAGCCGATGAAAGCCGCTTCGGTAGTGAGCACCTCGTCTTCATCGCACAGGAAGGCGCGGATGATGTTGCTCATGATGCCCTCAGAGCCGCTGCCGGCGATGACGTTCTCCACCTTCACGTCGTATTCCCGCGCCAACACTTCGCGGAGATCGAGTCCGCCGTTGGGATAGAAGTTGAGGCCGTTCACCACCCTCACCATGGCCTCGACGGCCTTGGGCGACGCTCCCAGCGGGTTCTCGTTGGACGCCAGTTTGGCGATGTGTGAGAGTCCGTACTGTTTGCGAACGGACTCGATCGTCCGGCCCGCTTCATAGGGGCGCAGCGATTCGATATATGGAGGTACTAGTGGCACCGTTCTTATTCTAAACTGTAGGCAGGAGACTGGCCCATGTTGCGAGCGAACACTGCACGGGTTGAGTTCGATCAGGCCCATAAGCGCTGGGAAGTTCATATTCATGTGGGGGCCGAAGTGATCAAGCGCCCCATCTCCGATTCCGCCGCCGGCAGCGGCGACTCGGCCCTTACACAATTGGCGGTGCAGACCGCCCGCGATGAAGGCTACGAATTGGACCCGGCCAACGTTGAGATTGTCCCGAGTCCTGAACACGCGGCGTAAGAGTCCCTTGCACGCTGCGGTGCGGCGATATAAAGTGTCCCCATGCACTCGAACCGGAGAACTTTCCTCGCCACTGCCGCGGCCGCCGCGCCGCTGTTCATTCCGCGCAGCGCCTGGGGCGCCAATGATCGCGTGGCCTACGGCCTGATTGGCGCGGGCGGACGCGGCCGTTACCTGAACGGCAATTTTCAAAAACTCGGCGCCGAGTGCGTCGCCATCGCCGAGGTGTACGAGCCGAATTTGCAAGGAGCGTTGAAAGACGCGCCGAACGCCAAGCCATACCTGGACTATCAGGATCTGCTGGGTCAGACCGGGTTGGACGCCGTCGTGGTGGCGTCACCCGACCATCAACACGCGCCCATGCTCTTCGCCGCGCTCGCCGCGAAAAAGGATGTGTACCTGGAAAAGCCCATGTCGCATTCCCTCGAGCAGAGCAAGCTCATGATCGAGGCGGTGCGCAAGACTTCGCAGATCGTGCAGGTGGGCATGCAGCGGCGCAGCGCACCGGCCGTGATCGAGGCCAAGAAACTGCTGGATAGCGGCATCCTGGGCAAGATCACCATGGCCAAGCCGATGTGGAACTGGAACGTTTCCAAACCGCTCGACAATCGGCCGCTGCCCGGCAAATTGGATTGGAAGCGCTTCCTCGGGTCGGCCCCCGAGCGCGATCTGGAGCCCATGCGTTTCCGCTCCTGGCGCTACTTCTGGGATTATTCCGGCGGCAACATGACGGACCAGGGAACGCATCTGATGGACGTGGTGCAGTGGTTCACCGGCGCGGGCCTGGCGAAATCGGCGGTCTCCTTCGGGCAGAGGGCTAAGAACACGGGGTCGGAAGTGCCCGACGTGTTCTGCGCGGTGTTCGAATATCCGGAACTCATGGCCACGTGGACTCTGAATTATTGCAACTCCTACGAGAACGACTGGTCCATCGAGTTTCAAGGCGACGCCGGCACCATGATCCTCAACAACGCCGGCTATCGCATCTGGAAAGAGCCGGTGCCGAAGAATCCCGACCCCGTGCAGACGGTGGCCGCGCCCATTCCGATTGAGACGCACATTCAGAATTTCCTGGATTGCGTGAAGTCGCGTCAGCAGCCGAATGCCACGGTGGAGGTGGGCGCCAGCGCGGTGTCCGCTCCGCATCTGGCCAACGTTGCCTTCCATGCCGCGCGTCAGGCCCACATGGCCGCCGACGGCTTCAGCGCAGCGTAGGCTTTAGCCGTCATACTGGCGTTCGTAGTCCGACTAGACTCAGAAGCCGTCAGTCCTGGGAGCCCGCGCCACTTCCGCCTTCGGGAAATTCTTGAAGTTCAAAATGGCGTTAGCCAGCATGTTGAACTCGCCGAGATTTTGCCAGCGATAGGCCGGATTCGTCGCATACATCACGACGTGGCCCTGACCCACTGGCACGTCCATAATGGCCGGACGCCCGCGCGTTTCCGCGACGCCGCGCATCAGACCGCTCAGCACGGAAGTGTCGGTGCCCGGGAAGCGCATGATGGTCCAATTGCGACCCTCCGTCCCCGTTGCGCGCAGCAGCGGACCGCCGGCCCATCGCACCGGCACAGTCGTCTTGTCGTACCCATAAAAGATGGGGTGCGTGGGTTTCAGAATCTCGGCTTCCACAATCGGGCCGGGCGCGTAGAATGCCGCCGTGGTGTGGGCCGCGTCCACCGTCCGCGTGATGCCCATCTCCGCGGGGAAGAAGCTCGACGCCCCGAGCGTCAGCAGCACGCCGCCATCGTTGACGAACTTATCGAACTCGGCAACGCCCTGCAATCCCATGCCGCCGGTGATGTCGGCCGACTCGCCATATCCGCCCAACGAGGGGAACGAGGGCGTCTTCTGATAATCGATGGCCTTGCCGCGGCTTTCGATATCGAAGATCAAACCCTTGGCGCCGCCGCGTCCCTGACTCGGAATCACAATGACGTCATAGGCTGCGCGCAGTCCGCCCTGCTTGATGCGCTCCTTGTAAATGAGGTCGTACGGCACCTCGAAATGATCGAGGGCGTAGCGCACCCAGCCCACATCCTGAGTGCTGCCCCAGGTGCTGAATACGGCCAGACGCGGCACGTCCACGGAATGTTTGGCCACGTCGGGCGCCTTCGCCAACTCGACTGCCTGCAAGCCGAGTTTCTCCACTTCGGCCTTCACGCGCGGGCTGGACTGCACCAGCAGCGTACCGGCGGGCAACTGCGTGTCGCCCACTTTGGTAGCGGCTTCGATGGCCTCGAACTTCAGGTCCTTGAGCCGGTAGCGCAGGGTGGAAATGTAATTGGAGCCGTTGTGCAGAATCGCCGTAACAGGGCCGTCGCCTTTGACTGCGCCCTTCACATCCATCACATCCACCGGTTGCACGTGAACGTCCAGAACCGCCTTATCGGCGATCTCTTTCACCTCGGCGTGACTCATCATGCCCATGGTCCAGCCGGTGTCATCGTAGGTATTCAATGCCGGGTCGGGATAATTCTGCTTCTCCAGCAGAATTTTGGCGAGGCGTCCGTACGGCTGATTGCGCTTGACGATCAGCGAGCCGGCGGGGAACGTGCCTTCCTTCAGTTTGACTTCGGCCGTGGCGCGGCCCACTTCAATACCCTGCAGGCGCAGGATGTTCACGATGAAGGCGACGCGCGTCATGTCGGGCTGCACCGGCAGCACGTAGCCGAACGGAGCTTCGGTCTCGCCGCTCTTCACCGAATTGCGGCTCTTCATGTAGAAGTTTTCCAGCACCGTTTTGGGGAAGGCCGAAGTGAGTTCGAGCGCCGAAAGGACGCCTGTCTCCATGTAATTCGTGTTGTTGCGCATGCTCCAGTTCAGCGTGCGCGGCGGGGGCAGGGGACGGAACCAATCGCGCGCCGTCATGCCGCCTCCACGTCCTCCACGACCGCCGCCCGCAGCGCCCGCAGCGCCCGCCGCAGCGGCGGCAGCGGCAGGGTCCGCTCCCGGAGCGCCGCCGCCAATGGTCCTCATCATGGTGTTGGCGCCGCCGTTGCCCATGGTTTCGTACATGCGCAGCATGCCGTTGTGATTCGACGACATGAAGCCCAGATAGCCCGGCGACCACATATCGACAAACGCATGCGTCCACACGCCCGGCATGCCGTAGCCGATCATCTTGGTCATTTCGAAATCGCTGAACCACGGCATCTCCGCATACAGGATCGGGTCCAGCGTGGGGTTCTGCGGCGTCTGTCCGCTGAAGGTGTAGAGCAGCGGTTGCGATTCGTGCAGGTCGTGCATGATGGGCGGGTGCCATTGCAGGTAGAACTTCAGCCAGTTGCGCATGGTCACCTGCGAATAGTTGATGTCGCGATTGTTGTCGTGGAAGATGTACTTGCCCCAATACGGCGGACCGGGAATGCGATCGTTCTCGCTTTCCTGCGAAAGCATGTGGTGGTCGTACCAGTCCACGTAGCGGTCGCGGCCATCCGGCTCCAGCGCCGCGCTCATCATCACGATCACGTTCTTGCGAATCTGGTCGAACAGCGGAGTCTCTTCGGCGGCCAGGCGGTAGGCCAGTTCCATCAGCATCTCGGGCGGTCCGGTCTCGGAACTGTGCAGGCCGCCGGTGAACATGTAGATCGGTTTGGCCTTCCCGATAATTTCCTTGGCCTGCTCCGCGCTCAGACCGCGGGGGTCGGCCAGCTTCGCCAGGTAGCCTTTGTAGGTGTCCAGATCGCGGATCGTGTCCTCGTCGGACACGGCGATCACCAGGCACTCGCGGCCCTCATCCGTCTTACCAATCTCGAAAATCTTGACGCGCTTCGATGCCGCTGCCAGGGCATTGTAGTACTTGGCCAGGTCGGCCGTATGAGTCAGTTTCTTGGGCTGGCCGATGTAGTAGCCCAGCACGTCCTTCGGGGTCGGGATGCCCGCAACCTTGGGGAGGTGGTCCACCAGCGGACTCATGAATTCCGGCTTGGTAGTCCACTCTTTGACCAGCTTGGCGTACTCTTCATCCTGCGGCTGCAGCTTGGTCTGCGCCACAATTGCAACTGTGGCGGCGGCTGCCAGGATGGCGACGGCGAACGTGCGCGAGACCTTCACGGAACCCTCCGTTATTCAAATCGAGGAATGTTCCGAATTTTACTTCATTCGCGCGTTCACCGCCATCGTCACCTTGTTGTATGGCGCTTATTGTATGGAGATGGTGATGCTCTGCTTGCTGGCGATGGCCCCCACTTGGATCACCACCGGGACCACGGGTCCGGAAGGCGCGCCGTCGGGCAACTGAAAATTCACCTGCAGCAGACCCTCCACGAATCCGGGAGCGCCACCGGCATAGATCACCGTGGCCGGCAACCCGCCCACAGTGACGGTCACCGGCAGGACCGTTTGCGGCAGATTGGATGCGCTCACCACACTGCCGTCCTGCCCCGGCGGATTCATCTGGCCCGCACCCTCGGCATAGATCGTCACCACCGAACCCTGCACCGCTGGATTGTCGCTGGAATTCGGCGAGTAGTCCTGATTCAGCGCCGCGGCTTGACCGGCGCCGCTGCCATCCTGCGTAAAGGCGGCGGGCGTTGCAGGCAGCACGGTCATCGGGAAGGCCGGCGACGCCAGCCCGTTGTACACCACCTGCACCTGTGTGGTCGAACCGGTCAATCCGAATGGCACCACGGCATTCACCTGACCGTTCGACGCGTAGATCATGGGGGCGGCCACTCCATCGAATAGCACTTGAGTGCCGCCGATCAGCGTGACTACGCTGCCCGAAAAATCGAACTGAATTCCGGCGGGGATGGCCGGACCCACATTATTGCCGAAGATGCTCACCAGCTCGCCGGGCGAAACCGCATTCACGGCGAAGCTGGCTGAATTGGCCACGCCGCCGATGGCCGGCTGCGGCTGGCCGCCCGTGCCGGCGGGCAGCAGTCCGTAAACCACGACTGCATTCGACCACGTGGGCACGTACACGTTTCCATTGACCACCGTGGGGCTCACAAACTTGGCGAAGGTGCCGAGGAAGTCGTTGCCCCCGCTCATGTCACTGTTCCAAATCTCATTGGACAGATTGCCGGCATCGTACGCATGCAGCGTCCCCGGCAGCAATGGCTGCGTGTTGTCTCCGGTGGTGGCCCAGAGGATTCCCGTTCCGTCCGTCGAGCCGTTGGCGGAGATCGCCAGCCCTTCGTACGGATCGGTGCCCCCGCTCGTGGTGGCCGAGACCGGCGTGGGATTGAAGGCGCCCCCGGCCACCTGATAGGCCTTGAAGGAGCTGTTCAATTCCGGCACGTAGACGTAGGCGCTGTCCTGACGATTCCAGATGGCGAAGTTGAAGATCCCGCCGCTTGGCACCGCCTGGATGATCTGCGCGCTGCCGCTGGTGCCGTGTCCCATGTTAGCCCCATCGATGAGATAGAGATGCCCGGCTTTGTCGCCGCCGATAACGGTGTGCGTTCCGGGCATGATGGCGGCCCCGGCGGCCAGGTCAAAATCGGCATCCGACAGGTCCTTGAAATTTGGCGGGGTATACCAATCCGTGAGCGCGGGAGCGCTGCCTGTCAATTTGACGAACGTCTCGGAAAAGTTCGCGGCGCCGTCATAATCGCCATTGCCGGTGATGGCGTAGATGTTGGAACTGTCCGCCGCCAAACCGCGGCCGGACTGCCAGATCGCGCCGCCCACGCCGTTGGCCGTGGTGTTCCAGACCGATGGCGATTTGCTCAGGTCCGAGCCATCGTAGGTGAAGACCCAACCGTGCCACGGACCATCATCGTCGTGCGAGCCAAACGTCATCGTCACCATTCCGTTCAACAGCAGCAGGCCTGGCCGTTGAATGTGCCAGAACGGGTCGAAGGCCAGCACTCCGTTGGCAGACCCCGCGCCGCTCCCGGCCACTTGGCCCGAAATCGTGACCGGCCCGTTCCGCATTTCCTGCCCGGTTTGAATGTCGAGTGCGTGCAGTTGAAACTGCGGTCCGCCATTCTGCAGCGTGTCGGCCACCACATAGAGTACGCCTTGCTGCGCGTCGAGGGTGGGAGTGCTGAGAATCCCGATCTCGGGAGCAATGGAGCCGTAGTCGCCGAACGTGCTGCTGGGAACCGAGGGGCCCAGATTCACCGTCCAGAGCAGATTCGGAGACGCGGCCGAATCGGCGTCATACGCATACACCGAATTATGCTGCGTGCAGACGAAGAGCAGGTTGTGTGAGCCGTGGCCGGAGACGGCGACGCCGCTCAAATACAGGGGCTGCGCGTAAACCTGTCCATCCACCGGAAAGCTGCCGAGTTTGCCGAAACTGCCGGGCACAACGTTGCCTGTGGCTAATATGGTCTCGCTTAAATTCGCGTTCGTGCGCTCGTTTCCGTAGTTGCCGGTCACCACGTTTTGAGCAGTAAGCGCTACGCCGCAGACGATAACTGATGAGATTACGCGGAGAAGTTGGCGCATCATGAACTCTGCTAACGGAAACCCCTCCAGCCGCGCGAAGTTCCGAGACTCAGGTGCCGGATCGTACCTTCTCTTCGCGTAAACTGGTCTTGCTATGGGGCTCTTTGGAGCTACTCATCTTTGCTTGCTCGCGGCCACACTCGCGATTGCTATCTTGCTGGTGAAGGTTTGCCGTAACCGTCCTGCTAGCCGCCGCATGATGCGTCTGGTCTTAGGTTGGGGCTTAATCCTGAACGAACTCGTCTGGTGGCGCTTCCGCTATTCCCATGAAGGCGTACACGTCGCCAACCTGCCCCTGCAACTCTGCGATGTGACGCTCTGGGCCAGCGCCATCGCGTGTTTGACGCTACTTGCTCCTCTTGTGGAACTGGCGTATTTCGCCGGACTGGCGGGCGCGGGAATGGCCCTGCTGACGCCTGACCTCTGGTCGCCATGGCCCACTTATCCAGCTATCTACTTCTTTGTGGCGCACGCCGGAATCGTCATCATTTGCGCGGTGCTGGTCTTCGGCGGCATCGCTCCGCTGCGCAAGGGAGCCCCGTGGCGCGCCTTTGGACTCCTGCTGATCTATGCCTTTCTGGTCGGCATGTTCAATAAAATTTATGGGTCCAATTACATGTATTTATGCCGCAAGCCGAGAAACGCGTCTTTGCTGGATGCGCTCGGTCCGTGGCCCTGGTATCTGGTGGCCGCCGCCGCCACCGCGCTGCTGCTGTTCTGGCTTTTGTGGCTGCCGGCCAGAAGCGCAGCTAAGCCCTCGTATACGATCAAGTAAAGATGCCCGCCCTCCGCACCACTCTCAGATACAAGCGCACATCGCTAGCCGCGGCCGCGATTCTCGCGGTGGGGATCGGGATGAGCGTGGCTATGTTTTCCATCGTCGACGCCGTGCTGCTGCGTCCGCTGCCCTTCGCCGACCAGAAGTCCATCGACGTGATCTGGAAAGAGGATCCGCGGGCCGGCCACTACGTCGAGGAGTTGGCATACCCCGAGTTGCGCGATCTTCAAGAGAATATCCGCGAGTTCGAATTCGTTGCCGTGATGCCGACTTCGCTCTACGGTTATGCCCGCGTCCTCGAGACCGCGGGCCACGATCCGGTGCAGATCGAAAGCACGCCCGTGTCGCACGACTTCTTCCGCGTGTTGGGCGTAATGCCCGTGCTCGGCCGCAATTTCGAAGCGAACGATGAGCGCGTGGGTGCGCCGCCCGTGGTCATGGTCTCCGATCGGGTATGGCGCGAGCACCTGGGCAGCGACCCGCACATCGTAGGCCGCATGCTTCGACTGAATGGCAGCGGCTACACGGTGATCGGCGTGATGGGCCGTGGGGTGGAATTTCCGCGCGGCGCCGGCTTCTGGTATCCGCTGGGCGTGGATGAAAACGTGGTCACCCGCCGCGGCGCCACCTTCCTGCAGGCGATTGCACGCGTCAGGCGCGGTGTCTCGCACCAGCGTGTGGCGGGCGAAGTGGATGCGCTGGTGCGCCGGCTCGCGGTGGAACATCCCGAGGCGTATCCGCCCTCGCAGCGCGCGCGCGTGACGCCGCTGGTCGAGTACTGGACCGGCTCTTCGCGGCCGCAACTCTGGATCCTGTTGGGCACGTCCATCCTGCTGCTCGGCGCGGCGATTCTGAATGCCTGCACGCTGATTCTCTCCGGCGTCCTGGGGCGCCGCACGGAAATGGCAACCCGCGTCGCACTGGGAGCGCAGAGCCGGCAGATTCTGGCGCTGCTGGGCGCGGAGGGCTCGGTGATCGCGGCCTTCGCGGCCGTAGGCGGTGTGGCGCTCGCCGAACTGGCGCTTCGATGCCTGTTACTGGTCGCGCCGCCCGATATCCCTCGATTGGACGAAGCTGCGATCAACGGAGCCAGCCTCGCGTTTGCGATCGGCGCGGCGGCATTGGCGGCGGTCGTCTGCATGTTGCTCCCCGGACTGGCAGCTACCCGCATGCCGCTTGACGCCGTCCTGCGGGAAGGCGGCACACGGCTTTCGTTATCGCGGCGCGGAGTCCGCCTGCGCAACCTGTTTGTGCTGGCGCAGGGCGCGGTGACGGTGCTGGTGCTCGCCGTGGCGGGACTCTTCCTGCTGAGCTACCGGTCCACGATGGGGGTGGATACCGGTTTCGCCCATCGCGACGCCGTGACGATGAACTTGCAACTGCGCGGCCCCGGACTGTTAGCTTCCAAAAACATGGACGCCGAAACGCGCCGCGCCTTCTACACGCAATTACTGGAACGGCTGCGCACGGCGCCCGGCGTGACCTCGGCAGCCGCCGTGCTGCTGCGTCCCATGGAAGGCGCCATCGGCTGGGAGAGATCCTACGAATTCGAGTTCGAGGCGGGACGCAAGGACTCCGCGATTTTGCCCAAGGCGAACTACGAGGTGGTGACACCGGACTACTTCCGCACCGTCGGCACGGCCCTTCTGGAGGGGCGCGACTTTACGGCACATGATTCCGCCGCCAGCGAGGGAGTCGTGATCGTCAGCCGGAACCTTGCCGACCGGATTCGCGCCGCGGGGTACGCTCCCGTGGGCTACCGGCTCCGCATGGGCGGGGATGCCTGGCTGAAGATTATTGCGGTTTGCGCCGACGCCCGATATCGCAGTGTGACGCAGGAGGACGCCGACTTGTATGTGCCCTACCTGCAAGCGCAGGCCCCCACGCACTACGTGGTGATCCGCGGCACGCGTCCCCCGGCCGAATTGACGCAGTTGGTGACTCGCACGGTTGCCCAGATGGCGCCGGGCCAGGCGGTGGCCTCGCCGAAAACCATCGCCGAGTTGAGCGACGCCAACACCGCGCGTCAACGCTTCAATCTGATTCTGTTGCTCTGGTTCGGAGCCTGCGCGGCGGTGCTGGCCGCCATGGGAATTTACGGCGTGATTGCCGAAGCTCTGGCGGCGCGGCAACAGGAAATCGCCATTCGCACGGCGCTCGGCGCTTCACCAGTCCAACTGGTAAAGGCCGTGGTGGCTAAGCCGCTGATCTTCGTCCTGTCGGGTGAGTTGCTCGGACTCTGCTTACTGGCTCTGGCCAAGACCTGGATCTCCGGACTGCTCTATGGCGTGAAGCCGTACGATCCGGCGCTGCCCGGCACGGTCTTTGTTTTCGTCTTTGGTCTGTCGCTGGCCGCCGCGGTCATCGCGTTTCTGCGACGGATGAAACCCAGCGGCATGGCGCGCGTACAATAGAGACGGAGGTCACGATGCCCGTGCGTCTCATTGCCGCCCTGCTGTTTACTGCCGTTCTGGGCTACGGACAACTGCCCAGACCCTCCGATTCCGAGCCGCCCGCCAATACCAGCGGGATTGCTCCGCGCTCTAATCCAGCCGATTATCCGGTGCACGAAGCCGCGCCCGGAATCACCGTGGCAGCCACGGTGCTGACCCCGGCGCAGGTGAAAAAGCTCTTCCCCATGAATTTGGATTCCGCCGGCTACGTCGTGGTCGAAGTCGGCATCTTCCCGGAGAAGGACAATCAGGTGACGGTGGATACCGATCAGTTCCGCCTGCAGGTGGGGAACGACCGGACCATGCGGCGTCCCGTGTCGCCCAACGAAATCATGGCCGATCGCGGCCGGGGCAACAAGCCGCACCAGCCGTTGGCGATCCCGGGCAACGTGCCGGTCTCGACCACCACCACGATCGGCTACGAATCCGGCGGACCGTACAATCGCGGCGGCGTGTATGGAGGCGCCAGCACCACGGTGGGCACTCCGGGGTCGAGCCCCTACCCGTATCCGGATCCGCGCACTGCCTCGCCGAAGGGCAACGACCCGGCGGAAACGGAGCGCGACCTGGTGGATAAGGAACTGGCGATGGGCAAGACGACGGTTCCCGTGGCGGGCTACCTATACTTTCCGAAGCCCAGACAGAAGCAGAAGAATCCCTCGTTCGACCTGACGTATCGCGGGGCGGGCGCCACCGTTCACCTGGCGATCCCGGCGTCGAAGTAGCTCGTCTACCCCGCCAGGATCTTCTCGGCTGCCGCGCGGCCCATGCGGATGCAGTCCGGAACTCCGATACCCTGATAGGCATTGCCGGCCAGATAGAGTCCCGGCAGTCCGGAGATGCGCGCATCGAGTTCGGCCATACGCTGCGGATGTCCCACCGGGTATTGAGCCATGGCGCGCGGCCAGCGGAAGATGCGGCTGAAGCGCGGCTGTGCGGTGAAGCCGGCGATCTCCTGCAATTCACTGGTGAGCGCGGCCAGAATCGTCTCGTCGGATTCGGCCAGCGATTCGGCGCCGCCGACGAAGCAGCGCGCCACGATCTTGCCTTCCGGGACACGGTACGGAAACTTGGTGCCCAGCCACGTGCAGGCCACCAGACGGCGGCGTTCCTTCTTCGGAATCAGGAAGCCGAAGCCGACCGGGGCATGCGGAAAATCGGCCGCATCGAAACCCAGTGCCACCACCAGCGACGAGTTGTAGCCCACGCCGCCCAGAATCTGCGAGGCAGGCGCATCGAGACCGGACACCAGCGTCGCGGCGTTGTGCGCCTCGCAGGCGAGCACGACGCGGTCGGCATCCAGCCAGTCGCCTTCCACCTTAATGCGGTATCCCGTAGCCGTGCGCTCGATGGTTTCGGCGCGTCCCTGCCGGATGGTGACTTTGCCGCGGATGGCTTCGGTCACGCCGTCCACCATCTGTCCGAGACCTCCCTTGAGGGTGCGGAACAGCGGCGCGGGAGGACCGCCGGCAGCTTTCATTTTGGCGCGCGAGGCCAGGACGCCGCGCGTCAGGCTGCCGTACTGATTGGCCAGTTCGACAAAGCGGGGCAGCACGCTGGTGACACTGAGGATGCGCGGGTCGCCGCCATAGACGCCGCAGAGCAGCGGCTCGGCCAGATAGTCCACGGCTTCCTGCCCGTAATGCTCCTCCACAAACTGGGCCACGGATTCGTCGCCCGCCTTGGCCTTCGGGGCGCGCCACCATTCCAATCCCATGCGGATCTTGGTGCCCCAACTCAGCAGCGGCGTGGTGACCAGCGGCATGATTTTGGTGGGGACCATCATCATCAGGCCGTCGGGCAGCGGCACCATGCGGCCATTCTTCTTGACGAAGGTGACGCGCAGATGGTCGTTGGAGCCGATGACGTCGGCGGACATGCCGAGGTCGCGGATGAGGTCCAGCGCGGCGGGTTTGGCGGAGAGGAAACTGTCGGGTCCGGCTTCGAGCGTGCAGCCTTCGACCTGTTCGGTGCGGATGACACCGCCGAGGCGCGGGCGCGTTTCGACCAGCGTGGCGGAGGCGCCGCCTTTGGTCAGGTAGTAAGCGGCGGAAAGTCCGGAGATGCCGCCTCCGATGATGACGGTGTCAGCCACGGTGGGACTCCAAAATCCTGCCCGCTGCCGGCTTTCCAGCCGGCTGGACCCGCTGGAAAGCGGGTCCGCAGCAACGAATAGCTGCCCCACTTGCGGGGCAAGCAAAACTGGGAATCTGCTTACGAGGCATTCAGCGCTCTCCTGGCGACGGTGGCCAACGCCTGCGTGAAGGCGGGCGAGCCGTTCAGGCTTTCGGGGCGCACCAGTTCGATGGCGCGGTCGCGGGCGTATTGCCGGAAGAGCACGTCGATATCGAAGAGCACTTCCACGTGATCGCAGACGAAGCCGATGGGGTCGAGGACCACGCTGCGGAGTCCTTCCGCGGCATAGGCGTCGAGACGGGATTCCACTGTCGGGCCGAGCCACGCGTCGTTGGTCATGCCCTGGCTCTGATAGGCAAAATCCCAATCGGCCAGATCGAGATGGCGGGCGATGGCGGCGGCGGTGGCGCGCGTCTCGCGGTCGTAGGGATCGTCGGGCGCGAGGGCCTTTTCCGGCAGACTATGGGCGGTGAACAGGACGCGGCGGCCCTGCACCACGGGCTGCAGGAGTTCGGCGAAAGCCGCGATGAGCCCGGGCTCATCGTGAAAGCTCTTGGCCCAGGCGAAGTCCGCGGTGACGCCGGCTTCGCGCGCGGCCTCTTCGGTGCGCTTGATGTAGAGGCCCACGCTCAATTCGGAAAACTGGGGCGCGAGACAGACCGCGGCGATGCGATCCACTCCGGCGGCGCGGATCTGGTCCATGGTCTCGCGGATAAAGGGATGCCAGTTGCGCATGCCGAAGAAGACCGGCATGCCGAGGAGCTTTTCGAGGGCTTCGGCTTGCGTGCGAGTCCAGCGGAGCAAAGGCGACGCGCCGCCGATCGCGGCGTACCGGTGGGTGACTTCTTCCAGGATCTTGGGCGAACCGGGTCTGCCTCCGCGTACGAAGGAGAGATAGCTTTCGACATCCTCCACCCGCTCCGGCGCTCCGTGCGCCAGGAGCAGGCAAGCCTGCTTCACGGGCGAAATTCCCGGACCATCTCGACGACGGCTTTCACGTTTTCCACCGGCGTTTCGGGCAGAATGCCGTGTCCCAGATTGAAGACATGGCCGGGGCGCGTGCCGGTGCGTTTCAGCAGTTCGTGCACCTTGGCTTTGAGCTCCGGCAGCGGCGCGAACAGGGCCACCGGATCCAGGTTGCCCTGAATGGCCGAGCGATAGCTGATGTCCATCCAGGCCTGGTCGATATTGATGCGCCAATCGACGCCCATCACGTCGCCGCCGGCCGCATGCAGTTCCTTGAAGAAGCCGGAAGCGCCGGTGCCAAAGTGAATGACGGGAACTCCGGTGGAGCGGATGCGTTCAATGAGGGCGCGCGAATACGGCGCCGCAAAGCGGACGTAATCGTCGGAACCGAGGGCGCCGACCCAGCTATCGAACACCTGAATGGCGCGCGCGCCGGCCGTGACCTGGGAATGCGCGAAGGGCGCCAGCACGTCGACGATCTTGCCCATGAGCCGACGCCACAGGGTTTCGTCGCTGTACATGAGTTTCTTGGTGCGGATGAAATTGCGGGATGCTCCACCTTCGATCATGTAGCTGGCCATGGTGAAGGGAGCGCCGACGAAGCCGACCACCGGGACCTTGCCGGCCAACGCGCGGACCACCTGTTGAATGGCTTCGCCAACGTAGCCCAGATCGTCCGTATTGGTGGTGGAAAGCGAATCGACGTCGTCTGAGGTGCGCACCGGGTTGTCGATGACGGGACCCTCGCCGGTGGCATACCGGAGTTTCAGACCCATCGGTTCGATAGGCAGCAGCAGGTCCGCGAAAATGATGGCCGCGTCCACGTCCAGCGCCTCAACGGGCTGCAGGGTCACGGTGGCGGCCAAATCGGGCCGTTTGCAGATTTCCAGAATGCCGTGCCGCTCGCGAATCTGGCGGTACTGTTTCATGTACCGGCCGGCCTGCCGCATGAACCATACCGGCCTGACGTCGGTGGGCCGACGCCGGCAGGCATCAAGAAAACGGCTACTCATTGGAGCCACGCGCATGGCTGATCCGTCCTGTCTTCGCAGAAGAAAACGCGAAAGTCCTTAGGTTTGTGCTTCGCCGCCCACTGGCGGCCATTCACGAAATACGGCTTGGCCCAGGCCTCGCTATCGATGGTATGAGGCGTTATGACCGAAACCGAAACGCTACCCTGAGCCGGAAACCCGGTCCTCGGGTCCATAATATGGGCGTAGACCTTGCCTTCCGCCCGGAAAAACTTCTCATAACTGCCGGAGGTGGACATGGAACAGTCCTTCAAAAACACCTCGGCAGCCACCTTGCTCTGGTCCCAGGGATTCTTGATATCCACCGCCCAGCCTTTCGGTTCGGACGGCGGCGCTCCCATTCCATAAATACTGCTTCCGGAGCCTGCGACGAGAGCGACTTTGATGCCGTTTTGTCTCAATACATCCACCATGCGGTCTACCGCATAGCCTTTTCCAATCCCGCCGGGATCCAGTTCCACGCCCGGCTTGTCGAACCAGACCGTTTGCGCCGCCGGGTCCAGGTGAATGTGCCCGTATCCCGTTTTAGTCAGCGCCGCCGCGACTTCCGCCCGATGCGGCAAGTGGCCGGTCCCTTTATAAAATCCCCAAACCTTCATCAGGGGGCCTACGGAGATATCGAAAGCTCCTTCGCTCTCCCTGCTGTAGCGAACGCAGGCGGAGAGCAATTGGAACAGTTCGGGTGAAATCCGCATGGGCTTTTCCGCCGCATGACGATTCACCTGGCTCCACTCGCTTTCCGGCTTATAGTTTGAAAGCAGATCGTCGAGCCGCCGCGCTTCATCCATGGCGGCATCTGCCGCCGCTTCCAATTTGACCCGGTCCTCTCCGTACAACTCGACCGAGTAGGTGGAGCCCATGGCCTCGGCGCTCTTATCCAGGCGCAGCAATTGGCTGCCCGCTGCCGCCCGCCCGGTCCAACCCGCCGGAGCCGCCAACAGAAACAAAAATACCACTATTTGTTTCACTTTAGGGCTAATTTCCGGTACGGCCACGAGATTTTTTCGCTCGTTTGAGAAGAAAATCAATCCGGCTCTCAACGTCCGGGTCCTTCGCCTGACTGAAATGAAGCTCAGGGACATGCCGGAGGCTCAGGCGGACGGCCAATTCGTGGCGCAGATAGCCGGCGGCATGCTCCAGGGCGTCCATGGACTGCTTCTGCTCCTTTTCGGTGCCTCGGAGGCCGACTTTGACGGTGGCATATTTGCCATCGGGGCTGACGTGTACTTCGACCACATCGACCGTTAAAAGGCGGGGGTCGGCAGTCTCAAAGCCAATCAATTCAGCGAGTTCCTCGCGCACTGCTTCAGAAACCCTTAATGTGCGCCGTTCATCCATGTTGGGGGGCCGGGGGCAAACCCACCGGAATCACTATTATAACGCACCAGGGGAAAAGGGCAGGAATTTCGGGGGGAGGAAAGGCACCGGAGCTGCCGGTGCCTCCCGGCATAACCTTTTAGGAGTTTCCGAGGAACAAAACGTGGACGTACGTGCCGAGACGTTCGTTATAGGCGAGGTAGTAGCCCGGGTCGTCGGGATCTTCGTAGATCACAATCTGGTCGGCATCCCAGCGCCAGGCGCCGGCGTAAGCCAGGTCGGGTTCGGCGACGGAGAAGTAGAAGCCGTTGAACCAGAAGCGCGACGGAGCGCCGCCGGACAGCCGGAAGATGTGCTTCGGTCCGAATCCGCCGGAAAAACGGCCATGCTCCCAGGGATGGTCCAGGTGCAGGCGGGCATCCATATTTTGGTTGACGTGGCCGACCCATTTGTTGCCGTCCACATGGGGAGCTTCCGGATGGCCGGCCTTATCGGAAAACGAGCGCGGCTGCGGAGCGTTGTGCTCGGGTTGCGGCTTCGCCGGGGCGGCATGTGAAGCGGGTGGTCCGTGACTTGGTGGTTTGGAGGGAGTGAATTTGCCATGTTGTTCGCCGCGGCCCTTTTCCTGTGCGGAAGCAGGTAGAGCGAGGGCCAAAAGTGGAATTGTAAGGAATGCCAGGAACGTTTTCATTGTGGCCTGAGCATATCAGATTAGGTTCAGTGCAGGGAGGAGAGCGCGCGCGGTATGTTTTGCCACGTCAGGCTACATCCGGACGGCGCGCGATTTCGTGTTCCCAATTGGGCCGGCTTTCGCCGGTTCCGGAAGGAATGCACTCATGAACGAAAAATCAAACGTGCTGGAACGCGCGGCCGCCGAGCCGCTCAGAAGGCGATCTTTCTTCACGGCAATCGGAAAACTGGGTTTGGGAGCCGCCGCGATGGGCGCTGTCGGAGGCGTGTCGCGAGCCGCTTCCCACGACTTCGACAATACCAGCGGCGACACCGCCCAACAGATCTTCACGGCGGCTCTCATCGCCGAAGATCTGGCGACCGTCTTTTACTACAATGCGCTGACCGGGCCCGTGATCATGGATCCGAACCTGGCGGGCACGGGCGGAACGGCCACCATGACAGCAGCGAACGGCAACGACGGCAATGTGCAGTATCTGCGGGCGGCGCTGTCGGAGGAGATTGTCCACGCGAATCTGTTACGCAGTCTGACCGGCGGATCTTCACCGGCGAGCGATCCGGTGCAGACGTTCTACCTGCCGGCTGGAGCGTTCTCGAACCTGGCCACGTTTCTGACAATACTGAACGCGTTGGAAGATGCATTCATCGGAGCGTATTTGAATGCCACGCTGGAGTTCGCGCAAATGGCCGCGGACAGCGTGAATCCGCCGACGCGCGCGCAGCGCGATGCCGCGGGAGAAGCGTATACACCGGAGCAGTTGGAGTATTTCGCCGAGGTAGCGGCTTCGATTATGGGAGTCGAGTCGGAGCATCGCGTTCTGGGCCGCGTGATCGGGAATATGAATCCGGCGAACAATCTGAATTTCGAGCAGACGGACGGCTTGACGTCGGTGTACAACGGATCGATGTCGGCAGTAGCGGCGTTGACGCCGTTCCTGGCTCCGGGTTCGGGACTGTCGGCGTATTCACTGTCAGTCGCACTGGCGGGGGCGCCGGCGATTGTGGTGCCGGCGATTGGCGGACTGCCTCCCGGCCCGGCGATGAGTTCAGGGAAGGGCCGCTAGCGGGCGGGGCTACTGGTTTTCCAGGTTGTCGAGGCCGCGCTCATGGGCTTCGGCGATGTTGGTGAGGCGGGTGATGGCTTCGAGGACCTGACTCAGACGGCGGTCGATTTCGCGCTGCCGTTCGGCGAGGATTTCGACGGTCTGGGTGAGGGCCTCGTGGCGGTCGGTAAGGACGGCGAGGCGTTCTTCTAAAGTCATGCGAGCCACTCCACGGTAGTTTCGGCGACTTCGCGGCCGAGCAGCGATACGGCCTCTTCCTCCACCGAGCGGAGGAGCTTTTCGGCGTGAGTCCGATCGCTGGAAACGGTGACGGCGGCGATAGCGGCGCGCTGCCACAGGTCCTGATAATCGATCTCCGCCACCGCCACGTTGAACTTGCCGCGGAGGCGGTCCTTCAGGCTCTGCACCACGTGCCGCTTGTCTTTCAGCGAGTGCGAATTTTCGAGCCGCAGCTCGAGAGTCAATACGCCAACGCTAGCCATTACGCGAATACTTCGGTGGCGACCCTCTCGTTCACGAAGGCTTCGATAATGTCGCCCTGTTTGTAATCGGCATAATTCTCGAGCGTGATGCCGCACTCCATACCGGTTTTGACTTCGGTGACGTCGTCTTTGAAACGGCGCAGGGAAGCCACCTTGCCGGTGTAAACCACGATGTTGTCGCGCAGCAGGCGGACATCGCTCTTGCTGCTGATGGAGCCATCGAGAACCTGGCAACCGGCCACGCTGCCCACCTTGGGAATGCGGAAGGTGTCGCGGACTTCTGCCTTGCCTTTGTAGACTTCCTTGAAGACGGGAGCGAGCAGGCCGCTCATAGCCGCCTTAATCTCGTCGCTCAAGTTGTAAATGATGGTATGCAGGCGGACGTCCACCTTTTCCTGCTCGGCGAGCGCGGCGGCATTCCGTTCCGGCCGCACGTTGAAGCCGATGACGATGGCGTTGGAAGCCGACGCCAAAAGCACGTCGGATTCGTTGATGGCGCCCACACCGGAGTGGATGACGCGGACTCTCACCTTTTCGTTGGAGAGTTTCTGCAGGGTCTCGCTGAGCACTTCGGCCGAACCGCCCACATCGGTCTTGATGATGATGGGGAGTTCTTTGACCTCGCCCTCCTTCATCTGCTTGTGGAGCTGTTCGAGCGTGAGGCGGCTGGACTTGGCCAGGGCGGCTTCACGCTGTTTCTGATCGCGGAAGTTCACGATCTGTTTGGCCTTGGCGGTATCGGTAACCACCTGGAAATCGTCGCCGGCTTCGGGCAGGGATTCGAGACCCAGGACTTCCACCGGAGTGGAAGGCTCGGCCTTGCGAATCTGTAGTCCGCGATCGTTCTGCATGGCGCGAACCTTACCGAAAACGGAGCCGCAGATGAAGAAGTCGCCCACCGAGAGCGTGCCGTTGCGCACCAGAACGGTGGCCACCGGACCGCGTCCGCGATCGAGCTGGGCTTCAATGACGGTGCCCATGGCCGGACGGTTGGGATTGGCTTTGAGATCGCCCATATCGGCGACCAGGAGAATCATTTCGAGCAGCAGGTCGAGATTCTGCTGGGTCTTGGCCGAGACCGGGACCATGACAGTATCGCCGCCCCAATCCTCGGGCAGCAGGCCGCGATCGCTCAGTTGTTGCTTGATGCGCTCGGGCTGGGCGTCCAGCTTATCGATCTTATTGATAGCCACGATGATGGGCACCTTGGCGGCGCGCGCGTGATCGATGGCTTCGAGAGTTTGCGGCATGACGCCGTCGTCGGCAGCCACCACGAGGATGACGATGTCGGTGACTTTGGCGCCGCGGGCGCGCATGCGGGTGAAGGCTTCGTGACCGGGAGTATCGATGAAGACGATCTTGCGGCCTTTCATCTCCACCTGGTAGGCCCCGATGTGCTGGGTGATACCGCCGGCTTCGCGGCCGGCCACGTTGGCCACGCGGATGGCGTCGAGGAGGGAGGTCTTACCGTGGTCGACGTGGCCCATGATGGTGACCACGGGAGCGCGGCGCTGAAGGTCCGTGGTTTCCTGCTTCTCTTCCACGGCCTGCATGGCTTCTTCTTCGTAGCTGATGGTGGCGGTGGAAGCGCCGAATTCGCGCGCCACTTCGGTGGCCAGTTTGGAATCCAGGGTCTGGTTGATGGTGGCGAAAATTCCGCGATCCATCAGTTTCTTCATGACCAGCGCGGCCTTGACGTCGAGCTTTTCGGACAGCTCTTTGAGCGTGATGCCTTCGGAGATGGTGATCTCGCGATTAATGGGCGGAGGACCCGCCTCCACCTGACGGCGCTGCGGACGAAGGATCTTCTCTTCTTCGTGCCGTTCGCGCGGCTGGGGACGGGACGGGCGCTTATCGCCGGGACGCCCGCGTGCGGGTTCAACCGGCGGCGGAGCAAGACCTGGTTCGATGCGGCCGCGCGAAGTGGGATGCTGCGGCCTGGGTCCGCCGGGACGCGGCGGCGGCGCACCCGGACGCACACCGGGACGAGTCACCATGGGCTGTCCTGGGCGAATGGGTCCGCGATAAATCGGCTGGCCGGGGACCGGCGAACTGGGAGCTTTGGGAACGCCGGGGCGCGGGGCGGCCGGCTGCGCGGGCATCATGGGACGCGGCGCGGACAACTTGGCGGCAAGATCCGGACGAGGCGGCACCACGGGACGGGCTGCCGGTTGTCCGGCGAGCGGCCGCGATTGACCGGGAGCATGAGGCCCCGACGGCATACTGCCGGGCGCGCGCAAAGGCTGATCGCGCGCAAGTTCGGGACGGCGCGGCGGCGCGGGAGGCCGCGGCATGGCGGGCGCGGGTCCGCCGGGACCGGGACGATGAATTTCGGGAGAGGCGGACGGGAACGGCTGGCGCGGACCGGAGAGCACCTGACCGGGCCGGGGACCGCCTCCGGGCGAAGAGGGCAGCGGCTTGGCTGCCGGAGCGCTGGGCCTGCCCGGCGCAATTACGGCAGCGGGCGGCACGACTCTTGGCGGCGGCGCGGGCGCTTCTGGCGCAGCGGCGGGCGCGGGAGCATGAGCCACGGGCGCGGCGGGGGCAGCAGGAGCAGCCGGCGGCTGCGGCGCGGCCGGGCGGACCGTAGGCGCATGGCCTCCGATGGGCGGATGAATGGGCCGGCCGGCCAGAGGGGGCCGGATGGGCAGTGCCGGAGCGGCATGGCCTTCCGACGCTTTCAGAGGCTCGCTTTCGCGGGCGGATTCAATGGCGGCGGAAGGCGCGGCGGCCGGAGCTGGCTCCGGCTTTTCAGCGGGCGCAGACTGGCTGGCCGCCGATTCTTCGTGACCTTCATTGCCGTGGTCTTCGTAGGCAATCGCGCGCTCAGGCCTGCCGGGTTGGTCGATGCCCCCATCCGGAGAATCGAAGCCGTAGAGCCGGCGCAGCTTGATGGCTACGTCCTCGTCGATGGAGCTGGAATGCGTTTTCTTTTCGACGACTCCCAACTCGGGGAGTCGATCCAAAATCTCGTGGGCCTTAACTTCCAACTCCCGAGCCAGCTCGTTGATGCGAATCTTCTTCATAGATAAAGCGATCTGCTTCTCACTGCGGAGGCGCTACTAATTGCCGCGACCTTCCTCCGGACCCGGATTGTCAGTGGGGGACCCCGCGTCCTCTATCGTACCAGAATGTTCCAATGTCTCATCGGTTTCCGCTTCTTCTTGCGGTTCTTCTCCCGGTTCTGCGGACTGGGTTTGGGGCTCCGCCTCCAGAGCCTCGCCTTCCTCCGCCGGGGCTGCCGATTCATCGACTGGAACTTCCGCCGCTTCCGTTTCCTCGGTGGCCAATTGTTCAGGCGCGGCTTCTTCCGCCGGGTTTTCAAACTGGCTGTAGTAGGCGTTGACGGCGTCTTGAATATGTTCCACCATCTTCGGACCGATACCCTGGATTTCCTCCAGTTGTTCCGGCGTCATACTGCCGAGACGCTCGATGGTGCCGACGCTGGCGTCGAGTAATTTTTCGACCACCGTGTCGCTGAGACCGTATTCCGCCAGGACGCTGACAGGCGCGCCGGGCGCGACCAGAGCGGCCATTTGCGATTCCACTTCCTGACGTTTTTCTTCTTCGCTCTTGATATCGATTTTCCAGCCCAGCAGTTTGGCGGCGAGGCGGACATTCTGGCCCTTCTTGCCGATGGCAAGAGAAAGCTGCGAATCGTCCACGATTACTTCCATGTGCTTTTCGAGGGGATCGATAATGCTGATGCGGCTGACCTTCGCGGGGCTCAGCGCGTGCGTGGCGAAGGTGACGGCCTCTTCGGAATATTCGATGATGTCGATCTTCTCGCCGCGCAGTTCGCGAATGATGGACTGGACGCGCATGCCCTTCATGCCGACGCAGGCGCCCACGCTATCCACATCGCGGTCGCGGCTCTGCACGGCGATCTTGGTGCGCTCGCCGGCTTCGCGCGCGCAGCCTTTGATCACGACAGTGCCATCGTAGATTTCCGGGACTTCCTGTTCGAACAGGCGCATCACCAGTTCGGGAGCGGCGCGCGAGACGGCGACACCGGGACCTTTACTGGATTTATCGACGATGCGGATCACGCAGCGGACGCGATCGCCCACGCTATAACTTTCGAGGCGCGACTGTTCTTTCTTGGGCAGGCGGGCTTCGGTTTTTCCGAGGTCGAGAACGTAATCGGGACCTTCGACCCGTTTGATGGTGCAGTTGACCAGTTCGCCGGTGCGTCCCGAGTATTCGTTGAAGACGGTTTCGCGTTCGGCTTCACGGACCTTTTGAAAGATCACCTGTTTGGCGGTCTGCGCGGAGATGCGGCCGAGGGCTTCGGTGTTTTTGGCGATGCGGATCTCGGTGCCGATTTCGGCTTCGGGATTGATGCGGCGGCCTTCGGACAGGGTCATCTCATGCACCGGATCTTCCACCACCTCGGCAACCTTTTTCACCGCGTAGAGTTTGATGGCGCCGGTCTTGGGATCCATGTCCGCGACGTAATCTTCATTGGTGCGGTAATGTTTCCGGGCAGCGATCAGCATGGCATCCTTCACCGCGTCCAACACAATTTGCGGATCGATGCCTTTTTCCTTGCTCAGTATCTCGATGGATTGAAAAATCGTTTCCAAAGT
>DASZMZ010000160.1:0-7767 GCA_035551455.1 Candidatus Sulfopaludibacter sp.
GGGCGAAGGCGTGAGTAAGTTCGCTGTAGGTGACCGGGTGGTGGCGGCTAATTCGGCTCCTTGCAACGAGTGTTTTTTCTGTAAGCGCGGGTTGGAAAACCTGTGTGAAGACCTGCTTTTCAACAATGGCGCGTATGCCGAATATATTCGAATTCCGGCGCGGATTGTAGAACGGAATACTTACCGCATTCCGGAACACGTCGGTTATCAGGACGCGGCTCTGGTGGAACCGCTCGCCTGTGTGATTCGCGGCTTCGAAGAGACTGCGCCGCGAGAGGGCGACACGATCGCCATCACCGGACTGGGCCCCATTGGCCTGATGTTCGTGAAGTTGGCCAAGCTGTACGGCTGCCGCGTGGTTGCGGTGGGCCGCCGCAAGACCCAACTGGATCGCGCTGCTGCCCTGGGCGCCGACGAACTGGTGGTGGGCGACGATGGCTCCAACCCCGTTCAGGCCATTCGCCAAATGACCGGCGGACGCGGCGTGGATATCGCCATCGAAGCCGTGGGCAAGCCGCAGACGTGGGAATGGGCGGTGAACATGGTCCGCCGCGGCGGCACCGTCAACTTCTTCGGAGGCTGTCCCAACGATAGCTCCGTGCATCTGGATACCGCGCTGCTCCACTATTCGGAGATCACGTGTAAGGCCAGTTTCCACCATACTCCGGCATATATTCAGAAGGCGTTGGACCTGATTTGCGCCGGCCATATCACCGCCGGTTTCTTTGTCAACCGCCAGGAACCGCTGGCCAATCTTCTGGAAGTGATGCGTCACCTGATGAGCCACAACGGTCACCTGAAGACGGCGATTGTTCCCTAGATGGCCGGCTTCGCCGAAACCGAGTTCCTGGCTCCTGCCGAGTTCGTGCAGTCGCCGGATGCCCTGCGTCATTCCTGGTCGCCTGAAGGCGCGCGGCGGTATACGCGCTGGCTGGCCACGAATCACTACGAGAATTTTCACGTCGTCAGTTTCCTCCTTCCCAAACGCCTGCATCAGGATTTCTATAACGTCTACGCGTATTGCCGCTGGGCCGACGATCTGGGAGACGAAATCGGCAACCATGCGGAGAGCCTGCGCCTGCTCGACTGGTGGTCCAGGGAACTGGACGGCCTTTACACGGGGCGCGCCACTCACCCGGTCTTTGTGGCGCTCCAGCCCACTATCGAGAAGTACGCCATTCCGCGCCGTCCTTTCGCCGATCTGATCCAAGCCTTCATTCAGGATCAGACGGTCACGCGATATCGCAACTGGCAGGAGATTTGCGATTACTGCCGCTGCTCTGCAAATCCGGTGGGCCACCTGGTGCTGTATCTCTGCGGCTACGGCGATGCGGAGCGGCAGCGGCTCAGCGACGCCACCTGTACGGCGCTGCAACTGGCCAACTTCTGGCAGGACGTCACGGTGGACCTGCAGAAGGATCGTATCTATATCCCGCTCGATATCCTGGAGCGGCACGGCTACAGCGAGGCCGATTTGTTTGCGCTGCGCTTTACTCCGGGCTTCCGCGAGGTGATGCGCGAGTCCGTCGAGTACGCGCGCGGTCTATTCGTCGAAGGGCTGCCGCTCATTGGCATGGTGGATCGACGCCTGGCGCTCGACCTGGATCTGTTCAGCCGCGGCGGCATGCGCGTCCTCGACAAGATCGCGCAGCGCGGCTACGACGTGCTCTCGGCGCGCCCGGCCATCGGCAAGGCGGAACGGGTCACGCTGCTCTTGGCATCGCTGGCCAGAATGGCATTGCGGGCGGCATGAGGAACGCGATCGACCAATCTTACGAGTACTGCATTCGCGTAGCCCGCACACGGGCGAAGAATTTCTACTACTCGTTCGTGCTGTTGTCGGCTCAACAGCGCAAGGCCATGTGCGCTATCTATGCGTTCATGCGATATTGCGACGACCTGAGCGATGAGCCGGGCGCGAACCAGACCGCCATCGATCGCTGGCGCGGCGAACTCACCGAGGCGCTCGAAGGCCGCTTCAGCCAGCACCCGGTGTGGCCGGCGTTTCATCACACGGTTCGGCGCTTCGGCATCCCGCACGAATATTTCTTTTCGATGATCGACGGCGTCAGTTCCGATCTGGAACCTCGGCGCGTGGAGACGTTCGACGAGTTGTATCGCTACTGCTATCAGGTGGCGAGCGTGGTGGGGCTTACCATCATCCATATTTTCGGCTTCGATACGCGCAGCGCGCTGCCGCTGGCCGAAAAGTGCGGCGTCGCTTTTCAGCTCACCAACATTCTGCGCGACATCCGAGAGGACGCGGCGAAGGGTCGCGTGTACCTGCCTGCCGAGGATCTGCGGCGCTTCGGAGTCTCGATCGAAGACCTGCGCACCGGCAATCGCAACGAAGCCTTTCTGAAGCTGATGCGCTTCGAGGCGGCCCGCGCCCGTTCGTATTACGACCAGTCGGCGACGCTGCTCGATCTGATTCACCCGCGGTCGCGGCCCTCACTGTGGGCGCTGATCAGCATCTACTCGCGTCTGCTGGAGCGCATCGAGCGCAGCAACTACGACGTGTTCGCCCGCAGGGTCCGGCTGCCGCTGTGGGAGAAGTCCTGGATCGTAGTGCGGGCTTTGGTGTCGTAGGGAGCTACTTGGATTCGCCGGAGAGGATTTTGTTGACTACGCGGGTTAGCTGCTCGGCCGAGAAGGGCTTTTCCAGATAGTGGACGCCTTGCTCCAGGGGAGTGTTGCCGGTCATGGCTTCCGAATAGCCGGAGGTCAGGAGGATTTTCGATTCGGTGCGCATCGAGCCGAAGCGGCGGGCCAGGTCGCGGCCGCTGAGTCCGGGCATGACGATGTCGGTGAAGAGCAGATGAATGGGCTGATGATATTGGCCGGCCAGCGCCAGGGCTTCCTCGGCATTGGACGCCTGGAGCACCGTATAGCCCGACCGGGCGAGCACCGTGGCGGCGAAGAGGCGGACTGAACTTTCGTCTTCGACCAGCAGAATCGTGCTGGCGCCGCCGACCAGCGCCGGAGGCGTGACCGGGACGGCGCCCGCTAGTTCCTCCTCCACGAAACGCGGCAGGTAGATGCGAAAGGTTGTCCCGTTTCCGGGGTAGCTATCGACGGAGATCGCGCCCCGCGTCTGCCGCACGATGCCGTAGACCGTGGATAGTCCGAGGCCTGTCCCCTTGCCGACGGCTTTGGTGGTGAAGAACGGCTCGAACATGTGGCTGAGGACACTCTCATCCATCCCCTTGCCGGTATCGGTGACGGTGACCAGGGCATACTCGCTGGGCGGAATCTCCAGGCTTCGCGCCATTTCCGGTGAGACCGCGACACTGCCCGTAGTCACCGTGAGGCGGCCGCCCGATTCCATGGCGTCGCGCGCGTTGATGACCAGGTTCATCAGCATCTGGTGAATCTGCACCGGATCCGCCAGAACCTGTCCCGCCCGCTCGCCCATCAATTCCACCAGAGTGATGTTCTCGCCGATCAGGCGTCGGCTCAACTGCATGACTTCGGAGACCACACGGTTCAGTTCCACCGAACGTTTCCGGGTGACCTGTTTGCGGCTGAACGCCAGCAGTTGCTGGGTGAGATTGGTGGCGCGTTCACCGGCTTGCCGGATGAGTTCCAGACTCTCACGGTCCACGCTCGCGGTGGTGCGGCTGACCAGCAGCAGATCGCAGTATCCGTTGATGACGGTGAGCAGATTATTGAAGTCGTGAGCGATGCCTCCGGCCAGTTGGCCGATGGCCTGCATTTTCTGGGCCTGCGCCAGACGCGCTTCGAGTTCCTTCCGCTCCGTGACGTTTTCCGCGATCAGATCGAGGTGCAGAATGCGGCCTTGCGGGTCGCGTGTCGCCCTGCCGCCGACGCGGACCTGAATCGGCGACCCATCCTGACGCAGCCAGACATTTTCCAGGCCTTGCACAAGGCCCGCCTGTAGTTCCGCCTTGAGCGCGTCGAAGCCGTCGGGCGAGGCGTAGATGAGGGGAACGTCGCGGACCAGGAGGTCGGCCTCGCAGGCCGCGTCGTAGCCCAGCATTTCGAGCATGGCGCGGTTGACCTGCAGCAGTTGACCGCTTTGGGTGGCGCGGCACATGGCATAGGGAGCATCTTCGATGAGTGAGCGATAACTCTGTTCGCTTAAGCGGAGCAGAGTTTCGGCCACCAACCGCTCAGTGACGTCCAGAGCCACACCGACCACGCCGATGACGGCGTTTTCCGGGCCACGCAGAGGCTCGACGTGGGCCTCCAGACTGCGGCCGTTCACTTCGGCCTGGAAAGTTCCGCCGATGCCGTGCAGGGCCTTGATGTGGGGCGGCGAGGCAGGTCCGCCGAACAGATCGTGAATCGGCTTACCGGTGTATTCGCCGGAGGTAAGCCGCATGGAACTCAGCCCCGCGCCGGTGAGGGAGGTAAAACGGCAATCGGTATCCGTAGTCCAGACCAAGGCAGGTATACGGTCCAGGAGACACAAGAGGGAATCCAGGGCCGGACAGCGTCCCTGCTCAGGATATTCCGGGCACAAATCTCCAGAGAAGATGTCCATCGTGGCGATTGTATTCGGTTCCTAGTACCGGTGAACGGAGCGGCTTCAGACGTCTTTAGGGGTGAGATCCTCCGCTTCCACAATGCGTGTAAACGGGATCTGCGCGCGCTCATTGGCCTCCCGAACATTATCCGGGCTAGGAGCCTCAAACAGACACATACACTTGCTTTCGCCCGGCACGAAGGTCGAGCGGATATATCGGACCTGCCTGCCTTCGGCGGTCAATTCCTTACCCATCTGAATTGCTCTTTTTTGCGCCGAGGCAAGTTCTTCGAGTGTAATCCCAGGCAGGTTTCGTTCCACCATGAAAACCGGCATGTTCCATCCTCCAGCGTTATTGTCGCATCATTCGGTGATGAAACTCATCTGCCGCGGATCGACCAGCGGCGGGGGCTCCACGCGCTTGCGCAAATCGTCCAGATTGGGGTCGAACTGGCGGATGAGGCGATTGAGTTTGAGAGAGGCTTCCCAGATTTCGAACAGGAGGGTACAGCGCGGACAGGCACCTTTGACGCCGCCCAAGCCATCGACAGCGGGATTGTATCTTTTGTGGCGGGCGCAGCGGCCGTTAAAGTTTCGCGATCGAATTTTCAATTGCGCTCCAGCAGCGCCCAACCAGTGGCCGACCAGCGGCCCGCGACAATGGCCGCTCACCTCACGGCCGCGGCTCTGTATGGTGGCTAGACCTTCTCGTTAGATTCCGGCTCGCCCTTCATGGCCGATTTGAAATTGCGAATGCCTTCGCCCAGTCCCTTGCCCAGGTCAGCCATTTTGCTGCCGCCAAAAAGCACTACCGCTACGAGCCCGATCACCAGAAGTTCGGGCATACCAATCGTTTCTAACATTTACTACCTCGTTGCGTAAGGAAGAATAACTCTCAACCATTGTAACCCGCGACCCGGGTGGGTGTCGCGGTACAATCCGAGTGAATGCCTTCCGTGAGCCGGGTCAAATGGGCTAAATTCCGGGTGACGGCAGTATCGGTGGTGGCTATCGCCATCCTCTTCACCCTGTTCTACCTGTTGACCGGCGGAACCCTGCTGCAGCCCAAGGCCATGATTTATCTGTACGTTCCGGACGCCACCGGGCTGGATGCCACCTCGCCGGTACGGGTGGACGGAATCGACGTCGGCAAGGTCTCGAAGGTCGAGTTGACCCGGCAGAGCGACCCGAACCGGGTGGTTCGCGTATCGATGGTAGTGGAGCGGGAGCGGCTCAGCACGATCACCTACGACTCCTACGCCGAGATTGGCTCGGACAGTCTGATTGGCGACAAGTATGTGGACATTACCAGTCAGACGAGCGCGCGACCCATTCCGCCGTTCGGTGAAATTCGCGTGAAGCCGCCGTCGGACGTGATGAAGGACATGGATCTGCCGCAACTGGAAAGTCAGCTTCGCACCATCGACGCGCTGATTACCGATATTGAGGCGGGACGCGGGCAGGTGGGTCAGTTCGTCTTAGGTACGCAGATTTACACGGACGTGAGCAATAGCGTGGGGAAGATCGAGAAGGCATTCAATGCGGCGGTCAAATCTTCCAACGCGGTCGACGCCATCTACCACCAGCAGCTGTATAACAGCATCGTGGGTCCGATGCAGAAAATGGACGATTCGCTGGCGCGCCTGCAGAGCGGCCAAGGCGCGGGCGGAGCACTGCTGCGCGACACGGCCCAGTATGACAGCGCATTGAAGTCCATCCAGGACCTGATCACGGCGCTCGCCAACGTGCGGTCCGGTGTGTGGATTCAATCCGACGATGCTTACCAGGGCTGGAACCAGATGCTGGTGTCCTGGATTCAGCAGGTGGATAAGGCGACTGCCGACCCGCTGCTGAACTCCACGGCAGTCTATGAAAATTTGCTGGGATCCACCGCGGAAGCCCGGGACACGATTAAGGACTTCCGCGAGAATCCCCGCAAATACCTGCGGCTGAAACTGTTCTAAACTTCTCTATCAGCCCGTGGTGAATGTCGCTCCCTTACGGTCGCGGCTCTGCAACTCACTGAATCTACAGAGCCGCGCGCGGTTAGCAAGCGATCTCTTGGGACTTCCGCCACGGGCTGCTAGACTTCTCTAAACTACCGCGGGCCTCCGCCGCTGGGAGTATTCAGATCGATGCCGATGGGTGAGCCTGAAACCACCATGTCGACGCGGCGATTCTGCTGCCGTCCCGCGGCGGTATCGTTGGTGGCCACCGGATCGGCTTTGCCCATGCCTACGGCCGTCACGGTCTCGGCAGGAACACCCTGCGACACCATGTAAGTGCGGACGGAGCCGGCTCGCTCTTCAGAGAGGGTCTGGTTGTAATCGTCGGTGCCGATGGCATCGGTGTGGCCTTCGAGTTGAATTTTCAAGCCGGGGTAGGCGAGCAGAATGCCGGAGACCTTGGCCAGTTTTTCGCGAGCGCCCGGCTTCAGCGTGTACTTATTGAAGTCGAACAGGACGTCGCTGATGTTCACGATGAGGCCGCGCTGTGTTTCGCGCGTCTCTAGAATCAGATTCAACTGCTGGCGCAGGCGTTCGCGCAGGGCGGTCTTTTCCGATTCGGCCTGCTGCCGCTGCTGGTCGGACAACTGCGCGGCCTGTTTGGCGCGCTCGGCTTCGGCCATGGCTGCCTGCTGCTGCGCCAGCGCCGCCGCACGCGCGGCATCGGCCTCGGCGCGCTCCTTGGAGGCTACCTGAGCGGCCTGTTCGGCTTCCATCTTGGCCTGGAGGGCTTCCTGCTTGGCGCGATTGGCGGCCTGCTGATCGGCCTCGGCCTGCTGGCGGCGCTGCTGCTCGAGCTGTGCCTGGCGGGCGGATTCATCGGCCTTGGCCTTTTCGGCAGCTTCGCGGCTGGCGGCAGCGGCGCGTTCATTGGCTAACTCTTCGTCGCGCATCTTGCGAATGGTGATGATGCGGGCGTCTTCGGCCATCTGCGCGGCTTCGCGCGCATTGGTTTCGGATTCCTTACGATTGTGTCCGGCGTGCAGAAAATCCTCGGCATTCTTCAGGTCGACTTCGGCCTTCTGCAGCGTGTCGGCGGCATACCGTTCGGCGCCGGCGAGGCGGGCGATTTCCACCGCGTTTTCGGCTTCCGAGAGTTGCAGCGGGCCCTTGGCGTTGACGCGGACGGGAGCGTATGCAGAGCGGTTCATCACGTACTGGCCGCGTTGCAGCAGTTCGAACTTGGCGTCCACCTGTTCAATGGTTCCCGCCGTGTCGCTACGCAGAAAGTTCTCGGCGACCACGACGTCGCTGGGCTGCGTGACCGCGAAA
>DASZMZ010000161.1:0-9572 GCA_035551455.1 Candidatus Sulfopaludibacter sp.
TCAAGCTGGCTTCTATGTTCACGCCGGGATTTAAGATTCGCGGATTCTTTCCGGCCGTGATCGGCTCGCTGGTGCTGACCGTGCTGACCTGGGTGCTGCGGCATCTGGTGTTCTAGTGGTGAAACCTTCCACATTGGACGAGTTGGCAGAAGCGCTGCGACGTCCCGCCGCGCATTCGCGGTCCATCTCTATCGAAGGCAACGGCAGCAAACGGCTGATGGCCGGGCCGTCCGGCGATGCCGACGAGCCCATTTCGATCTCCGCGTTGAACCGCGTGCTGGAGTACGAGCCTCACGATCTGACGATCAGCGTGGAAGCCGGCATGGCCTGGAGCCGGCTCACGGCGCTGCTGGCGGCGAATCGTCAAATGGTGCCGCTGGATCCGCCGTACGCTTCTTCGGCGACCGTGGGCGGCGTCATGGCGGCCAATTGCAGCGGGTCGCGGCGTCTGCTGTATGGCACGGCGCGCGACCTGGTGATCGGCATGACCTTTGTGACGTTGGAGGGCAAACAGGTGCGCTCCGGCGGCATGGTGGTGAAGAATGTGGCCGGGTTGGACATGGCGAAGCTGATGATCGGGTCGTTCGGGACACTGGCGGCCATCGGCGTGGTGAACTTCAAGCTGATTCCTGCGCCGGAAACCGAGCGCAGCTTCCTGCTGCCATTTGAAAATGTAGCGGACGCGGTGGCGGCCCGCGATCGAATTCTGAACGGAGTTTTACAGCCTGCCGCGATCGATCTGTTGAATCCGGCCGCGGGCGCCGCAATGGGGAATCGCACGTGGCTGCTGGCTGTGCGGGCCGGAGGAAACAGCGCGGCCATGCTGCGGTACGAACGCGCACTGGCTGAGCTGGCAGCGGGAGTCGCCTACGACGATGAACGCCAGACCTCGCTCTGGCAGTACCTGCAGGAACTCACGCCCACCTTCCTGGGTCAGTATCAGAATGGCGCGGTGGTTCGCGTGTCGTGTACGCTGAAAGAGTTGCAGGCAGTGCTGGAATCTTTCCCGGGTCCGGCTCTGGCGCGCGCCGGTTCGGGCGTTTGCTACGGCTACTTCGAACGGGTCGAGGCCGCGTCGGCGTGGCTCTCGGGCGCGGTGCAGCGGGGCTGGAAGGCTGTTGTGGAATATTGCCCGGCGGTGTGGAAGCACGATGTGGAAATGTGGCCCGCTCCCGGCGGAGATATGGAAATCATGCGCCGGATTAAGAGGCTGTTCGATCCGGAGAATCTGTTGAACCGTGGACGACTCTACCGCCGTATCTGAAAAACTCGGTCCCCGGCAGTTCGATCTCGACCGCTGCGTACACTGCGGCCTGTGTCTGAACGCCTGCCCTACCTATCGCGAATTGGGACTGGAGATGGATTCGCCGCGCGGCCGCATTTACCAGATGGTGCAGGTGGCCCAAGGCGCTCCCATCACACCGTCGTATATCGAACATATCGATCTCTGCCTGGCCTGCCGCGGGTGCGAATCCGCCTGTCCCTCGGGGGTTCAATACGGACGCATGGTGGAGGACGCGCGCGCCGAGATCGAAAGCCGGACGCAGCGTGGTCCGGTGGCCCGTTGGGTGCGGCGTATGGTATTCATGCGGCTGCTGCAGTCGCGCGCCGGCCTGAGTGTGGCCGGCACTTTGCTGTATCTCTACGGGATCAGCGGCATGAAAGCGCTGGTGCGAGCGCTGGGATTCGTCAAGCTGCTGGGCAGGCTGGGCGATCTGGAGCCGCTGACGCCATCGGCCGATCCGCCATTCTTCTTCAGCCAGATCGGGCGGACGTTCGCGCCGCAGGGAGAGCGGCGGCACCGCGTGGCATTCATGGCCGGCTGCATCGCCAATGTCTCCTTCGCGCGCTTGAACGAAGCCACCATTCGGGTGCTGCAGCGCAATGGCTGCGAGGTGGTGGTTCCGGCTGGACAAGGCTGCTGCGGCGCGCTGCACCTCCATTCGGGACTGCGCGGCGAGGCTCGCAAACTGGCATGCCGCAATATCGATGCCGTACTCGGCGGGGGTTTCGACGCCATCATCACCAACGCCGCCGGCTGTGGATCCACTTTGAAGGAGTACGGAGAACTGCTGGCGGACGACCCCGAATACGCCACGAAGGCACACCAGTTCGCGGGACTGATGCGCGACATCACCGAGTTCCTGGCGTCCATCGAGTTGAATCGCGGAATGCGACCGGTAAACGCGACAGTCACCTATCAGGATTCCTGCCATCTGGCGCACGGCCAGAAGGTGCGCTCGGCGCCGCGGCAGTTATTAGCAGCGATTCCGGGTTTGCGCTTTCAGGAAATGCGGGGCGCGGACATTTGCTGCGGCAGCGCCGGCATTTACAACGTGGTGGAGAACCGGATGTCGATGCAGATTCTGGCGCACAAGATGGAAACGGTGAACGCCACCGGAGCAGACATCATCGCCACGGCCAATCCCGGCTGCATGCTACAGTTGCAGGCCGGGGTGAGACTCCACGGCAAACGCCAGCGCGTAATGCACGTGGTGGAGTTGCTGGATTTGGCCTATAAGACGTCGAAATAGACGCCTGGCTGCCTGAGGTAAATGTCGCTCGCTAACGCTCGCGGCTCTGTAAGTTGTTGAATCTACAGAGCCGCGAGCGTTAGCGAGCGTCCTTTCCGATTACTGCCACAGGCTCCTAGAGCGCCTTCTTATCTGAGCCCACGGAAATAGGACCGTGTTCGGTAGAAACGCGGACCGTCCCTGTAGAGCCGTTCATTTGCAACGTCTGCTTGTCGCCGCTGGAATGGCGGAAGGCGGTGGAGCAGGCGTCGTGACGGCAGCTCATCGGGGAGCCATCGGAAGCCTCCACGCGCACGCCGGAATGGAAGCCCGGCGGCAAGGTAAGACTCAGCGGACCGTTCGACGTGCGGGCGTCCAGCAGTGAGCCGTTCCAGATGTCTTTGGTAAGCCTCACGGAGATGGGACCGTTGTCGGCCTGCAGCTTGACTTCGCCCGCGTCCCCGGCGAACGAAATGGGACCGTTGCTCGACTGCGCGTCGATGGTGCCGGTGCAATCCTTAATCGAGACGGGACCGTTTGTGGCGCGCGCCTTGATGGCGCCGCTGACCCCAGCCACGGAAACCGGACCGTTCAGCGTCTGCAGATCGAGACTGGCATTGGCGGGCACGTGGACGATGAAGTACACCTGCCAGTTGTTGGTATCGTTCTGCGGCCCGGTGAAAGTGAAATGGCCGGCGCTACGGCTGACCGTCATGGCGCTTAAGGTCCGTTCGGCCTGTCCACGATCCTCGGCGACAGCGATTTTGCAGGCTTCCACGGCATAGCCCGACTGACTCCAGCCCCGCACCTTGATGACTCCGCGGTCGGCGGCGTTCAATTCGAGCACGGCGACCTCGCTGCGCTGCATACTGAACTTGTCGGCGGATTGAGCCACCTCGCCATTGGATGTGACTTTGAGATCGGCGCAAGTCTCCGCATCGCCTTGCATGCTGATGTTTAGGTTCCGATTGCGCGTCCGGTTCTGTGCGGTAGCGGTCGCGGGGGCAAGCAGTACGGCCACACTCAATAGTGCGGCGCCGATGGTCGGATACTTCATTTCGCAGTCCTCCAGTGGTCTGGTTAGACGGGGAGATCGGCGTTTAGTTAGGGAACCTTAGTCCTCCACCGGCTGGCGGTAAGACTTCATGATCTGTTCCAACTTCTCTGTGGAGAGGGTAAACGAGATCGACACGACGTTACCTCTGGCAGTAGTCGTGAGATTTTCAGCGGCGTTGACAAGCAGACCCGGCCCTGCATGTGAGTTCTCCATCTGCAGGAAACCCGGTAACCAATGCGCCAAAGCCGCGATCGTGATAGCGTCGTCGGGTGTTTTGGTTACCACCTCAACGTGCACTTCGTTAAAGACTCCCAGTCGAATGCCACCGCTGACCTGGTCTATCGCCTGCATCAGTTCATTGCGATATTTCAGAGTGTCATCATGCTCCCGGGCAATAAGTTGGAGAGGCCGGACCAAAAGGAACCAATTGTCGTAAGATGAGCTCAGACGCCGGACCTGCTGAGCGAGTTCGCCCGGCTTTTCGTCACTGCGCCATCGCTGCAACGCCTCCTGAACGCCAGCCGGGTCGCTCTCGATCGCCGTAGCGGAATCGAGTAACACAGTTTCTTCGGAAGCCTCAGGAGCGCCGATGAAGATACTAAGCGGCGGCTTATCCTCCTCGTAAGTGATGGTTATCCATTGCCGGACGCTTCCCGCTGTTGTCCTGGCAAGACTAGCCGGAAACATCGCCTGCAACGGCGATTCGCTATATCGCTGCACATCGGTTCCCATGATGATGCGAGCGTCCGGACCAACAAGTTTGAGTACTTTGGGATCCAGGTCTGCGGCAATCAGGCTGCCTGCGAAGAGGATCCCACTCAGCGTTGCGAACATTCTCATGCGGTGTCCCTCTGTGCTAATGGACACGAGATCTCATCGGAAAGTTCCCCATGCTCCCTAAAAGAGCTCGGACCTACCGCACGGTGACGGTGACTGGCTGCTGATCTTTATCACCCGAAGGACCGGTGGCGGAGACGGTGTAGGTGGTGGTCTTTCGGGGCTCGACCATCGTGCAGCCGTGATTGGCCGCGCCCGCGTGGAAATTGATCGGGGCGATGGTGACACTTTGGGCAAAGTGGACGTTATAGCAGAGACTGACGGCATCCCCAGCCTTGACGGAGAGCGCACTCACCGTCACGTCGATGATCTTCACGTGGGGCATACCCATGGTGACCGTGAGTGCTTTGGTGGCCGGCGGCGCGGTGTCTCCCTCCGCGGTGAGCGTGTAAGTGGTGTTCTCCTTCGGCGTCACTTCAACGCACCGGGAGAGGGCTGCCGAGAGTTCCTGCCGCGGCGGCGCGAGCCAGACCCTCTTTGCATTGGAGACGCCATAGCAGAGCAGTTCCTGGTCGCCCGGCGAGAGCTGTGGGGCGGTGGCGTAGAACTGCGTGATGACCGGCGCGGCAGCCGGCTGCACGGGTACCTTTTTCGGGGTGGGGCTGGAGCAGCCGAACTGGAAACTGCCGACCAGCGTGAGCAGCATCCCGAGAGCGAATCGCATGGCGGATGAGACTAGTGAACTACCTGCGGCGTCTGCACTTCAGTGCCGAGACCCGCGTAAGATTCTTTGACCTTGGTCACTTTGTCGCCGATGAAAGTCACAAACGTGATCTTGCCGGGCGGCGTGCCGAAAACCCAATCCTCGATGTCGTTGCCGTCCTTATCGGTTTCACGCGATTTGTGCTGCCAATGGCCCATCGCCATGAGCACCTGCTCGTGAGTCATGCCGACCAGGGCGCGTCTTTCCTTGATGGCCTTCTGAGTTTCAGGAGGCAGACTTTCGGAGTAGACCTCCGTAACCGTATGCTTATCGAAATCCAGCACCGGAGCAAGCATCTTCTTGATCTCGGTAGCCTTGATGGCTTCCAGCGGCTTATGGAACAGGATGGCGATGGAGGTTCCCCCAGGGGCGTTGGTATCGTTGCGGCTAATCGGCACGGTGTTGGGGTTGCCGCCCATGCCGCCACCCAATTGCACGCCGTCGTACCAGTGTTTTCCGCCCTTGAAGCCGCCGTTGATCTGAAGCACCAGGCGATCCGCCTCGAAATCGATGCGAGTGATTTGTACCAAGTCTCCCTGGCGGGCGGCGGGTCCGGCATCTTTGGCGATTTCGGCCCAGGCCTTCTTGTCGTAGGTGCCGGCGGCCCCGGCCGCATTCATCGGAGCTTCGAATTCCAACGGCTTCTTGCCGCGCGGGAGTAGAACCTTCACAGTGGCGTATTCCGCCATGAGGCCCCGGGTCAGCTCGACTCGGTCCTCGAAGCTGAGCTTCTCGGCGAAAGAAAGCGAAGGAAGCAGGCTCACGATCGCGATGGTGGCAACGGCTCGCATACGACACTCTCCGCTGGGGGACTCGTGAGACGCGAAACCTGCCGGCGAATCGGCGCTTTCCAGAGGTACGCAAACAAAACAAACAGAACCACGGAAGTCAGAACGCTGGCTTCCGGACCATAAGCGCCACCACTCCACAAGGTACCGGCAGACCACGACATCTCGTAGCCCGTTATCTTCATTCTAAGCCCGCTCACGTTCGCCCCGAATAAGGGCAGTGTAAAGTTCCATCCGAAGTGCAGCCCAATGGGTAGCCAAAGGTCCCGGCTGCGCCACCAGGCAAAGCCGAAAAGAATGCCGAAGCCGGCGGTATTCACGATGCCCAGCGTGCTCGCGTTGGGATTTCCGCCGTGCAGCAAGGCGAACAGGATTCCCACCGGAATGATGGTCGCAAAAGCCCCGTAGTGGCGCAGCAGGACTTGAAAGGCGTAGCCGCGAAAACAGATCTCCTCGCCGCTGGAGCCGGCTGCCAGAAGCAGGGCCACAAATGGAATCGTACTATACGGCGGCTGATCTCCCGGCGTGGCCGTGAGGCGGGCGGCGCCTGCCAACAGCGGCGGCGCCAGCACCAGACAGGCAGCGCCGATGCCGCCGAACAGCCCGAAAGCCAGGTTGTCTGCCGACCAGCGGTTCCACCACAACCCGAGGTCGGCCAGCCGGAATCCGGGTGCGCAGATTTGGAGGGCGAGCCAGTTGACGGCCAGAGCGCCACCCAGGTCGGCGCCTGTGATTCCCAGCAGATAGCCGCCCAGCCAAGAGAGGATTGCGCCGAAAATGGCCGCGATCAACAGATAAAAAAACGCGTAGGAGATGACGTCCGCGGCGACCCGGACTGGATGTTTGGGCGGCATGAAAGCGTGTCTTCTGAGTGTAACGGAGAGGCGCCGCGGAACGGTACGCAACTCCACAGGTTTCCGCCGCATCCACATACATAGATGACTTTAAAACCTCGGGAATGGGGCGACCAGGGATTGTACGCCGCCTGGGTGGGCCACACCACAGTGCTGCTCAAGCTCGATGGCACCACGATTCTGACGGATCCGGTATTCAGCCGGCGGATCGGCATTAACCTGGGAATCGGAACCCTGGGCGTACGCCGTCTGGTGGATCCGGCATTATCGCTGCGCGAGTTGCCGAAGATCGACGTCATTCTGCTCTCTCACGCCCATTTCGACCATTTCGACCTCCCCAGCCTGCGGCGGCTGGAGCACGCCGGCACGCAGGTGGTCACCGCGTCGAAGACTGCTGACCTGTTGCGGCGGAAACGGTATGCAGGAGTAACGGAATTGGGATGGGGCGCCGGTACGCGGGTCGGTCCCCTGACGATTCGGGCATTTCCCGTGCGGCACTGGGGCGCGCGCCTGCATCGCGACTCGTGGCGCGGATACAACGGCTACACCATCGATGCCGGACGGTATCGCGTGCTGTTTGGCGGCGACACTGCGGCCACTACGTCCTTCCGGGCGCTGAAAGGCTCCCGTGCCTTTGACCTGGCGATTATGCCGGTGGGCGCTTACAATCCGTGGATTCGCAATCACTGCACGCCGGAGCAGGCCTGGCAGATGGCCGAGGATGCCGGAAGCGAGTTCTTCCTGCCGGTCCACCATCAGACCTTCTCCCTGAGCCGGGAGCCTTACCGCGAGCCGATTGAGCGGGTCCAGCAGGCGGCGGGGCGTCGGCAGGAGAGGGTGGCGGTGCGGGAAATCGGCGGAGAGTTCAGGCTCGATTAGTCCCCTTCCGCGGGTCAGCTACTGCTTGGATTTAGGTCTGGGGCGTTTGGCGGGCGGGTGCGGACGCTCGACCTTCTGTAGCCGTTCGAGGCTTTGGATGGCGGCGTCTAAGTTGGCGAGTTCGGCGTGTAGTTGCGCCAGGATTTTGGCGAAGTCCATTGAAACGTCTGTCCCTGAGGATAGAACGTTTTGATGGAATAGGAAATTTCGGAAAAGACTTAAGAGTAACTCGGAATTGAATTATACGGCGGGCCGGGACAGCAAAGGGTCGTCCGCGAGTTCAGCGGGATCCGTATAAGACTGCAAGGAATCCAGAGATTCGAGTACCCGCTCGAGTAGACTGTCTGTCTGGGAAACGGTCGTCTTTAATACGTCGATGGATTGTGCCTGCGTGGTCAGCCGGTCGTCGAGCGATGCCATGGTCTTGGATAATAGCTGCTCCATGGCGGAGACGATCTGCGCGGTCGACGGGATCTCCGACAGCTTCGTGGCATGCTCGTCCAGACGGGCTTCAATCTGCGTAAAGCGCTGAGCGGCAGCGGTTTCCTGCGCCGCCATCCGGCTTTCCAGCCCGGCCAGCGCCTTCTTCAGCCCCTGGGCTGCCGCAGGATCTTCTACGGACCGCTCCCTCCGGGTATTGCTGATCGCACCAGCGGCGACTCCAGCAAGAAAAATTGCCACCCGTGGAACATAATTGAGAACTCTTGACATCGGTGATCCACTTATAATACGGATGCGGAACTCCTTGCAAGTACTAAGTTTAGTAATCCAGGTACTAGGTACGTACCGCGATTGCGGGTAGGAAGAGATACTGGCATTCTAGTTCAGAAAGATCTTAGGAGATATCTGGTGGAGTCACGGCTATTCGGCCGAACTCGTCCACAAGAACACCGCTGTGAGTGCTCCCTTGCTATTGGAATGCGATCGGAACGGCCGCATTGTCTGGATGAGTGCAAAGTCCCGCACGGTCCTGGGCGACGCCGGCAATCTGGCGGAAACGTTTCTGATGCATCCTGACGCAGCCCACAAAACGATTCGCCTGCGCCGCGTCTGGGCCACACAAGACCGCATGCTGCTCACTGGCGAACTGTCCGAAGCGGCAGACTCGGCCATTCTGGAACTGCTGAGCCTGCAGAGTGAACTGCTCCGCCATTTCTTTCAACTACAGGCGGCGGAACGCCACCTTTCGGCCCGCTCCCGCAGACTGCGGCCGAAAGCCGGAGCGCGGGCGATCCGTCAGGTGGAACGCGAGCGGCAGCGGCTGGGCCGCGAACTGCACACCGGCGTGGGCCAGCTATTGGCCTCCATCCGCATGCAATTGGAAGTGATCGGTCCGCAGTTGCCCGAGCCGCCGATTGGTGTGTTGCAGGCTCTGGGCCGGATCTCCACCCTGGCGGCCGACGCGCTCGAGCAGGTTCGCACCATTTCCAAACGGCTGCATCCGCCGGAATGGCAGAGGTTGACGCTCGAAGCCGCCCTGCGACAGCTTTGGGAAAATAGCGGAGTGGTGGAGCGCTACCATGGCGCCATGGAGCTTCAGCCCCTGCCGCGGGAGCCGGAACTGGAAATCAAGGTACTTCTATACCGTGCGGCGCAGGAGGCTCTCTCGAATCTGATCCGCCATTCCCGCGCAACCCGTGTTACCTTGACCCTGCAGCCGCGCCAGGAAAGCGTGGAGTTGACCATCAGTGATAACGGTGTGGGCTTTAGTGTCAACCAGCTCTTCGCCGCCCCGGCCAGCCTGACAGGTGGCATCGGGCTACGGACCATTCGGGACCAGGCAGCCGACGTGGGCGGAAAGTCGGAGATTACCAGCGGTCCGAATGGCACTACACTGGTAATCTCGACACCGTATTCCCCGATCGATACGAAGGAGTAAGATGCAGGATTTGCAGGCAATCCGGGTGGTCCTGGCAGACGACCACGCCATTGTGCGCGAAG
>DASZMZ010000162.1:0-23558 GCA_035551455.1 Candidatus Sulfopaludibacter sp.
CGCCATAAGGATCTCCGGCCACCGCGTCGTCTGGCGCAGCACAAGACTACTCCTGTCGCCGCCAATTTTCATCTACGTGGGTGGCCGGGCGGCCATGCTTGGTTGACAATCGAATCGTTCTTACGCCCGAACTGCGCCGTCTCTCTGCCTCTTCTGCCTCCGCGTCTTCCTCGGCGTCTCGGCGCCTCGGCGGTGAAGAGAAGTTAAAGCTTCGCACCATTCCTGCCGATATATCCGTAGGATGTCCCGATGACAGCCGAAGAACTGAGCGACCCGGAAGTAATCTTTAACCGCTTTCGCACCCTGCTGCGCGAGATTTCGCGCGGTGCAACCTTACGCAACTCCTTTGAGCCTTGGGAAATGGAGATCATGCTGGACCTCCAGATCTGCGACATACCGTCGCGCCGGCGTATGGAGACCCTGGTTCAGTATGAGCGGGCTGTGAAGCGGCAAATGTCCAGCGGACAGGGACCGCCGATGAAACTATCGGAGTTCCTGGAACTGAGACGGAAGCGAAGGGAACTGAAGAAAAACTTAGGTTAAAATCACCCGTCGGCCTTCGATGCGGTAAGCGCCGGACAGCACGATGCCAATCGCTTCCGTATAGATTCTGTGCTCCTCCCGGAGTATCCGGGCGGACAAAGTCTCGGCGGTGTCGTGGTCTTCCACGGCCACTGCCGCCTGCAGAATAATTGGACCGGCGTCCAGGTCCTCATCCACGAAATGGACCGTGCAGCCGCTGAGCTTCACTCCGTGAGAGATGGCCTGATGCTGGGCATCCAGTCCCGGGAACGCAGGCAGCAAAGAAGGATGAATATTCAAAATTCGATTCGGAAACTGGCGAATGAAACCGGCGCTCAGCAACCGCATGTAACCGGCGAGGCAAACGAGGTCCACCTGTTCCTTCAGTAACTCCTCGACCACCGTGCGATCGTAGACTTCGCGATCGAGTCCGCGCGAAGGCAGGCAGACGGCCTTCAGTCCCCGTCGACGGCCAATTTCCAGCCCAGGAGCCTCGGTCCGGTTGGCGATCACCACGGCGATTTCGGCATCCAGAGCGCCCCGCTCGATATTGGCGGCGATCGCCTCGAAATTGGATCCGCGGCCGGAAATCAGAATGCCCAGGCGTCTCAACGGTACTCCACGCGCGGACGTCCGCGGCGGTGATCGATCACGCTGCCGATGCGGAAGGGCTCTTCACCAGCTTTGCGGAGGGCGGTTTCGGCCTTCGCCGCGCCTCGGGCAGGCACCGTCAAAATCATGCCGACTCCCAAATTCAAGGTGCGCCGGTAGTCGTCCTCGGGCACATTGCCGATACGCCGCAGCACTTCAAAAAGCGGCGGGATCTGCCAGGACCCGGTATCGATCGCCGCAGCCAATCCCGCAGGCAGCATACGCGGTGTGTTGTCCGTGATGCCGCCGCCGGTAATATGCGCCGCGCCTTTCAGTAACTTGCCATCCATCAGGGTGCGAATCGGCTTCAGATAGCTGCGGTGTACCGTCAGCAGGGCATCGCCCACGGTGGCGCCCACCTCCGGCAAAATCGTCTTCGGGCCGTATCCGGCAACATCGAACAGCAGCTTGCGAGCCAGCGAATAGCCATTAGTATGCAGCCCGGTGGATGGCAGCCCGAGCAGCACGTCGCCCGCTCGGATGGACTTGCCGGTGAGCAATTCGCTCCTTTCGGCGGCGCCCACGATGAAGCCGGCCAGGTCGTACTCGGAATCGGCATACAGCCCGGGCATCTCCGCCGTCTCGCCGCCGATGAGCGCGCACCCATTATTGCGGCAGCCGCGGGCGATTCCGGCCACCACCGAGGCGGCCACGGTGGCGTCCAGTTTCCCCACCGCAAAGTAGTCCAGAAAGAACAGCGGGCGGGCGCCCTGCACGGCGATATCGTTGACGCAGTGATTGACCAGGTCTTCCCCCACCGTGTCGTGGCGTCCGGTGGCGAAGGCCACTTTCAGTTTCGTGCCGACTCCATCGGCCGAACTGACCAGCACCGGCTTACGGAATCCCGCCAGTTGATACATGGCGCCAAAGGAACCAATCTCGGTAAGCACGCCCGGAGTGAACGTGCTGCGGGCGGATTTCTTGATGGAAGCGACGGCGCGATCGGCTTCATCGATATTCACACCGGCGTCGCGGTAACGAACCTGTTTTTTCGAAGGCAAATTTCAGTATATTGCGCCGGCTGCCGTAGCGGGGAGAGTAACCAAGCGGCCGCGAATTGCGCCAATACTCAACTCCCACGTTGGAAGTCACCCGATTTTTGAGGCGAAGTGTATATAATACCCAAACAATAACCCTATGAAAAAACTCGTAACAGCTTTGCTTGTATTCTGCGCATACGCCATGGCTCAGGGGCCCACGACCGTGGCAATCCGCAACGCGAAGATTGTGCCGGTCTCCGGTCCGGTCATTAGCAAGGGCACGGTGGTGATGCACAAAGGCCTGATCACCGAGGTCGGCGAAAACGTGCAGCCGCCCGCCGATGCCTGGGTCGTGGAGGGCGAGGGGCTCACTGTTTACCCCGGCCTCATCGACGCTTTGAGCACGGTCGGCATGCCCGGCGCGGCGCCTGCCGCGGCCGCAGGCAGAGGCGGCGGACGCGGCGCGGCAGCCACTCCCACAGCGGCTCTCGCGACCGCGGCGGCTCCCCGGGCGATGGGGCCCGAAGACCGGCCGCAGACCACCAGTTGGGCCATCGCCGCAGACGAGATCTCGCCCACCGACCACCGCATTGAAACCGTGCGCGGCAGCGGCATTACCACTACAGTTACCTTCCCGACGCGCGGGATTTTCGCAGGACAAGGCAGCGTCATCGATCTGATGACCGCCGAGAAGGTCGGCGAAATGGTAGTTGCCTCCCCGGCCGGCCAGTATATTTCGCTGGCGGGCGGCCGCGGCTTCGGCGGCGGATTCCCCACCTCGCTCATGGGCGTCATCTCTTACATCCGCCAAATCTATCTCGACGCCGACCACTACAAACTGGTCAAGGATGCCTATGCCAAGGATCCTCGCGGCATGGAACGGCCGGAGTACGATCGCGCCCTCGAAGGCGTGCTGGCCTCGCCGCGCATCCTGCTGCCGGCCAATCGCATGGTGGAAATGGATCGCATGCTGCGCTTCGCCGCGGAACTCAAACAGCCCACCATCATCTACGGCGGCCGCGAAGCGTACCGCGATGGCGCGGCCGAACTCTTCCAGAAAGCCGGCACCCCCGTGCTGGTCAGTCTGAAATTTCCCACACTCACCGCGGATGCCGATCCCGATAACACGCCGAGCATGCGCTCGCTCGAAGATATCGACAAGGCCGCCGCCGCTCCTGCCGCGCTGAAAAAGGCCGGCGTGAAATTCGCACTCTACTCCGACGGCATCGACACCCCGCGCGACATTCAGCGGGCCGTGAAGAAGGTGATCGACGCGGGACTTTCGCGCGAAGATGCGCTGCGCGCCATGACGCTTTCCCCGGCCGAGATTTACGGCATCGACAACCGCGTGGGCAGCATTGAAAAGGGAAAGATCGGCAATCTGGTCGTAACGCGGGGCGACATTTTCGACGATCGCACCCGAGTCGAAATGATTTTCGTGGACGGCAAACAGTACAAGCCCGCGGACACAGCGCCCGCAGGGGGCCGCGGCACAGCGACCAATGAGCCGGGAGGAAACCGATGAAGAAATTGATATTTGCCGCCCTGGCGGCGTTGGCGCCGCTGTGCGCCGAGACAATCGTGATTCAGAATGCCACCGTAATGACCGTGGCCAAGGGAACCTTCAAAGGCTCCGTGGTGGTCAAGGACGGTAAGATTACCGAGGTCGGCGAGAAGGTCATGGTGCCCCAGGGCGCCACCGTCATCGACGCCACCAATCAGTACCTGATACCGGGAATCATCGATTGCCACTCGCACATCGCCGGCGATGGCGGAATCAACGAAGGCAGCGTCTCGGTCTCGTCGATGGTGAACATCAAAGACATCATCAATCCCGAGGACATCGCCGTCTACAGAGCCCTGGCCGGCGGAGTAACCACCGCCAACATTTTGCACGGGTCGGCCAATGCGATTGGCGGCCAGACCATCGTATTGAAGATGCGCTGGGGCAAGGACGCGCAGTCCATGATTTTCGAGGGAGCAACCCCCGGAATCAAGTTCGCCCTCGGCGAGAATCCCAAACGGGCCGGCAATCCGCAGGGTGGACGCGGCGCCACGGGAACGGCAACGCCGGCGCGCTATCCGGCCACTCGCATGGGCGTCGAAGATACCATTCGCGAGGCCTTCAACGAAGCCAAAATCTATAAGGCCGGATGGGACGACTACAAGTCCAAAGTGGCGGCCGGACAGCATCCCATTCCGCCGCGCAAAGATCTGAAGCTCGAAGCGCTGAAGGAAGTTCTGGAAGGCACTCGCTACGTGCACGCGCACTGCTACCGCGCCGACGAAATCCTCATGCTCTTGCGCGTGGCCGACGATTATGGTTTCAAGATTCGCACTCTGCAGCATGTCCTCGAAGGCTACAAAGTGGCCAAGGAAATCGCCGCGCACGGAGCCGGCGCTTCGACTTTCAGCGATTGGTGGTCTTACAAAGTGGAGGCCTTCGACGCCATCCCCTACAACGCGGCGATCATGGCGAAGAAGGGCGTGGTGGTCAGCCTGAACAGCGATGACGCGGAGTTGATGCGCCACCTGAACAGCGAAGCCGGCAAGGTCATGAAATACGGCGGAATGAGCGAGACCGAAGCTCTCGCCATGGTGACTTTAAATCCGGCCAAGCAGTTGGGAATCGATAACCGCGTGGGCTCCATCGAAGTCGGCAAGGATGCGGACCTGGTGATTTACGATAAGTTCCCGCTGTCCGACTATGCCAAAGTGCAGAAGGTCCTGATCGATGGTCACAAGTACTTCGACCGCGATGAGGAAGTGAGCGGCCGTCCGGCGAAGGCTGCCGAGAAGCAGAAGTTGCTCGACAAAGAGAAACAGGCCGCACCCCGTCAGGGCGCGCCTGCGGGACGCGGAGGACGAATCGGATGAAGCTGATTGGAATGTTATTGGCCTGCGCGCTGATGGCCTGCGCCGCCGGGGAAACCATCCTCATCCGCGATGCGGACGTGTATCCGGTTACCGGCAAAGAAATGAAAGGCATGTCCGTTCTGATTCAGGATGGAAAGATTGCCGAGATCGCGGCTAAAATCCTGCCGCCCAAGGGTGCGCGGATCGTCGAAGCTAAGGGCATGCGTGTGTATCCCGGGATGATCGATTCCGGTACCGAACTGGGTCTGTCCGAGGTTTCCGCGGTCCGCGAGTCTGTAGACACCGGCGAACTGGGCGAGTTTATGCCGCAGTTGAAGGCATTGGTCGCGGTCAATCCGGATAGCGAGCACTTTGGCGTGGTCCGCGTAAATGGCATCACCAGCGCGATGACGTTTCCTTCCTCGGGAGGCGGCGGCGGTGGGCGTGGCGGCGGCGGCGGGCAACTCATCTCCGGTCAGGCGGCGCTGATTCATACCGATGGCTGGACTTGGGAAGACATGGAGATCAAGCGCAGCGCGGCCATGAGTGTGGCCTTCCCCTCCATGGGCGGACGCGGTGGACGCGGCGGCGCGATCCCCGATAGCGTAGTCGAGATACTCGGACAGACCGGGATTGCGGGCAGCGCGGCTGCCTCCCGTCGTGCTTATGAAGAATCTTTAGCCAAACTGAATGACTTCTTCGATAACGCGCGCCGTTACCAGAAAGCCAAGGCCGCTCATTTGTCGGATTTCAGGACCGACTTGAAGTTTGAAGCGATGTTACCCGTCCTGGAAGGCAAAGTACCGGTGGCTGTCTCCGCCGCGCGCGCTTCCACAATTCACGACGCGGTTCAGTGGGCTAAGAAGCAGAACATCAAACTGGTAATCCTGCAGCCTCGCGAAATCGGCAAGGCAGCAGCGGACCTGAAGGCGGAGAACGTGCCGGTCGTTTTCGGCCGCGTCCTGGCTCTGCCGGAGACCGAAGACTCGGCCTACGATGAGGCATTTACGCTACCGGCAGAGGCTTACAAGGCGGGAGTGAAGTTTGCGTTCGGTACGTTCACCAACGAATTCGTCCGCAACATCCCGTATCAGGCCGCCACCGCCGTTGCTTTCGGCTTGCCCTACGAAGAGGCCCTCAAGGCAGTAACCATCAACCCCGCGCAGATTTGGGGAAGCAGTGACCAGGTCGGTTCCGTGGAGAAGGGTAAAATCGCGGATCTGATTGTGACCGACGGCGACCCGCTGGAGATCCAGACCCAGGTCAAGCACCTGTATATCAAGGGCAAGGAAGTCTCCCTCGAGAACAAACAGACCCGTTTATATCAACGGTATCTGAACCGCAATTAGCCCACCCCATTCTTACGATCGCGGCTCCGATACCGAGCCGTGATCGTAAGATAGCAATTCTCTGCAAATTTATTTTTGGCCGCGATCCGCGGAATCAATCAGGATGGTTACAGGACCATCGTTTACCAGTTGCACCTGCATTGTTGCTTGAAAAATGCCGGTTTCTACCCTCACCGGACTGCGCCGTAAGACTTCCACGAAGTGCTCGTACAATCCCTTGGCTTGCTCCGCGGGTGCGGCCCGGTCGAAACTCGGCCGCCGGCCTTTGATGACATCAGCATGTAAGGTGAACTGCGAGACAATAAGAAGAGAGCCGCCGGCGTCCAGGATATTGCGATTCATTTTACCGTTTTCGTCGGGAAAGATCCTTAGGCCGAGTAGCCTGTCCGAAAGATATTCGGCGTCTGAGGCAGTATCCTCGCGTGCTATACCGACAAAGACAACTAAACCCGTACGTATAGACCCGCAGGTACCTGCCTCTACAACCACGGTGGCTTCGGTTACCCGTTGAATGACAATTCTCATAGTACGGTTGGAGCGAAGCCTCACTCAGCTTCTTTAACCATCTTGACACAGTGTCTCAGCGCCTATGTTATAGTGTGCGGGGGAGAAAAAATGGCACGAGGTAGAAGTACAGCTGACGTAACCACGTTACAAATGGCGCTCGTCGGTTATCAGTACGAGAAGCAGAAGATCGAAGATCGCATTCGCGAAATTGAGGCGCAGCTCAAAGGCAAAAGCGTTGGGGCTTCCTCAGCGACCAGTGAGAAAAGGACGTCCGGTGTGAAGCGTGTGCTCAGTCCGGCCGCGCGCAAGCGTATTGCTGCCGCGCAGAAGAAGCGCTGGGCGGAGCATCGCAAACGCGTCGCCGCCGACGCCAAGGGCGAGTAGTTTTAGTTCCGGGCAAGTAACTTAAAGAGATCTCACCAAAATGGGAGGGCGATGTCCTGGACAGAGCCCTCCGTCCGTATTTCCCCCCTCCTAACTGGTTGACCACGGAAGTTAATCTCACGGAAGTTAATTATGCACCCTACTTTTGCCGGTGCTAAGATGTGTACGCATGAGCGGGCTGAGCCGGATCGGCGTGGCAATCGATACAGATCTGTTGCATAAGTTCGATCGGATGATCGGAAAACGGGGCTACACGAATCGCTCGGAAGCCTTCCGCGACCTCATCCGCGACGAGCTGGTAGAGCAGAACTGGGAGTCCCCCGACAGCCAGGTGGTCGGCACGGTGACGCTGGTTTACGACCACCATGTCCGGATGTTGAATGAAAAGCTAACCGGCATTCAGCACGACTTCCACCATTCCATTCTCTCCACCCTGCACGTGCACCTGGACCACGATAACTGTCTGGAGGTGCTAGTGGTCCGGGGCGCATCCGGCATTGTTCGCAAGGTGGCGGACGCACTGATTAGCACCAAGGGAGTAAAGCACGGAACTCTCACCATTACCACTTCTGGAGTAGAACTCACATGATCGTAGGCACGGGCGTGGATCTCGCCGAAGTGGATCGTATACGCGCCAGCATCGAACGGTTCGGCGCCAAGTTCGTGCAGCGGGTCTATACGCCGGCGGAGATTGCCTATGTGGAGCGAAAGGCCAATCGCTTCGAGCGCTACGCCGCGCGCTTCGCTGCCAAGGAAGCCGGCATGAAGGCAATCGGCACGGGGTGGCGCCACGGCGTACGCTGGCAGGATTTTGAAGTGGCGAATCTGCCTTCCGGCAAACCCACCCTACGCTTTCACGGCGTGGCGGCACGCTTCGCGGAGCAGCTCGGAGTCCGCAACGTGGCACTCTCGATTACGCACACTGCCCAACTGGGCATGGCGCACGTAATCCTGGAAGATTGACGATTACTTCTTCGCGGACTTGGCCTTCACCCCGCGAGCCGTAATCTGCTTGATAAATGCCACTTCCTCCGGCGAATGCGGCACGCCGTCTTCGTGGAAAATGTCGTGAAACCAGACGTCGGGCGGACCCGCGGTATAAGGATGCTGCCAGGAATTCCACGGCAGATTGGTCTGCGTCTTCCCGGTCACCAGGCCCCAGTTGTAAGCCGCCACGTTGTACTTTTTGGCAATCGGCAGGATCGACTGGAAGGTGCTGCCCTGCGGACGCGCCATGTATTCGGTGCAGAAAATCGGCCGGTGATATTTCTGCAACTGCAGAATGCGCTTCTCAAACACGTCGGGTTTGTCGTAACTGTGGAACGAAATGAAATCCGAGTTTTCCAGTTGAATTCTCTGGATGGGCGTCAGGTTGGCGAGGTCTGACCAATCGCCGCCGTCCCACACTCCACTGGTGAGCGGTTGCGTTGGCATACCGGCGCGGGCATAGTCGAAGACCTTCGAAAGCATCACCTGCACCAGTTCCTTCTTGTTCTTCAACTCCACGTTGCCGTAAGATCCGGAATTCATGTTGTCCGGTTCGTTCCACACATCCCAGGCCAGAATGCGTTTGTCATTGGCGAAATCGTGGAGCAGGTCCTGCACGTAGGACATGAGACGGCCGAACTGCTTCGGATCCTGCAAAGCCGGTGCGCCGGGACTCTGCACCCACCGGGAATTATGGATCCCGGGCCGCGGCGCGCGCTGCGTACCCAGTTCGGGAAAAGGATCCCAGCACGAATCGAAAAGCACCAGAATCGGGCGGATCTTGTGTTTGTCGGCGATGTGCAGGAAGGCGTTCAAGCGCCGCTCAAAGCCGGCCTGATCCTTCCACAACAAATCGTGGAGGAACACGCGCATGGTGTTCATCCCCAGGTCCTGCGCCCAACCTAATTCACGATCGATGGTGACCGGGTCGAAGGTCTCCGCCTGCCACATTTCCAACTGGTTGGACGCGGTGGACGGAATGAAGTTCGACCCAACCAGCCAGGGCTGATGAGCGTGCCAATCATTGGCTTCCGTCTCGGACCAATGGTGCGGCTGCGCGAATGCAGCGGCGGCCAGCACAAGGCAGACGGCGAATCTTAAGAGTTTCATGGTGGTTGGAAGACCGAACTTTGATTTTACATCCCTCGTGGCACTAACACGAAACGCTCAATTGCAACTTTCGCGCTCTTGTCGGTGCGGCCGTGCAGGCGCTGATACACCACCTTGAATTCATTGATGGACTGGCCGGCGAGAGTGGCCGGGACGGAGTAGTCCAACGTCTCACTCACGGGCTTCACCGGGTTGGCCGTCAGATCGGGGACGGATGTCACCATAGCCTTGCCGAGGCTGATTTCGCTGGGCTCGGAACCGTGATTCACCACCAGCAACTCCATCGAAATGGTGCCGGGGAAGCGGTCGCCGTTGGAAATGCCAAGTTGGATTTTGCCGCAGCAACTGAGGTCGATATCCTGCGGCAACTTCTGGTGCGCCTCCATTTGCATGGGCCAGTGGTCCGTCGTACTGAACGAAAGATTCGCCGGACTGCCGCGCTCGAAGAAGGAATTGCGCGGAGGACGCGGCAGCAGGAAACGAAACATCCAGTATTCGCCTCCGAAGGGGATCACGTAGGGATGCCGCGTCCCGGCGAACTTACCGCCGATGGCCGGCATCGGTTCAATCAGTATGGTGACCGGTTTCACTTCGGGCCACAGGATCACGCCGGGGAAACTGCCCGCGGCATCGGGACCGGTGACCACCGGGATGTCCGGTTTGTCTTCGGGTTTGGCCGTCGATTTCGGATCCGGCACTTGAGGGTAACTTTGTTTTTCCGCCTTCTTGCCCTCTTCCGACGGCGGAGCATGCCGGCGCTTCCCCGGAAACTTCGTCTCATTGTGGCTCATCAGGCCGAGCGGATCTTCGCCTTCCGTGTCGGACGACCCGCCGCTCGCCAAACCCACCAGCGTGATGCTGCCGGCCAGCAAGATGGTGAGCGTCAGTCCCAGAATCGTGCGCGGAAGTGAAGGCGGAGAGGCTTCGTCCCACGCGCCGGCCGAGATGGCGAACACCGTCAGCAGCGCCGCTCCCAGGGCGAACAGCGCGGCAGCCAGCAGGGAATGGCGCATCAACTCGGCCGCGCCGGCCACCTGTATGGCGCACGCGATCAGCAGCGCCGAACGAAAAGGCCGCGGGAAGAAACTGACCGGCAATTCTCCGGTTCCGAGCGTTCCGGCGCTGGCCGGGACGAGGATCGGAAACTGTTCCGTATCGGTCTGTATGCGCCGCCACGAGGAGTACAGCAATCGAGTTGCGTTCATTACCAGAATCAATGCGACCGGGAGCGCCAGCGGAGACAGGTGAATCATCAGGATGGTGGCCGGAGCGAACCAGACGGCCGCCGCCGAGGTGCGCAGCGTGGCCCCGGCGACGTCCACCTGGTCAATCTGGCGTATGGCGAGGTGGAGCAGGAAGGCGATGATCAGGCTCCAAATCCATGCCGCGAAGGCGAAGCCCATCCCGCGGAGCACCAGTTGCGTGGGTGTCGACCCGGCTAACTGCGGGGAAACGGAGAACTTCCAAACGAACCAGCCGGTGGCATACAGGCTGGCGATTTCGGCCAGCAAAGTGAGCCGTCCGCGCGAAGGCCGTATTGTGGAAGGAGCGGACACAGCGTTATCTTATCCGACACCGCCGCGCCCCTTCCGGTTCCCGGTGGGATAGACGCTCGCCTGTTGGCGTCTGTCCCGGCGAACTCTGCTCTCTCTCATTCTGCGACAATGGCAAAAGTATGGATGCCCTTCTTCTCAAAGAGTATATGAATCTGGAAATGGTCCAGATGCCCGAGCCCGAAATCGGGGCCGAGGATATCCTGGTGCGCGTGCGAGCCTGTGGAATTTGCGGCAGCGATGTCCACGGAATGGACGGTTCCACGGGACGCCGCATTCCACCCCTGGTGATGGGCCACGAGGCGGCCGGAGAAGTAGCTGCCGTGGGCTCCGCCGTCAAGGACCTCGCGCTGGGTGATCGCGTCACCTTCGATTCCACAATCTACTGCGGCAACTGCTTCTATTGCGCGCGCGGGGAAGTGAACCTCTGCGACAACCGCGAAGTTATGGGCGTTTCGCCGGGACCTTACCGGCGCCACGGAGCCTTCGCCGAATTCGTGGCCGTGCCGCGCCGCATCGTCTACCGCCTGCCCGACAATCTGGGCTATGAGCAGGCCGCGCTGATCGAAGCCGTCTCCGTGGCGGCGCACGCCGTCAGTCTCAGCGGACCCCCGGCGGCATCCGACGATCTTGCGGTGGTCGTGGGCAGCGGCATGATCGGACTGCTGACGGTGCAGGCAGCGCGCGCCGCGGGATACAGCCGCGTGGCGGCCATCGATGTGGACGACGCCAAACTGGCCATGGCGCGCCAACTCGGCGCCTCCGAGACCTTCAATTCGAAGACCGTCGATGCGCCCGCCGGAGTTCGGGAACTCACCGGCGGCCGTGGCGCGGCCCTGGCTATCGAGTGTGTAGGTGCAACGGCGCCCATCCGGACGGCGATTGCGTCCGTGCGCAAAGGCGGCGCGGTCACACTGGTGGGTAACTTCGCTCCTTCCATCGATCTGCCCCTGCAGGAAGTGGTTACCCGTCAATTACGTCTGCAGGGTTCCTGCGCCTCTTGCGGCGAATACCCGGCAGCCATGGATCTGATGGCCCGCGGCGCCATCCAGGTAGATCCTTTGATCAGTGCAGTCGCGCCCCTGGGGGAAGGACGTTCCTGGTTTGACCGTCTTTACCGCCATGAACCCAACCTGATGAAGGTCGTTCTGCGACCGTAAAGCGCTCTGTTGATTCGTTACAATACGCTAAGAGTGAAAAGAGTAACGGGCCTGTTCCTGATCGCATTCGTCGTTCAGGCGGCTGACAACCCGGTGACGTTGGTCTCGGGCGATGAAGCCGAGCCCATCCACAGTGCCATCATCCGGCGCGAAGCCTGGACTATGGACGCGGTGCGCCGGCTCCGCGCGGACGCCGAGAAACGTCTAAAAGAAGGCCCGTGGAGTGTCACGGCGGAGCGTCCCAAAAGCCTGGAACTGGATCTGGATGTTCATGATTACTACAGCCAGGCACCCTACTGGTGGCCTGATCCCACCAACGCCACCGGAACTTACGTTCGCAAAGACGGCCAGGTAAATCCAGACCGCTTCATGTCCAATAAGAACGCGCTCAACGCCATGGGCGAGGCCGTCTTCACTTTGGGCACCGCCGCGTTTCTGCTGGACGATACCCGCTATGCGCAGCGCGCCGCCCGCGATATCAACACCTGGTTTGTAAATCCCAAAACGCGAATGAACCCCAGCATGGAATTCGCGCAGGTGATTCGCGGCTCCAATGACAATCCCGGCGGCGGCATTCTGGAAGGCCGCATCTTCATTCGCGCCATTCAGGGAATGGAGTTTCTCTCCCACACCGGCGCGTGGGACCCGAAAGATCAGGCCGCCGTGCACAAATGGTTTGAGGAGTATCTCGCATGGCTGACTCATAGCCAGAGCGGCCTGCACGAAAAGAACAGCGGCAATAATCACGCCTCCTGGTGGACGGCGCAGGTGGCGGCTGTGGCTACCTTCGTCGGCGACAAGGCGGAAGAGACGGCGGCCTTCAATTACTACCGCCAGCACATTTTGCCCGCGCAGATCCGCGCCGATGGCAGCGCTCCGCGGGAAGAAGCGCGCACCCGTTCGCTCTCCTACTCGGCATTCAACCTGGAAGCCTTCTCCACAATCTGCCGGATCGCCCAGGTGAACGGAGAAGATCTCTGGAGCGTCCAGGGCAGAAGGGGCGCCAGCATCACCACCATTGTCGAGTACCTCCGGCCGTATCTGCAGGACCCGAAACGCTGGAGCAAAGAGCAGATCATCGAGTTTCAGAACGATGGGCTGTATTCCCTGGCGTTTACCGGAATGGGACTGAAAAACCCCCAATACGTGGCGCTTTACAAAAAGCTGGAAAGGCCCGAGGGCAGCCCGTTTCTCAGTCTCGTAGATCTGCTGGTGGGACGGTGGGAAGCCGCCGCTCACCAGACCCGCCACTAAAATAATCCTGGGGTCATGTCGAGAATGCAGGTTCCGCTCCGACTCACTCATGAAAGCCCGCCGATAGCGGTGCGAAAATCGAGAGGAGCAAAGCGATGAAATACATTCTGATGATGAACTGCCCCAAGAACGGGTACGAGCTGTTTGGAAGCTGGCCGAAAGAGGCTCTGCAGGCGCATATCGGTTTCATGATGAACCTGAACAAGGAACTGAGCGCGGCCGGGTTGCTGGTGTCGGCCGAAGGGCTGGCCAGTCCCAACGAGGCCAAGGTGGTGCGTGCCGGCAGCAACGGAGCCCCCGTGACCGATGGCGTATTTCCGGAATCGAAAGAGTTCCTGGCGGGCTACTGGATCGTGGACGTGGAGAGTCCCGAGCGGGCATACCAGGTGGCTGCGCAGGCATCGGCGGCCCCCGGTCCCAATGGCGCCCCGATGAACATGGCGATCGAAGTGCGGCAGGTAATGAGTGGACCGCCTGAAGACCTGTTGTGATTTGCGCGAACTGGCACCCCAGGTTCTCAGCGCGGTCATCCGGCGTTTCCGGAACTTCGCGGATGCTGAGGATGCCGTGCAGGAAGCGCTCCTGGCGGCGGCCGTGCAATGGCCTTCGGAAGGAACGCCCGACCATCCTCGCGCCTGGTTGATTCAGGTGGCCTCCCGTCGGATGATCGACCACATCCGCGGGGAGGTGGCGCGCCGGCGTCGCGAATCGGAAGCGGCTGCGGAAGTGGATGCGGTGGCGCCGGCGCCGGAGCGGGACGACACGCTGATTCTGTTGTTCCTCTGCTGCCATGCGTCGCTGACCACGTCCTCAGCCATCGCGCTCACGCTGCGCGCCGTGGGCGGGTTGAGCACGGCGGAGATCGCCCGGGCGTTTCTGGTGCCGGAAGCCACCATGGCGCAGCGCATCAGCCGGGCCAAGCAGACGATTCAGGCGTCGGGCGTCCCATTCCGGCTGCCGACGCCGGAAGAATGGACAGAGCGGCTGCGCGCCGTCCTGCACGTGCTCTACCTGATTTTCAACGAGGGGTATACCACGAGCGGCGGCGAAGATTTGCAGCGGCCGGAACTCTCGCGCGAGGCGATCCGCCTGGTGCGCCTGCTGCTGGACCTGTTGCCGCAGGACGCAGAGATTTCCGGCTTACTCGCCCTCATGCTGCTGACCGACGCCCGCCGTGAGGCGCGCACCGGAACCGGCGGGGAGTTGATTCCGCTCACCAGGCAGGAGCGCACGCTGTGGAACCAGGCCGAAATCGCAGAGGGAGTTGGGCTGCTCACGGCAGCCTTGGCGAAGGGGTCGATTGGCCCTTATCAATTGCAGGCCGCGATCGCCGCCGTTCACGACGAGGCGGCCCGCGCCGAGGACACGGACTGGCCGCAGATTCTGGCGCTGTACGCCTTGCTGAAGCGGATGTCGGACAATCCCATGGTGGCGCTCAGTCACGCGATCGCGTCGGCCATGGTGCTGGGCCCCGCGGCCGGACTGGAACTGTTGGACGGCTTGGAGAAGGACGGTCGTTTGGCGGGCCATCATCGGCTCGAAGCCGCCCGCGCCCATCTGCTGGAACTGGCCGGAGACCCAAGCGGAGCCATCGCCTGCTACCTGAAGGCGGCCGACCGGACGTCCAGTCTGCCGGAGCGCAATTACCTGCTCACGCAAGCCTCCCGGTTGCGGCCTTAAAGCCCTTGGCAGGGCGGCATCCACGCAGGGTTGAAACACCTCCCCCTCCGAAAACATATTCACCCTCACCACGAAGTCACGGAGGACACTGAGGAAGCACGGAGGATCTTAGAGACAGGCAACTCGGTCAAAGCGCGAGTTACCGGAGAGGTCCTTGGCAGGGCGGCATCAATGCGAGAAAGAAGAGTGTGGACAGACAACGGAAAGCGATTGTCTGTCCTACGACGCTACGCGGGCGATGGCGTTGACCAGTTTGCGATAGGGGATTTCGGTGAAGCTGTCGAAGGGGAGCCACTCGCCTTCGCGCCTGCTGGAATGGATAGGCAACGTGGTCAATGCGGGAAACGCGAGGGTGAAGAGTGTGGACAGACAACGGAAGGCGATTGTCTGTCCTACGACGCTACGCGGGCGATGGCGTTGACCAGTTTGCGATAGGGGATTTCGGTGAAGCTGTCGAAGGGGAGCCACTCGCCTTCGCGCCAACTGGAGTAATACCAGCGGGCGAGGATCGCCAGATACTCCTGCCGCTCGCGGATGGTGAGTTTGCGCGGAGTCACGGCGGCGAAGGTGTCGCGCAGTTTGCGATCGAGCGATACCGGCTTGCCATCGTGTACTTCGAAATCGAAGCGTTGCGGCTCCTGCCAGTTGCCGTCGCGGAGAAACCACATCTCGACCGCATTCGGCGCCTGCGAGCGAGTGACGGCCACTCCGTTCAAACGATCCACGTCGCGCGCCAGTTCGTCGCGCAGTTTCAGCACTTCCTGCACCTTCTCGTACCGCTTGTGCTGACGGGCGGCGTCCTCGAACTGCATTTCCTCGCTCAGGCGGTCGCGGGAATGCTCGATCGCGGCAAGCAGGGAGCGGCCGTCAGTGTGCAGAAACTCGACCACGCGCGCCACCTCGTGGCCGTACTCGGCCTTGCCGACCACTTCCTGACAGGGGCGGAGGCACATCCCCATCTCGCCGTAGATGCAGCCGGGATGGTCCGGCGAAGTCTTCAAGTCTTCCTGGCAGCGGCGCATCTGGAACAGATCGAGAAAGCCGGCGTCGAAGCGCTCCGCGGAGGCGCGCGAGCGGAACGGTCCCATGTACAACCCGGCCGTGCGCGTGAGCGCCGTGGTGATGAGACTCCGCGGGAATTCGTTATTCAGGACGATTTTGACGTACGGCGGCATGCGCAGTTTCAACAGGTCGAGGTACTTGTCCGGATGGTGACGCCGCGTCAACTCGTAGAGGAGCAGGCTGGATTCGAGCGCCGACCCGGTCAGCCGGTACTCAATCCGTTTGACGGTGTGGCGCAGGTTGAGCAGGCGCGACGGCTTCTCCCGCTCCTTCAACAAGCGCAACAGACGGCGGCGCAGCAGCGTGGTTTTGGAGACGTACGGCGCGCCTTCGGCGGGCCACAGCACGAAGACCGCGGGATGGTTGGGGACGGCTTCGAGCGCCGCATCCAGGAGCGCCAGGTCGTCGCCAACTTCGATGACCGTCATCACTGATAGAGCCGCGCGTAGCCGGCGCGATCCACGGGAGGGATTTTGGCGACGCCGAGATTCGCCAGCACATGCTCGCGGCGTCCCATGCCCACCAGCGCCACGTCGATGCCGGGAGTCGAGCGGGTGAACTGAATGGCGCGCTGCGCATCCGACGAGAGTCCAGGCAGTTTGTCCTGGACCGAATCCGGCATGTTCGCCAGAATGCGAGTCTGCAGGAGCGTAGCGCTGGCCACCACCGCGATGCCGAGTCTTTCGGCGATTTCGAGAGCGCTCTCCGGCCGGTCTACGTAGGCCTCGACCATGCCGAGGTTGAAAGGCATCTGGATGAAGCGGAAGTGGTGGTCGGGGCCGCCCTCTTCTGCGGCGATTTCGACCAGGCGCGGAAGGCTCAGGGCGTCCTTCTTGCGGAAGCCTTCCCAGGTGGCGGCTCCGTACCAGCGGATTTTGCCCTGCTCCACCAGTTGTTCCAGGCGGGTGAAGGCGCGGCGGATGCGGCCTTCGAACTCCTCGCGGGTACGGAAACCGAGCTGGGTTTCGGGATTGTGCAGATAGAAGATGTCGATGGTGTCGATGGCCAGATTCGCCAGGCTGCGGTCGATCTGGTGGGAGAGAAAGTCCGGCGACATCGAGTGCATGCGGCCCACCACGTCGTCGGGTTGCAGGAAATCAGGGACGGCGCCGGGCGTGAGGAATCCGGCTTTGGTGCAGACCACGATCTCATCCCGCTGGAGTTGGCGCAAGGCCGCTCCGATGCAGCGCTCCGAGCGCTGATTGCGATAGTTGATGGCGCAATCGAAGAAGTTGATGCCGTGCTCGCCGGCGGCAATGAGGGCGTCGGTGTAGGCGGCGTCGGCAGCCTCGGAGTCGTCACCCAGATAGGTGCCGATTCCCAGGCTGGAGATGTGCAGTCCGCGCACGGTCCGATAGAAAGAGGCCGCGCGGTATTCCGGAAAGCGCTCCGAGTAGCGCGCCGTGCCTTCACTGGTCGCGTTCATGACCCGCCCCTGCCTCTATTCTGATACAGCTTTGCTGTCGATGAGCGCGCGGATGTCGGCAATGCAATCCGCCACCGGCCTGGCTCCCTGGTCGCCATGTTTGCGGTTGCGCACGGCTACCTGGCCGTTCTGCTGTTCGCGGTCGCCCACCACCAGCATGTACGGGATCTTCTGCAATTGAGCGTCGCGGATCTTGAGGTTGACCTTCTCGCTGCGATCGTCCACGGTAGAGCGGATGCCGGCGGCGTCGAGCTGTTTTTGCACGCCGCGGGCGAACTCGAGTTGCCGGTCCGTGATGGGCAGCACAATCGCCTGCACGGGAGCCAACCAGAGCGGGAAGGCTCCGGCGTAATGTTCGATCAGGATGCCGAAGAAGCGCTCGATGGAGCCATATAGCGCGCGGTGCACCATGAGCGGCTGGTGCTTCTGACCATCCTCGCCGATGTATTCCAACTGGAAGCGGCGTGGCAGGGTGAAATCGAACTGGACCGTGGAGAGTTGCCAGGGGCGGCCGATGGCGTCCACCAGTTTGACGTCGATTTTGGGGCCGTAGAAGGCGGCTTCGTCGGGCACGATGCGGGCCTTCACGTCGAGCCGCTCGCAGGCGCGCTTCAAGGCGTTTTCGCCGAGGGCCCACTGCTCCGGCGTGCCGTCGTACTTGCCGCTGGCGCCGCCGTCCCAGGTGGAAAGCTCGGCCGAATATTTGGTGAAGCCGTAGGTGGTCAGGGTATCGACAGCGAACTGGAGGCAGTCCACCACTTCGTTTTCGATCTGGTCGGGAGTGCAGAAGATGTGGGCATCGTCCTGCGTAAAGCCGCGTACACGGAAGAGGCCGTTGAGCACGCCGGAACGCTCGTAGCGATACACCGTGCCCAGTTCGCCGAGGCGGACCGGGAGTTCGCGGTAACTGTGCTGCTTGTCGGCGTAGATCAGAATGTGGAACGGGCAGTTCATCGGCTTGAGCTGGTATTCGGCGTCATCCAGCTCCATGCGTGAGAACATGTTCTGCGCGTAAAACCCGGCGTGGCCGGAGGTTTTCCAAAGGTCGAAGCGGGCCACGTGCGGGGTGTAGACCAGGGAGTAGCCGCGCTTGAGGTACTCATCGCGCATCCAGTCTTCGAGCTGCTTGCGGATGATGCCGCCCTTGGTATGGAAGAAGATGAGGCCGGGTCCGGCCAGTTCCTGAATGCTGAACAGGTCCAGTTCCCTGCCGAGTTTGCGGTGGTCGCGCTTCTTGGCTTCTTCCACCTGTTTGAGGTACTCGTCCAGGTCCTTCTGGCTGAAGAAGGCGGTGCCGTAGATGCGCTGCAATTGCTTTCTGTGCTCGTCGCCCTTCCAGTAGGCGCCGGCGATGGAGAGCAGTTTGAACGCTTTGATTTTGGAGGTGTTCGGTACGTGGGGGCCGCGGCAGAAGTCGATGAACTGAGCACCGAGCGTGTACTCAGTGAAGATCTCGCCGGCGCGCTCTTCGATGAGCTCGCACTTCATCCAGGCTTCGGAGTACTTCTTCAGACCCTCTTCTTTGTGCGTGTAGACACGCTCGTAGGGCAGGGCGCGCGCCTGAATCTCGCGCATCTTCTTTTCGATCTTTTCGAGATCGTCCGGGGTGAACGGAGTGGGGCGGTCGAAATCGTAGTAGAAGCCGTTCTCGATGGGCGGCCCGATGCCGAGTTTGGTCTCCGGGTAGAGTTCGAGAACCGCGGCGGCCAGCAGGTGGGCCGTCGAGTGGCGGTAGACCTCGAGCGACTCGGGATCCTTGGCAGTGAGCAACTGGAGGCTGGCGTCTTTCTCCAGAGGGCGGGTCAAATCGAACAGTTCCCCGTTCACTTTCGCCACGATGGAGGCATCGGCCAGACGGGGGCTGATGGACTGCGCGATATCCAGAGGACTGGTTCCCTCGGCGACCGACTTTTTGCTGCCGTCGGGCAGGGTGATCTCGATGTTTTGCATAGGGAAATCTCAGCGTAGCACGGGGCTGCGGTATCATGTAAGGACGGCTCCATGACTGTCTCCAGCCAGGCGAACGTTGACGAAAGTGTTCTCGTAGGGCAAGCGCGCGAAGGCGATACGCGAGCCTTCGGCGAATTGGTCCGCCGTTACGAAAACAAGATCTTCCGTTTGGCGCAACACATCACACAAAATCGGGAAGATGCCGAGGACGTGCTGCAGGAAACGTTCATGAAGGCCTACGAGCACCTGGATCAGTTCAAGGGCGACTCGAAATTCTATACGTGGATCGTCCGCATTGCGGTCAATCAGGCGCTGATGAAGCTGCGGCGCCGCAAGACCGACAAGTCCGTTTCCCTGGATGAGACTATCGACACCGGGGAAGATACCATTGTTCGCGAGATTGCCGCCTGGGAAGAGAATCCCGAACAGCAGTTCTCGCGCGAAGAATTGGGCGAAGTTCTCGATACGGCGATTGAGAGCCTGGAGCCGCTGTATCGCTCCGTATTCGTGTTGCGCGACATCGAAGAGATGTCGACAGAGGAAACTGCCGAAGCACTGAATCTCTCCGTTCCGGCAGTAAAGAGCAGGCTGTTGCGGGCTCGCTTGCAGTTGCGCGAGAAGCTCACCCGCCATTTTAAGCGCAAGGGAGATGACGCCTTTGCTTACCTGTAAAGACTTTCTGCGCGAGTTGAGCGACTACCTCGATGAGTCGCTCGATGCGGAAATCAGGGCAAAGCTGGAGAAGCATATTACCGAGTGTCCCAACTGCTGGGTGATTGCCGATACCACGAGAAAAACCATCCAGATTTATAAAGGGATGGAGCCATATCCAATCCCCGGCGATATGCAGTCCAGGCTGATGGCCGCGCTCGAAAAGAAAATAGCCGCGAAGAAGCAGTAGTCACTTCACCGCTACGGTTACGCCAGACTGGCTGCTCCTTGCCTGTCCCACCGCGCCGATGGATACCACGATGGGCACATTGGTTCCCGTCTTGGCATTGGGCGGAACGACCGCGTTGATTTGGACCAGTCCGGCGACAGTCAGCTTTGCCGTGCCCGCGTACGTGACAACGCAGGGCTGGCCTCCGATATCCACTCGTACCGTGGCGTCCAACACCGAATTGACATCGCTGGAAATGATATCTCCCGTACCTGGGTTGGAATCGCTGAGTTCGCCCAGTCCCGTGGCGTAGATCGCGATCGTATTGCCTCGGGGTTGCGTGTTCTTGGTGGAGTTGACGGACGTGATGGTGCCGCTGGAATCGTAATTAATCACGGCGCCCTGTCCCTGCCCCAGGCCTCCAAAAGTAAACATCCCGGGATTTTCTTGTACGACCACTGCGGAAAACGGATTCAGGGTGGTTGCCGAGCCGTAGGTGACGCTGATCGTAATCAATTCGCCAATCGCGTTGTTGAGTTCCTTTGGGACGATGGCGTTCACCTGGTTGGAGGAGATCATTAGGATGGGCGCCAAGACGTTCTGCCACCCGAGGACCGGGTCGACATACCCGAAGGCGACGCTGACGTCTCCCCAATTGTTGGTGTAGTAGGAGCAATTGGTAGTTCCATCGTTCACATTGGGGCACGGCATGGGTTGCGGTTGCGCGGTGGCGGCGGTAACCGGTCCCAGGTTTTGTCCAAAGATGGAGATGATTTCCCGCGGCGACACCGCCGGTTGGGTAACGCCGCCTATCAATACCGGATCGGCGCCGGCCCCTGCCCATACCGAGGTGGACTGGTAACTGGCTGCGTTCACCACCGCCGAGATGGTGGGCTGAGTGGGATCGACTTCGACGAAGGGAAAGTATGCGGCTTGCAGACTGGGATTGCTGGCCGCTGCCGGATTGGCGAGCTTCAATTGCCAGAAGACGGGATAGATCCCCGAGGCCGGCACCGCAAAGTAGGCTGGATTAATGGTCACCTGCACCACCTGGCGGCTGAGGAATGTGGGTTGCGGCAATGGAATAATCTGGCCGATCGGCGTGCCCATGCCATCCACCTGCTGCAGACTCACGGCCGAAGTGGTGAAGAAATTGGTGCCGACCAGCGTAAAGACATAGTTGTTCGTGGCCGTGGTCCCAGGGAGCAGGGCGTTCACGGAGGTAGGAAATACCGAGACCGAAGTGGGTGCGCCGGCAGCGATGTTCAGAGTAACGGCGACGGTATAACTGCCGTTCACGGAGTTGGCTGCCGCGATGGTGATGGTACCGCTATAGGGGCTTCCGGCTGGATCGAGCGTTTGGACCGCCACATAGTCCAGGGACACCGTGATACCTGCGTATGAGCCTGGAAACGCCGACGTGCTGGCGCTGGTGCTGCTTAAGCCGCTGCCCCCACTGACCAAGGCCACGCGCAGCCATACAGGAGTAGTTCCGCTGCCACCGGAGCCTTTGGTTGTGGCATTAGCGGCGGTGACTGTAAACGGGATGATATCGCCCGTAGAGGAGACGTCGATCTCCGCGGTGGGCATGGTGGTTGTATCGGTGGTCAGAGAGAAGCCCAGAGTCTGTGAGGGATTGCCGGACGAATCGACGGGGAATTGCTTGGACGTAATCGCCAGTTTCGCGGGAGGGTTCGAGATGGAAAGCGTCACCGTGACGGTAGTAGGAAACGCCGGTGCTCCGCTGTTACTGACCGTGAAGGAACCGGTATAACTGCCCGCCGTCAACGTGCTGGGGTTGGACGTCACGATCAAAGACAAAGGCGAACTGCCCTGGCTCGGCGTCACGCTCAGCCATCCACAGGCGGTGTTGGAGGCTCCCAGGCTGCAAAGTGTGGTGCCGGCGGCCTGATAGATGGAGACCACGACGTTGGTGACCTTCACCGTTTGGCCGGCGAGGGATGTGGGCAGCGTGACGACCGTCTTCTGCTGTTGGATCAGGGGCGTCGCCCCCATCTGGTAATTAAACGTCACAGCGGCCGGGGCCACGGTGAGCGTTTGGGCGCGCAGCGCCCCACAAACAGCCAGGATCCCGAACATCGCCGCAAACCAATTCAGACCGCGCGTCTTCATGCTCTATGTATCGGATGAAGACGCTGGAAACTTTAGGGCCGCGATGTACACTACCTGTATGCAATACTCTCGCCGAGACTTAGCCTTGATTTTGCCGGCGCTGACGGCCGCCGGCGCCGCTGCGCAGGACCAGAAGAAGAGCCTCGCCAGCAAGGTTTTCACCTTTGAGGAACTGCCGGTGAAGGTGAACGGGCAGAACAAGTCGCGAGCGGTTTTGAACGGCGAGTTGCACTCCGGCTTCCCCGTTGAATTGCACATCACCGAACTCGGTCCCGGCCAGGTGCCTCATCAGCCGCACAAGCATGAAAACGAGGAGATCGTCATGCTGCGGTCGGGTCAATTGGACATCACCATTAATGGACAGACCACGAGAGCGACTGCCGGGTCCGTCATCTATGTGGCATCGAACGAGGAGCACGGTTCGCGGAATCCAGGTCCGGACCCGGCCATGTACTTCGTGATTGCTCTGGGGAAGAAGGCGTAAGAGAGGACAGATTACCGGGGGGCGGCGGCGAGCATCCAGTTGCGGCGATTCCAGTGGGCGGTCACGAAGAGCACCAGGAAGCCGAGCACCAGACCCAGGGACGAGCCGATACCCAGGAGTTCGGGCTGGAAGGAATGCAGCCGCAGCGTGAGGCAGGCGTTGAAGACCACCGGGATGGACGCTGCGATGACGGGCGGCCAGGGCTTGTCCAACGCGAACAGCGACCGCGACGTGATTTCCAGCAGGCTCCAGCCCACCAGGCTGGGACCGAGTCCCAGGAATACCGCCGAGACCATGGCCGTCGACTCGGAAGTGAAACTGCCTCGCTGGAAGAACAACGCTACGGCGGGGTGACGGAAGAAAAGGGCAAAGGCGCAGCCGCCCACGGCGATGAGCGCCGCCAACGCCACCGTCCTGTCGATCAGGCGGAAGGCTTCCCTGATGCGGAACTGGCTGCGCAGGCGCGCGATTTCCGGCAGGAGCGAATTGGAAATCGGACTCACCAGGAGGGCCATGGGCACCCCGACTCCACGCATGCAATAATCCAGCGCCGCCGCCATTCCCGGACCGGCATGTGTGGCATAAGCCCTGGTGAAGGTGATGTTGAGGGCCAGTCCCGCGGCATACACC
>DASZMZ010000163.1:0-22864 GCA_035551455.1 Candidatus Sulfopaludibacter sp.
GCCCTGAAGGATCTGCCCCCGGCGGTCCAAAAGACAATTCAGGCTGAGTTGAAGGGTGGCGAGATCAAGAGCATTGGTAAAGAGAAGGAGGACGGCGTCTCTCAGTACGAAGTGGAAACCATGCTCAATGGCAAACACCGCGACTTTAACGTAGACACCAAAGGCAAGTTGCTCGTGGTGGAAGAAGAGACGTCGATCGATTCCATTCCGGCGGCTGCCAAGGCGGCCATCTTAAAGAAGGTCGCCGATGGAAAGCTCGGAATGGTGGAGCTCTTCATGCGGGGCGGCCAGACGATGTATGAAGCCGGGTACACCACCAAAGCCGGCAAGAAGCACGAGGTCCTCGTTAAGGCGGACGGGACGGAAACCAAGGACTAATGATGAGGATCGTGCGGTTCATCGCAATCGTTGCCGGGTTCTTCGGGGGGCTGATGCCGGCGTGGCCCCAAGCTGGCCCGGGGACCATACGGGGCCAGGTAACCGATCCTGCCGGCGCGAGCATTCCCGGCGCGGCGGTGAGCGCGAATAATGGGCACGGGACATCCCGCTCCGCGACCACCGACGTGCGCGGTGAATACGTTGTGACCAACTTGCCTGCCGGTGCGTACACGGTGCGCATCGCGGCCAAAGGCTTCGCCCTTTCAGAGCTGTCGGATATTGCGGTGGGTTCGGGAGCGGTGCAGACGCTCAATATCTCGCTATCGCTCGCCTCGGAAAAACAAAGTGTGACGGTCAGCGATTCCGGTCAGTCGCTCAACGTGACTGTCGATCCTTCGTCGAACGCCGATGCGCTCGTCATGCGCGGCTCAGACCTGGACGCCCTCTCCGACGACCCCGACGATCTGGCGGCTGACCTCGCCGCTCTCGCCGGCCCCGGCGCCGGGCCGAACGGCGGCCAGATTTACATCGATGGCTTTACCGGTGGCCGGTTGCCCGCCAAATCCTCCATCCGCGAAATCCGCATCAACCAGAATCCCTTCTCCGCGCAATACGACCGGATCGGCATGGGTCGCGTCGAGGTCTTCACGAAACCAGGTACAGATGATTTTCATGGCAACATCCAGACGCACGACGGCAGCGACATTTTCAACGCCCGCAACCCGTTCACCCCGGTGAAGCCAACCTGGCAGCGCCTCGGTCTGGAAGGAGAGGTTGGCGGCCCGATCGGTAAGAAGACGTCGTTCTTTGCGGATTTCGAGGTTCGCAAGTGGACCGAGAACTCCTTCGTCAATGCGCTGACGCTGGACAACAGCCTGCAAGTTGTTCCCATCGCGCAAGCGGTGCTCACACCGCGCCGCGATTCCGAGGAGAACCTCAGACTCGACCGTCAGCTATCCACGAACCAGACCCTGACCTTGCGGTATACCTTTGCTCGAACCGCGATTGACAATCAGGGCGCCAGCGGATTCTCTCTTCCGAGCAGAATCTACAATTCCCGTGACGGCGAGGACACGGTGCAGTTCGCCGAAACGGGCGTCTATGGCGCTCATATTGTGAATGAGACGCGTGCTCGCTATTCGCGCCAGCGCACCAGCCAGCGGGGCAATGCCGACCTGCCCACCACCGCCGTCCTGGACGCCTTTACCGGCGGCGGTCCGCCTCTCACGCTTTCGTTCACCAACCAGGACCGCACCGAAGTGCAAAACATGACCACGCTGACCCACGGCGCACACCTGATACGCTGGGGCGGCCGCCTTCGCGGCGTGGACCTGCACGATCAGGATACGGCGAATTACACGGGCACCTTCACGTTCTCCTCGCTCGACAGCTACCGCACTACACTGATGGGCCAGCAAGCCGGCTGGTCGGCTCAGCAGATCCGTGCTGGCGGGGGCGGCGCCAGCCAGTTTTCCATCGCGGCCGGCAACCCGCTGGCAAGCCTGAAGCAGTTCGATCTCGGCTTCTTCGTGCTCGACGACTGGCATGTGCAGCCCAATCTCACGTTGAGCCTGGGCTTACGTTACGAAGCCCAAACCAGGATCGACGACCGCCACGACGTGGGGCCGAGACTGGGAGTCGCGTGGGGCCTTGGGCCGAAGGGCAATACACCCAAGACGGTGATCCGAGCCGGGGCTGGCCTGTTTTACGACCGTGTGAGCGAGAGCCTTTCGCTAGACGCGCTGCGGCGCGACGGCATCCACCAGCAGCAGTTCGTAATGGACTCACCAGATTTCTATCCAGTTGTTCCGACGCTGAGCCAACTACTGGGCAGCCGCGCCCCGCAGGCCATTCGCGAGATGGACGGCCACATCCAGGCGCCTTATATGATTCAGGCTGGCGCGGGTGTGGAGCGGCAACTGCCCAAGCACCTGGTACTCGCGGTCAACTATTTGCACTCCCGGGGCTGGCACACCTTGCGATCGCGCGACATCACTCCGTCCGGAAACGTGGCTGCGCCCGACGTCACGGCGATCTACCTGTATGAGTCAAGCGGCATTTACAAACAGGACCAACTCATCAGCAGCCTGACAGCGCGCATCGATTCGAACATCTCGTTCAACGGCTCGTATACGTTTGGCAAGGCGAACAGCGACACGGATGGCTCCGGGACCTTTCCGGCTGATTCCTACAACGTCCGCCCGGAGTATGGCCGCGCCGGATTCGATGTTCGGCATCGCGTCCAGTTCAGCGGCTCGTTCGCCTTCCGGTGGGGCCTGCGGCTGAGTCCCATGCTGGTAGCCACCTCAACCCGTCCGTTCAACATCACGATCGGCCGCGACCTGAACGGCGACACTATTTTCACGGATCGCCCCGCCTTCGCCACCGACCTCAGCCGACCTTCCGTCGTCAAGACGGCCTTTGGCGCATTCGACCTCGCACCGATGCCCGGCCAGACAATCATTCCCCGGAATTACGGTGTGGGCCCCGGCTTGGTATCTCTGAACCTCCGGCTGGCCAAGACTTTCAAGCTGCGCAAAGAGGCTAAGGGGAAGCGCGATCCTATGGAGCTTACCTTCACGGCTTTGTCCCGGAATCTGCTGAATCATCCCAACCTTGCCCTACCGGACGGGAACCTGAGCTCGCCTTATTTCGACGAATCTACCTCCCTCGTCTCTGGTGGCGGCGGCAATAGCGCCAGCGGAAATCGGCGGATCGAGTTTCAGTGCCGCCTCGCGTTTTGAAGTACATCTTTAGACAGGAAGCAGGAGAACCCCTTTTCGAGGCAATTGAGGACCGTTAGGAATCAAGCTACACAACGCGAAGTTTGGCGGCTGATCCCGCCTTGGACTTGCTTTTCACCGTTATTTCGACGTCGCGCCCGAGCCTCAACAGAAGTCGCATCAGTCGTTCGATGGAAAACCCGGACAACTTGCCCTGTTTGAGCGCAGACACCTTCGGCTGATCGATTCCGAGAATTGCGGCTGCCTGGCTTTGCGTAAGCCGCCGCCGCTGGATCTCGGCGATTATCTTGGCGGCCAACTCGGCCTTCGCCAACAGATCGTCAGCATTCGGCAGGTTCAGGTCGGCGAACACGTTTCCGGAACTCGGCGTAAATTCTCGATTCGGCACCTTGTCTCTCCTCATTTCCTCGCCAATTTGCGCGCGAGTTGGCATGAAGAACGTGGACGGCTTCGCCAAGTTGTGCCGCATAAACCGTGCGATACGTGCCACTCGGATCATCTTGCGCGTACCTGCCTTACGAACCATCGGCGGAAAGCCGGTCAGCCGAATGAGCGAGTCGACAAGCCAAATCAGCTTGCGCGGATGTTCCGACTTTACCGGCACCACCTATGTTATGCCAGATCTGGCATACAGCGATCATCGAAAACTCTAGTTGCGGGATAACGCTGTCGCCCCGTAGAACTCAGACGTGCGCGGTTAGAACGCTGACGTGCGCCTTAATCGACCCGAATTCCAGGGGCGCGTACAAGCGGGCGCTGATGTCCCCAGCAGTTTATAATTGAACCGATGTTGACACGCTACATCCGCGAGGCCATGAGGAGGGCCCGATTCAGGACTCTCGACGACGGCACGTGCTTCGGCGAAATTCCGGGGCTGGCCGGCGTTTGGGCTAATGAGGCGGGGGTCGAGGCTTGCCGCGAAGTGCTCCAAGAGGTTCTCGAAGAATGGCTTATTCTCAAGATCCGCGACAACGATCCTATCCCTCGCCTGGGCCGAGTCGGTCTCTCGCGCAAGGCCGCCTGAGCGATGGCCAAACCGGTTTCCCGCAAGGAACTGCTTCGGCGCTTGCGCAACCTCGGCTTCACGGGACCTATCTCAGGCGGCAGGCATCAGTTCGTTGAGAAGGGCGAACTCAAAGTCCGCATTCCAAATCCGCATAAAGGGAACAACATCGATTGGTCCCTCGTGAAAGAGATCCTGCGCCAAGCGGGGATCAAGACCGGCGAATGGGACAAGGCCTGACCGCTCCTCGACAAACCTCGACTCCTTCCCCAGCTCGCATGTGATACGGCAACTGGGGGGGCGCACCATTTCGAGAGGGCCGATTGGAGATAACATCGGAGCGTGCCACCGTTCGCAGCCTACTCACCTCAGGGGGATACAGATGAACAATGAAGCCAAATTGAGCCGAAGGGTTTTCGCCGCCGCGGTTGCGGGTTCGCCGGCTCTACTCGCCCAGCAACAGCCGGCAGCGACCCCTGTAAGACGGCCGCCGCAGCCGGAACCGCTGCCATTCGCCGAGCCTCTGACGTTTACCCGAAAGGACGTTGAACTGCGAGCCACGCCATACCCATTGGCACAGGTCCGCCTGCTTGCCGGTCCCTGCCTGCAGGCTGCCGATTCCAATCGTGGCTTCATGATGCGCATCGCGCCGGACCGTCTGCTGCACACGTTTCGCCTGAACGCGGGATTGGCCAGCTCAGCGCGGCCGCTGGGCGGATGGGAAGAGCCGAAAGGCGAGCTTCGCGGCCATACTATTGGCCACTACCTGTCGGCGTGCGCCTTACGGAGCGCTTCGGCCGGGGACGCCGAGATCAAAGCGCGCGGCGACGAGATAGTGGCCGAACTGGCGAAGTGCCAGACCAAACTCGCCGGCGGATATCTCAGCGCTTATCCTACCGAGCTTTACGACCGCCTCGACAAACGACAGCGAGTCTGGGCTCCCTTCTACACGTACCACAAGATTTTCGCAGGCCTGCTCGACATGCACGTCCACGCCGGCAATCGGCAGGCGCTGGAAGTCGCAACCCGCATGGCCGCTTGGGCGGACGAGTGGAGCGCAGCCAAGACCGAAGACCACATGCAGGACATTCTGCGGGAAGAATTCGGCGGCATGAGCGAGTCCTTTTACAATCTCGCCGTGCTGTCCAACGAGGTCCGGTGGGCCAAAGCCGGCGACCGGTTCCAGAAGAAGGAGTTCCTCACGCCGCTGGCGCAACACCGCGATGAATTGCGCGGACTTCACATGAATACGCACGTCCCGCAGGTGATTGGCGCGGCGCGGCGTTTCGAGTTGACTGGCGATCCGCGGTTCCGGACGGTGGCCGAGTTCTTCTGGTACGCGGTCTCATCGGCGAGGAGCTTCGCGACCGGGGGAAGCAGCACCGCCGAATTGTGGCGCACCTCTCCGGGGCGGCTGGCAGCCGAGTGGCGGATGGGCACGCATCACCAGGAATGCTGCTGCGCATACAACATGATGAAGCTGACTCGCAAGCTATACGGGTGGAACGGCGACGCGCGCTATTTCGACTACTACGAGCGCAATCTGTTCAATCACCGTCTGGGCACGATCCAGCCCGATACCGGCCACTCGGTCTATTTTCTTTCCATGTCGCCGGCAGCGTGGAAGGGCGTTTGCTCTGAAGAGAAGTCGTTCTGGTGCTGTACGGGAACGGCGTTCGAGGAGTTTTCCAAGCTGGGCGACAGCATCTACTTCCGCGATGCGCGCGGGATTGCGGTCAATCTGTTCATCGCCTCGGAATTGGATGACAAGGAGCGCGACATCGGTCTGCGCCAGGACACGCGCTTCCCGGACGAGCCGCGCACGTCCATTTCGATTACCAAAGCGCCTGCCACCGCCTGGACGCTGCGCCTGAGGATTCCATCGTGGACCGCGAGCGCGGCTGTGAAAGTGAATGGCCGCGCGCTCGAGGCAACACCCGGCGGCGGCAGCTATCTGGACGTCCACCGCGTGTGGAAAAAGGGCGACCGCGTGGACCTGGAACTGCCGATGAGCCTGTCCGTCGAGCCGTTTGCCGACGACCTGCGGACTCAGGCCTTGCTATACGGTCCCGTCGTGCTGGCCGGCGACCTGGGGAGTCAAGGGCTGACCGAGGTGTTGATCGTTGACCAGCAGGGTCCGGAAGTGGCCAAAATCCCGATGACGGCGCCGGAACTGCGCGCCTCGGGAAAGAAGCTGGAAGACTGGATCAAGCCCGATGGTTCACCCCTCGCGTTTCGCGCCGCGAGCACGGGCGGCAGCGTCGCGCTCAAGCCGTTGAACCAGCTGTGGGGTCGATTCGCTACCTACTGGACGGTAGGGTAGGCCGACCGGGTCCGTGGCAAATGAATGCTATGAAACGACGCAGCTTCTTCATGAGTGCGGCAGCGGCGAGGGAGCCGAGAGTGGCCGTGCTGCGCGTCGATACGGATCGGGCGATGGCGGCCATCGATTTGTCTTCATGGGAAGGCGGCCGCCCCGCACTTCCACCGGCTGGTATTTCCAGTCGATAAAGTTTCGCGAGACCCACGCGCCGTCGCCGGTGCCGAACACGTAGTAGGAATCGCCTTCCCGCACCACCGTGACGTCGCCGAGACTGACACCCTGCGGCGAGCCGTCGCGCGAAGAGGTTTTCAAGCGGAAGGGGGTTGCAATACCGGGCGGACTTGCCCACCACGGGCGGCGCCGATTGTCCGATTCTTCTTGCATGTAGATATCTACATAGGTATAATCCCACCATGGCCGGCCCGCCAAGGCTCTCTCACACTACGGCTATGATCCTGCAAGCCATCGGCACCGGCTATATTTACGGCTACACCGTGATGGAGGTGACTGGTCTTGCCAGCGGAACGGTCTACCCCGCGTTGCGCCGATTAGAATGCGACCAACTGATTCGATCCCAGTGGGAGCGACAGTCGATTGCGGACGCCGCATTGCGACCTCCTCGAAAGTACTACAAGCTGACGCGGACCGGCGAGGCGGCGGTGGACGCCTCACGGAAGCGTTATCCGCTGCTGGCAAAACTGACTCCGGCAGAGGAGGTTCAGGACACATGAAGAGCCAATGGCTGCCAGCTACGGTCCTTCGTGCCGCATCTCTCCTGGCACCCCGCGATCAACGCGCTGAGTGGCTCAATGGGTGGCGATCGGAGCTGTGGTATGTCCCGCCCCGCGGAGCAACGGTTTTCTGTCTCGGTGCGTTCCAGGACGCACTTTGGCTGAGACGAAACAATCCGAACCCGGTGAAGCGAACGCATGCATATCTGGAGTCTCCGCTGAGTTGCCTTGCTTTCCTGGCCGCACTCGCGGCGGTGAGCAGCCTCATCGCGATTCTGTTGCCTGGTCCGCACCGGGGACCGTGGCCCTCGCACCTGAGACCACGCGACTTGCCGGCGGGCAGCATTGCGATGCTCTTCTTTACGTGCCTGCTCTTGCCCACCACCCGATTCGTGATGGGGCGGTCCCCTGCCAATTGCCATCCAACGTGCTGGCCGAACAGAGTGCGCCGGGGGATCTTCCTGGCTCTCAAAGTTGCTCTCCTGCAGCCGGTTATGTTTTTCGGGTTCGTCGTTCTGATCCTGGTCGGGCCGGTGGTGCCCATGGCGCCGCAGTTGGGGATCTTCTCGATGTGGTTACTAGCGTTGCGGTGGGCGCTGATCGATCAGCGACAGCGCTGCCCGGTGTGCCTTCGTCTGCTGAACAACCCGGTTCGCATCGGCACTCCCTCGCAGACCTTCCTGGAATGGTACGGCGTAGAGTCGACCTGCTCGCGCGGCCATGGACTGCTGCATGTTCCGGAAATCCCGTCCAGTTATTCCGGGAATTCCACGTGGCTCCGCCTGGGCAGTTCCTGGAGCGGCCTCTTCTCGGAAGTCGCAGGGGTGCGGCGCCGATGACGCTCGAACTGCTCGCTGCCGCACTGCTGCACGAGCCGTTGTCCGGCCCCGATGTAGGATCGGCGCTGATTCTGCGCAGCCTGGTGCAGGATTTGGCGCGCGTGCTGCGCTCCGCCGATCTGATTCGTTCCTGAAGGGACGGCCGTGAATAAACTTCAATTCCGAGTCCTATATCACGAGTTCCTGTTTCGGATTGTCGACCTGGAACTCCTCTCCGCGCACGCCGAAGGCGACAGCCGCTCGCTACTAAGCCAGGTCGTAGCCCTGCTGGTTTTCTGCGGTCTGCTGCTGGCCGTCTATGCGGGGTTGTGGGCCGCTTCTGTCGCGGACGCGCCCGCCTTGACGCGCATGATCGGCTCCTGGACCATGGAGCACTTCCTGATCGCCACGACCATGCTGGTGGTTGGCCTGTTCGCGGTCTTGACCTGGGAATCGACTTTTCCAGACCGTCGCGACGTATTCGTGCTCGGTCCACTTCCCGTGAAGCCACATATGCTGTTCGCGGCGAAAGTGGCGGCGGTGGCCACGGCGCTGGGGCTGACGCTGGCTTCGCTGCACATTTTGGCGGGCCTTGCCTGGCCGCTGGCGCTGGCTCAATACGACTCCACCCCGTCTCCGGCCCTGGTTTTCGACCCGCCGCTTCCGCCTGTCCACGCCGTGGATTTCCCCGCGGTGATGAATCGCGACATCGCCCCGATGCTGCGGCGTCTGGATCTCGCGGCCATCGATGGCGGCGCGGGCATCGTCATCGGCGTCTCCGAGAACGGAGTTCGCCGCGTAATGGCATACGGCGCCGCGAAGCCCGATTCGCTCTTCGAGATCGGATCCATCACTAAGACCTTCACCGGCCTGCTACTGGCGCAAATGGCCGCGGAAGGGAATCTCGATCTTCGCGACCATGTGCGCGATCTGCTCCCTCCAGGGCTGGTGCCGGCGCCCGCGGGCTTTGAAATCACTCTGGCCGATCTGGCCACTCATCATTCGGGCCTGCCGCGCATGCCCGACAATCCCGGTGCCGGCAACGAGCGCGAGAAGTACACGAAATATCGCACCGCCGATCTCTACGATTACCTCAAGCGGCGCGGTGTCGGCAAGACCACCAACGAGCATTTCCTTTACAGCAATCTCGGCTTCACCGTTCTGGGGGCGGCCCTCGCCAACCGCGGGCGGACTGCGTATCCGGAACTCCTGCGGCGCGAGATCACCGGCCCGCTCGGCCTGCACGACACCGCGATATCCCTTTCGCCCGAACAGGCTCGCCGCTTCATGCAAGGTCACGGGTATCATGGCGAACCTACTCCCGCCTGGGACCTGGACGCCATCGCCAGTGCGGGCGGCATCCGCTCCACTGCCGGCGACATGCTCAAGTATCTTGAGGCACAACTGCATCCCGAACGGTCGCCGCTGAGTGCGGCCTTGATAGAATCGCAGCGGCTTCGCGCCCACGTCACGGGCAGCGTGGAGATCGCGCTCGCCTGGGTGTTCGACCCGGATACCAGCGTCTACGCGCACGATGGCGCCACGGGCGGCTTCACTGCCTATGCCTGCTTCAGCCCGCGCCGCGATTTCGCGACCGTTGTCATGCTGAACGCCCACCCGTTAGCATTCCCGATTAGTGCTTTTCTTGGCGAGCATGTGCGACAACGGCTTTCCGGGGAACCGGCCCTATCGCTGACTCCCATTTCGGTTCCTCCCGCGGGTCCGCTCGGCTGCTTCATCGCGTATTGGATCACCATGATCGCCGCAGGCACGTTCACCTTCTGCTGCGTGCTCGGTTTGCAGGGAGTGGCCTCGCAGTTGCTCCCCCGCCGTTGGTTCCTGCGTGTCTCAGCAGTCCTGCAACTCGGCGTCTTTTGTCTCCTGGTGAGTGGATATTTCCTCCAGCGATCACCGGCCTCCGTACTGATGACAGGTGGCCGGCAGCCCTGGCTCTCGTGGATTCCTTCGTATTGGTTTGTCGGCATGTATCAGCAGTTGAGCGGCTCGCTGCACCCCGCGCTGGCGCCCATGGCACACCGCGCGTGGACCGGTCTGGCTGTCGCCATCTGCGCCACCGCCGGGGCTTATTCGGCTTCGTATCTTCGGACGCTGCGCAAGATCGTCGAAGAGCCCGATATTTCTCCCGGTTTTCGGACAGGCTGGCTGTCGCCGTTCACCGGCTCATTCGAAAGCGCCATCGCGCAATTCAGCGTGCGGAGCCTGTTCCGCAGCCGCCAGCATCGCATGATTTTCGCCTTCTACCTGGGCGTCGGTTTGGCCTTTTTGATTCTGTTTTTGGGTGCACCTCCGGATGTCTCAGGTTTAACCGCGAGCGACCCATGGCATCGGCCTTCCGTCCCGCTCCTCGCCTCCACCATCCTGCTGATGGGGTTCTGGGTGGTGGGCGCAAGGGTGGTCTTTTCACTACCGCTGGACCTGCGCGCCAATTGGATCTTTCGGGTGATGCCGTTCGTCGCGGGTCGGGGATGTCTCGGGGCCCGGCGCCGTGCGCTCTTCGCAATATCCGTAGCGCCCGCGTGGGCGATATCGGCGTTTCTTTGCTCGCTCTGGCCGTGGAGGCCGGCCGCGGCGCATCTGGCGGTTCTTGCGTTTCTCGGCATTTTCCTGGCCGAGTTTTCTTTCGACGGCATTCAGAGGATTCCGTTTACTTGTTCCTACCTTCCCGGAAAATCGAATGTTCATCTCACGTTTTGGCTCTGGATCATCCTTCTCTTTAGTGGAGTGGTAGGGGCGGCGGTGAACGAACTCAAAGCTTTCGAGAGCCTTGCGGCGACCGGCGCTCTCCTCTTCTGCCTGGGAATCGCGGCGGCATTCGCCATTCTTCGCAATAACTGGCTCGCCGGTCCCAGCCGCGCGGAACTCCGCTTCGAAGAGGAACCGCCCGATCAACTGCAGAGCCTGAATTTGTCCTGAAGAAATCGGATCGGTGCGGCGGCCCGGCGAAAGGGACCCCGCCCCCGTTCAACCGGCGGTGGCCAGATGCGCCACCGTATAGGAGCCGGCGGGCAGACGGAAGGTCATGGACGAACCCGGCTGCGGGGCATCCAGGCGTCTGGGCACCACATTGTTCGGCTGGTCGAACGTATTCCCTGCTTTCAGGTCCGCTCCAGTCATCGTCTGGCAAGCCAGCACCTTGGACGGCATGGGCGATTGCCAGGCGACGGTGACTTCGCGCTCCCGCGTAGTGTCCCGGTTCAGCATGAAGAGGGCAACCTGGCCGTTCCGCGGGTTGTGGGTGGCCACCACGTCCAGGAATGGCACCTCCTCGTTGCGTGCGAAATCAGCGCGAAGTCCCTCGGCTTTGATCGGATATGTCTCCGAATCCACCAACAGATCCAGCACGCGTCCGTGCGCGTATTCCAGCGCCCATGCGTAGGGATAGTAGATCGTATGCCGGATCGTCTTCTCTGCGTTCGTGGCGAGCGGCGCGATCACGTTAACCAGTTGCGCCAGACAAGCCAGGCCAACGCGATCGCTTTGGCGCAGCAGTGTGTTGACGAAGCCGCCTACCAGCAGGGCGTCCTCCAGGTTGTACGGTTCCTCGAGCAGGTGCGGAGCCAATTTCCTCTGACCATTGACATGAGCGCCGGTGCGGGCCCGATACCAGACATTCCATTCGTCGAACGAAAGCCACAGGCGCTTGGCCGATTTCAAGCGGCCCTGCACGTAATCGCATACCGCGGCGATCTCGTGGATCTGGCGTTCCATGTCGAGATTCATCGCCAGGTAGCGGGACACCTTGTTGCCCGACGTCTCCGGCGTGTTGCCGAAGTAGTTGTGCAGCGAAATGGCATCCACCTGGTCAAAGCATTCTTCCAGAACCTCACGGTCCCAGGTCATATAAGTCGGCATGGAAGGGGCCGAAGAGCCACAGGCGATCAACTTCAGGTTGGGGTCCAGAACACGGAACTGCTGCGCGGCGTCCCGGGCCTTGCGCCCGTACTCGCGGGCGGTCATCGTTCCCATCTGCCAGGGACCGTCCATCTCATTTCCCAGGCACCAGTACCGGATATTGTGGGGTTGCTCGAAGCCGTGCGACCGGCGCAAATCGCTCCACTTGGTGCCCCGGTCGACGTTGCAGTACTCGACCAGCGCCACCTGTTCGGCGACGGTTCCCGTGCCGAAATTGCCGCCGAGCAGCGGCTCGGTGCCCACCAGCTTCGCCCATTGGATGAATTCGTTGGTGCCGAACTGGTTGGGTTCGAGCGTATTCCAGGCCCGGTCCAGCACGGTCGGCCGCTGGCTTTTCGGGCCCACGCCGTCCAGCCAGTTATATCCGGAGACGAAATTCCCGCCGGGATACCGCACGATCGGCACCCCCAGCCCTTTGACCTCCGCCATCACATCTTTGCGGAAGCCATTCGCGTCCGCCAGCGGCGATTTGGGATCGTAGACGCCTTCGTACACGGCGCGCCCCAGATGTTCGAGGAAGGAGCCGAAGATGCGCCGGTCCAGATTGCCTTTATGGCGAGCCTGATCGATGGTGGTCCGGGCGGCCCCCCGCGTCTGGGCATACCCCATCGGCTGGAGTAGCGAGTTGGCCGCAAGCGCGGCGGTTGAACCCGTGAGAGTGCGCAGAAAGCCACGACGATTTGAACTCATCAAACAGTTGACCTCACTTCAAGGCATAGCGTACCAGCCCGCTTCAGGGTTTTCTGAAGGTCCAGCGCGTTTTATCGCTTTTCGGGTCGAACCGGGCCAGCGTCGGCGTGCTGGCGCCCACCGCGGTCAGCGCCATGGGTTCCTTGGAATCGGGCATCGACTTAGGCAGGATGCGGTAAGTGCCATCGGTCAACTGGTCAATGCGCCACAGTTGCTCGGGGCTCCCGGTGAAGGCGGGAAGCGCCACCACTTCGCCGTCCGCGGTGGCCGCTAAGGTGCGATCGGTGCCGGCGATAGCGATCTTGAAGTAAGGCGAACCGGGATAACCGCCGGCGCTGGCAACTGGCGTGATCGTCCACTTCTGATGGGGCCGGAACATGTAGTCGCCGAGGCGAATGTCGAGGTTGCCGGCCGGCCAGTCCTTGGACGCCTGGGCCAGGTCCTGGGCCGGAATCGGGGTCACGGGAGTAGCAGGAGCGCCGCGGCCGCCACGTCCGCCGCGGTCCATGCGCACGAAATCCACTGCCAGTTCCAGCGCATAGCCCTTGCGTTCGGACTGTATCTCATAGGTGCCCTCCTGGAAATTGTCGCCGGCTACCGGCCATCCGTCTCTCCACAGGAGCGGGCGAATGTCCAGCACACTGCGGCCGCTCCGGTCCAGGTCGGCTTCGTAATGACAGGAGAATTTCTCCACGCCGTCACCCAAGTCCAATCTGCCGAAGTGGCCGGGGCCCACGAAACGGCCGCTGGCGGCCACAAAGAGTTTGCCGCCGCCTTTGAGCGCGTCGATCCCCATATTATCCAGGTACGGACCCGTCACTTTCCGGGAGCGGGTCACGCGGATGTTGTAGGTCGAATTGGGGCCGTCGCAGCAGGTGCCGTGAGTTCCCAGAAGGTAGTACCAGCCATCGCGATAGATCAAGTCCGTGGCTTCCATGTCGATGCCGATGTTCAGGGGCTGGTAGCCGGCGATGCGTTTCCCGGTCTTGGGATCGAGCTCGACCAGGCGAATAAAGCCGAAGTACGTCCCGTAGGTGAGCCACAGGCGGCCATCGGCGGGGTCCAGCAGGAACGATGGATCGATGGCATCGCAGTCCTCGACGCCATCCGACGAGGCGACGACGGTATCGTCTTTATACCCGAAATCCGGAGATTTGGGGTCGAGCGACTTCGTCCACATAACGTGGACGTCGCTGGCGTGTCCACCGGCCAGTCCGCCTCCTCCCCTGGCGTAGCTCATGTAGTAGCGATCGCCGATTTTGACCAGGTCGGGGGCTACGCCGCCGCCGGGGCGCGTGGGCCCGCCGTGCCATGTCCAGCCGTCCTCGGACACCAGGCCGCCGCCGCCGGTGCCGAACGTGTAGTACTTGCCATCGGACAGCATGATCGTCGAGGGATCGTGGATGTAGGGTTCGCCGTCCAGGGCCCGCGCCTGGCTCGGCAGAGCTTGTGAGAGTAAGGTGGAAACGGATGCGGCCAGAAGAACCGCTGCTGCCGGAATTGGGGATGTCATGTTATTTGTCGAGGGTTAAGGTGATGTTCTTGATCGGCTTCCCGTCTTCGTCAATCAGGCGGACGCAGAAGTCACTCATGCCGGGCCCGTTAATAACGGCGCCTCGAATGACGTTCCGGCCCTGATTGAGCGTGAGCCGTTTGGAGACGCAGTCATCCATCACCATGCGGCGGTCGCCGAAGAGGTCGACGGCTTCCTTGCCATTGAGCCACCACATGGACGCCGCATTAGAGCCGACGGCGAGGCGAACATTCTTCATCTCGCGCGGGCTGTTCACCACGGTAACGGCCCAGAAGACGACGCCGTACGTCGGCTTGTTCAGGGCATACGCGAAGCGAAAGAGCTTGACGTTCCAACCGGCGGAATCCAGAGCATGCCAGGCAAGTTCCTCCTCGCCGACCTTCACCTTGTCGCCGTCGTGCGGGATGGCGGTGAACTGGTTGGGGAAGTACTCGGTGTGGAAGGCGTTCCGGACATAGCTGTCGGTAAACACGGTGTTCGTCCGGTTCGGCTTATTGATCGGCTCCAGGAGCAGCCAGCGCCGCAGAAAGCCGTCACCGTCCGGCGGCTTGGGGGAGGCTGCCGCCGGCGCGAAGTACGGTGCGATGCTGCGAACGGCATCGGCGGGCGGTGCGGCGGACGAGACTTGGAACGTCACGACAGCCACGAAGCCGATTACCGGCAGCGCGGTCTTTCTGGGTATGTGCATTGTAGGCTCACAGGGACAAATGTAAGCGATTAATGTAAGCGATTGCATACGGCAGTGTCAATTGCTATGATCAGCCCTCATACGGGAAAAACTCGGGTAAAGGATCCACGTTGAAACCAAACCTGCTGACGATCACCTGGCTAGTGCTACTCGGTTCGGCTTCCTTCGGGCAAGAGGCGGGCAAGGCTCCCTATCAGGATCCAAATCTGTCGGCGGAGCGGCGCGCGGCGGACCTGGTGTCCCGCATGACGCTGGAAGAGAAGATACTCCAGATGCAGAATAGCGCTCCGGCGATTCCGCGTCTCGGAATACCTGTCTATAACTGGTGGAACGAGGCACTGCATGGTGTGGCCACGGGGCGCGCCACGGTCTTCCCGGAGTCTATCGGGCTGGGCGCCACATGGGATGTCGACCTGGTGCACCGCATCGCCGATGCAATCTCGACGGAGGCGCGGGCCAAATACCACGAGGCCCTGCGTCACGACCCGATTCCCGAAGTGCCGCCTGGCAATGCGCCGGGCCGCGTTGCCGGACTGACCTACTGGTCTCCGAACATCAATATCTTCCGGGATCCCCGTTGGGGACGCGGGCAGGAGACGTTTGGCGAAGATCCATATCTCACCAGCCGGCTGGGGGTCGCATTCGTCACCGGAATGCAGGGCAACGATCCGCATTACCTCAAGGTGGTCGCCACACCCAAGCATTATGCGGTGCATAGCGGTCCGGAACCCCTGCGCCACACTTTTGACGCCAAGGTGAGCGAGTTCGACATGGTGAATACCTATCTGCCGGCGTTTCAGGCGGCGGTGGTGGAAGGCAAGGCGGATTCGGTGATGTGCGTCTACAACAGCGTCAACGGAGCGCCCGGCTGCGCCAGCCAAGACCTGCTGCAAAAGCGGTTGCGCGAAGAGTGGGGCTTCCACGGGTACGTTGTAAGCGATTGCGGCGCGGTGGGCGACATTTTCCGCAGTCACAAATACGTTGCCAGCGAGGGCGCGGCGGCCGTCGCTGCGGTGAAAGCCGGCACGGATCTCACTTGCGGCGGAGAGTATCGCAGCCTGATCGGAGAAGTGCAGGCCGGCAACATCGCGGAGGCCGAGATCACGCGCGCGGCGGAGCGTCTCTTTGTCGCGCGATTCCGCCTGGGCATGTTCGATCCGCCGGAGCGCGTTCCTTATGCCAGGATTCCGTACGGGGAGAACGACTCTGCCCCACACCGTCAGATGGCGCGGACCGCAGAACGGGAAGCCATCGTGCTGCTGAAGAATGAGGGCGGAATTCTGCCCCTGAAACAGGCGGTGAGCAAGATCGCGGTCATCGGCCCGTCGAGCGACGATCCGGTCGGGTTGCTGGGGAATTACAACGGCATCTCCTCGAAACAGGTGACTCCGCTCCAGGGAATCAGACAGCAGTTTCCCAAGTCCAAAGTGCAATACGCACAAGGCGCGAACTACACGGCTTCGACTAACGCGCTGGTGTCCTCGGGCTTTTTGTCGACTCCCGACGGGAAGGGCCAGGGACTGCTGGCCGAGTACTTCGACAACAGCGATTTCCAGGGACAGCCGAAGTTGCAGCGTAACGAACCGCGCGTGTATTTCGACGCCAACATGGAAGAGCCGGCAGTGGTCAGCGCCGTCAAGGGCGACAAATACTCGATCCGCTGGACCGGCATGCTGACGCCGCCGGTGTCGGGCGATTACGTCCTATCGGCGCGGACCGGACAGTGGAACCGCGACGGCAGAATCAAGCTCTTTCTGGACGGCAAAGAGGCCAACCCCAGCGGGCGTCGCACAGGTCCGCCGCCGATCCCGTTGGAGGGCGGCCGGAAGTATGCCGTGAGAGTGGAATACACTCAGAACGGACGAGGCGGTGGAGCGGAACTGAACTGGATTCCGCCGGCTGCCGCGATGCTGGCCGAAGCGGAGAAGCTCGCTCGAGAATCCGACGTGGCGCTGGTTTTCGTAGGCTTGAACGGCACGCAAGAAGGAGAGGGCCACGACCGGAGCGCGATCGAACTGCCCGAGGCGCAGGAGAACCTGGTGAAAGCGATGATCGCCACCGGCAAGCCGATCGTGGTGATTCTGACCAGCGGCAGCGCTCTGGCCGTGAATTCGGCAGCAACGGGCGCGGCGGCAGTTCTGGCGGCCTGGTATGGGGGCGAGGAAGCCGGCTCGGCGATTGCCGACACTCTGGCGGGCATCAACAATCCTTCGGGCCGTCTTCCGATCACGTTCTATCAGAGTACCCAGCAGTTGCCCGCCTTCACCGACTACGCCATGAAGGGCCGCACGTACCGCTACTTCACCGGTGAAGCGCTTTACGCGTTCGGCCATGGGCTCAGCTATTCTACGTTTGCGTATTCCGGCCTGACCGCGAAACGGACGGCGGCCGGAGCCGAAATCCGGGCCACGGTGAAGAACACTTCCACGCGCGAAGGCGACGAAGTGGTGCAGTTGTACATCGCCGGAAAGCCGGGCGAGGAAGCGGCCATACGGGAACTGCGCGGGTTCCAGCGGATTCACCTTCGGGCCGGGGAAAGCCGGCAGGTGAACTTCACGGTTGCCGCCGCCGACCTGCCCAAATCGACAGTCGAAGTAAGCGTCGGAGGCGGGCAGCCGATCGGCGGCACGCCGCACGTCAAGGGGTCACTGTAACGAAGTTCCGAGTGGTTGTTCGACAGGAGAAATTCATGAATTTCACCAGACGCCAGGTGTTGGCCGCCATGGGCGCGTCAACATTCGCGGTTCGCGGCCACGCCGCCGACCTGCCCATCGCCGCGGGCAAGTTCAAACCGGACGATGAATCACTCCAGCAGTACCAATATCCGGACTGGTTTCGCGACGCGAAGTTCGGAATGTGGGCACACTGGGGACCTCAGGCGGTGCCGCGCCAGGGCGACTGGTACGCCAAGAGGATGTATCAGCACGACATCGCCGCGAGAGGCGGCAACGGCCCAACGAGGCAAGACCCGGCCAACAAGTATCACATGGAGCATTACGGCCATCCCTCTAAGTTCGGCTACAAGGACATCATTCCGCTCTGGAAGGCGGAACGCTGGAATCCAGACCAACTGATGGCGCTCTACAAAAAGGCCGGAGCGAAGTACTTCGTCAGTATGGCCACCCACCATGACAACTTCGCCCTTTGGAATTCCAAACTGCATCGCTGGAATGCCGTACAGACGGGCCCCCGGAAGGACGTGGTCGGACTCTGGCAAAAGGCTGCCAAAAAACAGGGGATGCGGTTCGGCGTCAGCGAGCATCTGGGGGCCAGCTATACCTGGTTTCAGAGCGCCCACAGCGCCGACTCGACCGGGCCGATTGTGGGAGTCCCTTACGACGGCAACGACCCCCAGTATGCAGACCTCTACCACGGCAAAGCGGAGCCTGGCGACACCGGCTGGCTCACCAACAATCCGGTGTGGCAGCGCGAATGGTTCGACCGCATCAAGGAACTGGTGGACGGCTATCATCCCGACCTGCTCTACTCCGATAGCGCTATGCCGTTTGAAAACGTGGGGCGCAGCCTGATTGCGCACTATTACAACCAGGACATCGCCAAGAACCGCGGAAAGTTCGAAGCGGTTTATACCTGCAAGCAGGTTTCCGGGGGCAAATGGGTGCGCGACATCGAGCGCGGCGTGGCCGAGGGCATCAGTGCGGAGCCGTGGCAGACGGACACCTCGATTGGCGACTGGTATTACCGGACCGGCCAGAAGTACAAGACGTCCACGGAGATTGTTCAGATGTTGACGGACATTGTGAGCAAGAACGGCTGCCTTCTCATCAACGTGGTGCAGACTCCGGAGGGGGACCTGGAGCCCGACATCCTGAAAATCGTGGATGGCATTGCGGCGTGGACCTCCGTGAACGGCGAGGGGATCTACGGCACGCGTCCATGGGCTGTTTACGGAGAAGGGCCCAGCACCAAAGCGCAGACGAAAGGTCAGTTCGGCGGATTGAGAGACGTTCCGGATAAGGCCTATGCGCCCGAGGATTTCCGCTTCACGAAATCGAAGGATGGAAAGGCGCTGTATGCCTTCTGCCTGGGAACGCCGGGCGGCGAAATGCGCATCACTTCGCTGGGCCGCAATTCGAAGCTGTCGGAAAAGACGGTGGCCGCAGTGCAGTTACTCGGCGGCAAGACCAAGCTCGACGCGAAGCAGGAAGACGACGCCCTGGTGATCCAGGTCCCAGCCAATCTGCCGGCATCGCCTGCTACCGGCTTCAAAGTCGTGTTCGCTACGTAGAGTTGGAGACGCGGGAATCCGTCCGCACCATGGTGTGAAGTGATACCTGTTCCGATTGGGGATGGCGGTCGTCGTGCTTGGACCTCACGGGAGCGCCAATGAACGACTACGCAAGACTCGACACCGTCTGTCCCAACAACCACAACCTGACTTTGAGAGTGAACCGGGAGGAATTCGAAGCGGCGTTGAAATCGGACACGTTTGTTCTGCACTGTAATACGTGTGAGGCGAATTGGCCTCCTTCGCGTGAAGATCTCGACAACATCAGAAAGCAGTTCACGACTCCGTGAGTGCTACCGGAATGTGAATTTGGCGGTGACAGCGGGTCCGGGGTCGGTTTGAATGGCGCGGATCTCGCGGCCTTCGTCGAGCAGAACTCCGCGGAGATTGATTACGGCGTTCGTGTTCGGCATCGTGAGTTGAAATTGCGCCATGCAATCGGAATCGATCTGGACGGTTCCCCGCCCCGCACTGAGACCGTCGGCCGAGTTGACGACGAGATTGCCGCCACCGGTGACTTCGAGTAGACCCGATGCACCGCTCGAGAACGTGTAATCGTAGAGGCGGCTCAGTATGGCGACGCTGCACTCCTTGGGCATGCGGATCATGGCGCCGTCGTGGGCGGCACCTTTGTCGGTCTGCCGGAAGCGAATGCGGACATAGTCGGAGGCGGCGGTTCCGGCGAAATGCTGATAGGCGCCCGACGTGTCCTGCAGGCTCCACTGGAGGGAACAATCCGTGCCGGCCTGGTAGCTTCCATTGACCGGGTTGCCGAGCAGCAGTCCCGTGAAATTCACCGAAGAGTAGCCGCTCACACTGCCCTTCCCGTCGAAAACCAGACGACTAATCGCGGCGACCGGTTTGATTTCGCCTGAGATCGTGGTGGTGCCGGAAAGTTGAACCCCGTACGATCCGGCGAACTTTTGCGGATCGCAGACCAGCGCCGAATGGGCCTGATACACGGCGGCGAGTAACAGAAGCCATCTCATCCCACCGCCACTTGCACGTTGCCTTCCAGGCGGAAGCGTTTGCCGCGCCAGATCAATTCTCCGGTGACGCCGGACGGCAGCGTCACTTGCGCCGCGCCGTTCTGTATCTTCACGTGAATGAGGCCTTTGGGATGCGGCACCGTGCCGTTAATCGACGTGAGTTGGCCGGGATTGGGACGGACGGACACGGTGCGGAATCCCGGTGAAGAAGAGTCCACGCCCAGCACCGTGCGGAATATCTCGATATTCGGACTGGCGCTCCAGGCGTGACAATCCGAGCGCGAGGGACTGCCCGGCCGATCGACAATTTCGGCAAAGGTGGTGAGTCCGCGCGCCAGCATGGAGCGCCAATCGCCGAGTTGATCGAGATACCGATCGCCTTCCCCGACCTTGGCCAGCGCCTGGTGCACGTAGAAGCGGAAGAACAGGCCGGTCTGGGCGAGGCCGGGGGCGGTGAGAATGCGCAAGGCGAGGTCGCGCGCGGGAACGCCCTCGATCACTCCGGCGAGAACGGCGAGGGTGTTGGTGTGCTGCGAGAAACCGGACTTGGCGGGAGTATCGGCATACATCGTTTTGGCCGGGTCCCAGTAGAGTTTCTGGACGGTGTCGCGGAGTTGCTGCACGCGTGCGGAGTAGACGCCGGCGAGAGACGGGATGCCGAGGGCCTTTTCCATGTCCGCGGCCCAGCGGTAGGCCATGAGCAGGTGGATGTCGAACGGCGCGGAGGAGCCATCGGCCTGTTGGGGCGGGTCGCCGCCCTGCCACTCGGGAACCCAATCCAGATAGCGCCACCAGGGCAGCGGACCGAGCGAGCCGTTGGGTTTCTGATAGCTCTCAAAAAAGCTGAGAACGGCGCGGACGCCGGGGAGCATGCGGCGGACGAAAGCCGGGTCGTCCACATACCACCAGTAATCGTGAACCATGGCGATCCACCAAAGGGAGAAGCCGGGGATATATTGTTCCAGGCGGGTGGGGTAGCGGCTCATGGTGGCGCCGTCGCTCTGGCGCGAATCGTTGATCTGGTCGATGGCGTTGCGCATGAGGCGGCCGTCGCCCGCGGAGAACAGCGAAACCAGGCACTGCACGCGAGTGTCGCCGACGTACTGGAGCTGCTCATAGTAGGGGCAGTCCATATACGTTTCGTGGGCGCAGAGGCGGGCGGTATGCCAGCCTACCTGCAGGATGCGGTCGATTTCGGGCGAGCCGCCGTCGAAGGTGGCGCGGCGCTCAAAGGGGAAGCCGACGTAGGTGGCTTTGAGATCGTCCACGGTGAGGGGGGACTCTTTGGTCTGGATATCGAGTTCGAGATACCGATAGGTGCGCCACCAGAGCGGCTGGAAGCGGCGGGCGGCGCCGCCATCGGCGATAAATTCGTCGCGATTGCCGAGGAAGGTCTTGCCGGCGACTTCGTCGCGGTTGCCCTTTTCCATGACGCGGCGCGGTCCGGCGGGCGGGAGAAACAACGACTCGGCGTACCGCATGCGGACCACGGCACCCTGTCCGCCGCTGACGGTCAATTCGGGATAGGCGGTGGTGAGCCAGTTCTGGTCGAGCAGAAGCGTGGCGTGAGTGTTGGCGGGAATGTGCAGGGACTCGGGATGGAGCGGGAAACTGGCGGGCTGCGGGATGCCGGTGGCGCCGCGCACGCGCTGGAGACGTTCGGGCGCCTGCGCTTCGGCGGGGATGGAACGGGGCACGAGCATCCAGCGGGAGTGGGGATCGCTGGCCTCGCGACCGGCGGCGACACTGAGGGCGACGGCGGAGGGCCATTGCGAGTCGTCGAAGGCGGCGGTTTCCCAGCCCCAGGGATAGTGCGCGGCGTCGACGCGGTCGCCGGGTCCGGCAACGTAATAGCCGTGCATCTGGCCGCTGGTGAATTCGATGGGCGAATAGGCGGGGTTGTGGAGGCACTTCCAGTTGGCGCCGGTATCCGCGGCCCGCTCGGCGGGGGTATCGCCCTGGAGGAGGAAGCCGGTCTGGAAGGTCATCTGGGCCTCGGGGGCCAACTCGCCGAAATTCCAGACAACGGCGGCGAAGGTGTTGGGGCCGGCATGCAGGTGAGGCGCGACGTCGGTGGATTCATAGCGCCAGTGGAAGAGGTCGCCGCGCGCGGGTCCGAAGGCGACGCGGACGCCGTTGACAAAGAGCTGATATCGATTGTCTCCGCTGGCGTGGACGAGAAAGCGCTCCGGCTTGGCGGCCAGGGTGACGGTGCGGCGGAAATGGTAGACACCATAGCCGGTCTCCGGCGCATTCGGTACGGAGATCCAGTGGGCGGTCCAGGTACGGTGGAGGAGGTCCTGCGCCCATGAGGCAGCGATCGGTAGGGCGCCCATCTGCATCAGGAAACGACGGCGGGATTGGGGCATGTGTGTTCCTAAAGCTGAGTTAAACACACTTACACCGGGCTTGGGTTCGTTTGGCAGGGTGGGGCCTTGGGTTCGTTTGGCAGGGTGGGGGCTTGGGTTCGTTTGGCAGGTGGGGTCTTGGGTTCGTTTGGCATGGGGCCTGCCCCGGGAGCCGAGCTCCGCTCGGCTGGACAGACGGCAAAAGGCGACCGTCTATCCTACTTACGTTGGCAATTGGCCAACTCTCTCTTGGGGTTGCAACTCTCCGGGGCAATCTCGGGATGGTCCGAGCAAACGGTTGCCGCCGTCCCTTAGTTTTCGATTCGATTGTCAACCAAGCATGGCCGCCCGGCCACCCACGTAGATGAAAATTGGCGGCGACAGGAGTAGTCTTGTGCTGCGCCAGACGACGCGGTGGCCGGAGATCCTTATGGCG